>CALKXV010000010.1 GCA_938005545.1 uncultured Paracoccaceae bacterium
CGCTTCAAGGCCAGCGCTGAGGCTGCAAAGAAAACAGAAAGGGAGACCAAAACATTGACCGCGTCATAAACCACGACGCATAACTGAGGGTGGGTCAAATCTCGGTGAAAATACCGGGTCAGTTCTCAGTGACAATCAACATCTTAGACGAACTAAAGCGACAACGGACGCAATGTATGTCAGTTCAATCTGGAAACGGAATGACGTAGGCTGGGTCAACGTTTTTAGCCAGGATACACCAGCACTAGAATGACCAAATATGCCGGAAGTGGTGTGTCAAAGCGAACAGACGACCTTGGATGCGACACAGCATCTGCTCAAGCTCGGCTTCGATTGGGGACGCTGCAACACCATCCGGTCATTCACCCGTCAAGCTTTAGTATCCACTCTTTGGAGGAAACCCACCGACTTCCAGTCGGTGTCGCTTTAGCGTGAACCAGAGACCATATGTCGATACCCTCTGAAAAATGAGCCGCAGCCGGAGTCGAAGGCTCATTTTTCAGAGGGTATCGACATGCAGTATTCCACCGGCAGCCATTGCGTTTTCTACCATCGCTATCATTTGGTGTGGTCGACGAAGTACCGCTACAAAGTACTGATTGGTGATGTCCGATTGCGTGTCCGCGACATCTGCCGTCAGGTCTGTCATGAGAAGGGCGTCGATATCATCCGCGGGGTACTGTCGGCAGATCATGTTCATATGTTCGTCTCGGTTCCACCCAAACTTGCAGTGAGTGACTTGGTTCGGCTCATGAAAGGCCGATCGTCTCACAAAGTGCAGCGCGAATTCCCGCAGCTCAAGAAGCGCTACTGGGGCCAGCGGTTCTGGGGGCGCGGGTATTTCTCGACCACCAACGGAGCAATCACGGAAGACATCGTACTTCAGTACCTCGAACAGCATATAAAAAATCCCACCGGCGCAAGCCGGTAGGTGGTTTAGTCCAGCTCGGTCCACGGCCAGGGCTTTACGTCGCTGGCAGCCATTTGGAACCGTGCGGCCTTGGCTATCCATATACCCAAGTCGGTTCCAAAATCGGCCAACCGTTCATTCGGCTGCTTTTTGTTTGCAAGCATGATAACAAACTGAACCACTGTCGCCACGCCCAGCACCGTTTGTGCAAGAGAAATCATAGCAGCGATCAGCAGCATATAAATGAACCGCAAGAGCATACTGTCGGGTTGCTCAGGCTCAATCTGTTCGCCATGCAGGCGGCCTTCGATCTTTTCTTCGTCTTCGTCCATTATCTCATTTCCAGTTTCATGACTGAGCCGGTCCAAAACAAACCACTGATAGACGTTGTCAGAAATACGACTGCATTACCAAGGCAATGTGGAGACACGGAGAGCATACTTGTTCCAACCACCTCTTTCGTGAAGGGCCCATTGCTGCCATTAGAAACGACTGCATTCGCTACGATGCAACGCCCCGAAAATTGTCATTCGTTGTTTTTTTGATGACTCAAGAGGCTAGTTCTATGCGAAACTTCCAACCGTATCTATCTAGAAACTGCATATTTGAGTTACGAACGGCTAAAAGAAGAGGAATCGAGCTTCTCCGTCCTTAAATAGTAGCGCGTAGTTCAGCCCGATCACTAAAATGAACCAAACGAACGTTTCAAAAAATATTTTGGCCTCAGTCCTGATGTCGACTGATCCAAGCTCATATATCGGATTGGAATCCTGGCCTCTGTGAGCACGATAGTAGGTATCCGCACCGGTCAAGTAGTCACGCAATTCAACGACCCAAGTAATTGGCCACAGCGGAATGCAAACCAAGGGTATCTTGATCCATTCAGTCCAGGGTGAGTCTCTCAGCACGCCCGAAGCAAGGGAAGCCCTGACAAACATCCCACATGTGACAAGGCCTGTTGTGAGATAGTCCTTTAACCGATCTGGGATCGAAGTTGAAAAAAATAATTCAAGAAGCCTTTCTGGCCCCCACCATATTGGACGAGTAATGGCTTCCCAAATCGTCACCCACCCCAGCAATGCCTCATCTACATTTATGAGGCCCGCACCGGTAGACATCGATACGAAAGCGAAGACTCCCATTACTACAAATGGTGCCCGCCAAAACCAAGAGGTCTGATGTTGCTTGTTTTCGCTCATACTGACCGCGTCATTAGATACTTGTAATCGTATGTCGCTGCGTGAGTGCTCACAAGCCATCAGTGCCGCCCAACCGAAAATTGGTCAAATAGACTCCGCATTGTGACTCACAGCTGTCGATCTCAACGACGAAACACATCAATGCCAGATTGGGTCGATCAACCAGAACTTGCGGCCCAGAGCCGACATCCAGCGCATTGTCTCGATGCTGCGGTCGCAGCCCGCTTTCCGGTCATTCGCTGCAGGCGCGCAATCTGGGTTTTGCTGAACTTACAGATCGCGGACGGAGCGGGCTTTCGCTGCGGCTGCCCCAATGGCTGCTTACTGTTCACACCTCTTCAGTTGACGGGTCTATTGACTCAGTAAGTTTGACTGTACGGGATTTGTCCCTCAAAGTTATCTAAGGTTAAATAATTCGCCGAAGAGCACAAATGGACCAATGCTAGGTAGAAGAAAAGGACGGCCATTTTGGACATCGAGGGCTGGTTAGAAGCTGGATACGAAAAATTTTCTGGTATTGATTGGCGCATTTCTGCTTTCATAGTCACGACCCTGCTCTCCTACCGGCTCATTTCATCTGCGATAAAAGAACAAGACAGCCTGAATGATACAATTCGGTGGGTTCGGCGCGGAACTTTTGGAGAACTCTATCAAAGACTGCTTCTGCAAGTCCTCAACTACAGTGATACAAAACTGCTAGAAAAAAAAGAGCACCTCACGCTCCCTGCCACAAGTTGGCGGCGCGCGTGGACAGTGAGGCTCTTTGACCTTACTTTGTTGATGTCCTTGACCTACTCAATACTCTTCCCGTTTATCCAATGGTCGATAACTTTTGATGGAATCAGATACGGCGGCGGCCAGCTTCTTGATGGTGAATCCGTATTTTTAATGGGGGGCACTTACTTTGATCGAATAAGCGCTTTGGTGTTGGGCTATCTACTAGTAGCAATATGTATTTCTATCTACTTCGTCAAAAAGATCCAGTGGCGCGCGGCTTTTAGAAGGCGCGGCATTGGTCGAAATGGGCTCAATGCAGTCATCCGACGGCTTCAGTCAGGCAAAGTTGCTCCGAAAAGCGTTTGAAGGTCGGCAACGCGGACAAACCCGACTTCGGTGCAAAGTCCGTGACCTGTGCCCCAAGTTCCCTCCAGCTTGGCGCGGAGCCCTTGGGGTTAAATCTCTGGCCTTAGGCAGCCATCTTGTCCATTGTCTTTCTCTGCAAGAATTCCATGGGCGTCAGGTTGCCCAAAGCTGAATGTGGTCT
>CALKXV010000011.1 GCA_938005545.1 uncultured Paracoccaceae bacterium
GACAGACAGCGCTCTTTCCCCATAGACACCGCCAAGCCCCCGCGGCTTCCTCCCTGAGAGATTTTCCAACGCGGGCCACAGTCGAGCCAAGCCGAAAAATTGCACCCTGGCCCGCATCAGAAAATCTTCATCGAAGCTGACGTTGACGGATTAGAGATAAATGTCCGCTGTCTATCACCGAAGCATCAGCAGTTCCCAAGCATGCTCGTAGCTCCTCGCCCAGCCGCGTACATCTGATCGGGTGTCGCTTTCGCCCGGAGAAGGGCAGAAATCCCAACGACGGAATTCACAAAGTGGGCTGCGAGGTCGTCGAGATCAGCTTCTGCGTTAACGTCCCCATCACTTAAGGCATTTTCCAACGCGTTGCGGAAACCCTTGGTCAGGCGATCAAGATAGGCATCCACATACTTGGCGCTGCCCGGGTCCAGTGCGGCCCGTTCCACTGCGGTGTTTGCCATAAGGCAGCCAAGACCCCGGAATTTGGTTTCACTAGCTGAAGCGTAACCCAGAAACGCACCACGAATGGACTGCGCATTGGCGTCTGATGCTTCAATCGGCGCCAGCACGCGAGACAGATTGATCTCGCTGTAGCGGTCTAACGCTGCTTCGAATAGTTCCTGTTTGGACCCGAACTCAGCATACATGCTCTTCCGGTTCATCCCCAGTTCGTCAACGAGCTCAGCAGTGCTCGTCGCCGAGTAGCCTTGCCTGCGAAACAGCTCGATGGCGCGGTCAAGAACCTCTTCGCGATTGTATCCCTTTGGGCTGGGCATCGGCGTCCTCAAAATATTTGTTGACTCTATGGTAATCGATCAGTTACTCATGTCAAGGTAATCGATCAGTTACCATATTGGAATTGATCACCAAAAACCAATTACTCGGAGAGAGATCATGGACGCGAACGCAATCACAGTCGTTTACAAGTGGACAGCCAAGCCGGGGCAGCTTGACGCCCTCAAAGGCATTTACGACGGCGTAACAGACGCCATGCAGGCCAACGAACCCGGTGCCTTAGAAGTGCAGGTCTATGTGTCAGAAGACGAAAACGCGATCTACGTGCGTGACGTCTTTGCAGACGCGGGCGCACTGGGCTTTCACCTGAGCGAAACAGCAGGCCCGCATTTCCCGAACCTTCTCGAAATCGCAACACCCGGCGCCTTCTATTTCTTCGGAGATGTCCCTTCCGAGATGCAGCGGGCCGCCAAAGGCATGGGCCTCGCCGCCGAATTTGCAGGCCACAGAGTTGGCTTCAATCGCTGAACCGAACGACACATCAAACCAATACAAACCAAACTAAAGGATCGACCTATGACCTTCGCAAACCTAAAAACAACCGCCGCTGCTGCAATCATCGCCGTGCTGGGCGCACCTGTTCTGGCCGATAATGGCTCAGAAATCGAACTCACCTACGTTTGGACTGCTCATGAGGGGCAAGAAGAGCGACTTGTTGCGACCTATGGCGCCGTCGGAGAGATGCTGGAAGCCAATGAGCCCGGTCTGATCTCTTACGAAATCGCCGTTTCCGAAACAGGCAATCAAATTATCATTCATGAGGTTTTTGAAGATGGGAACGCACTGGCCTTCCATCTGTCCGAGACGGCAGCCCAATTCTTCCCGCAGCTTGTTGAATTCGCGACCCCGGGTCCGTTCATCTTCAGTGGCGACGTGCCCGAAGAGCTGAAGGCAGCCGCTTACCAGATGAACATGGGCGCTATATTCACAGGCGAATGGGACGGCTTTGAGCGGGAATAATCTCTCTCTCTCACCATATCTCCAAAAAAGAGAGAGCAGTCTTAAGTTGGCTGCTCTCAATCGCTTTGCACCCCGGGAGCGGCCATTCGCGCACCCCGCAGCATCGGTCAAAGTGGGCTCGAAGCGGCCAATCGGCCGTTCATTCTGCGGCTGTGGCGGCGCCGGGGTACAGTTTGCTCATTTGTTTGGAGCGGCCGTTGCCTTGCATGATGCGGACGTGGGTGCGGTTTAGGAGCCTTGGTTCGGCGACGCCGACGGAGTGGGAAATGACCTCAACCTCTTTGACGAGGTTTTTGGCGTAGGCGGCGACCTTTAGGTATTTGTCGCTGACGACCAGGCCTTTTTGGAAGCGGGGGTCGTGGGTGGTAATGCCGGTGGGGCAGGTGTTCTTGTTGCACTTCAAGGCCTGAATGCAACCCAATGCGAACATGAAGCCGCGCGCTGAGGTGACGAAGTCGGCCCCGGCGGCCAAGGCCCAAGCGACATCGCCGGGATTGGCGAGTTTACCGCTGGCCACGATGCGGATGCGGTTTTTTAGGCCCGCCTGATCGCGCATATCGACCAACAGGGGCAGCGCCTCGCGGATCGACATGCCCACCAGATCGATCAGGGGCATTGGCGCGGCCCCGGTTCCGCCTTCGCCGCCGTCCATGGTGATGAAGTCCGGTGCGCTGGCGGCTCCGCGTTTGGTGATCGCGTCGAACAGATCGCCGACGGCGCTTTCCGCGCCCATCACCGTTTTGATGCCAACGGGTTTGCCGGTGACGGTGCGGATGCGCTCGACCATGTCCAGCAGTTCGTCCCAATTGTTCACATCACGGTGGCGATTTGGGGATATGCCGTCCTGGCCGACGCTGAGCCCCCGGATCTTGGCAATTTCTTCCGTTACTTTTGCGCCGGGCAGGATGCCGCCTTTGCCGGGTTTGGCCCCTTGGGCGAGTTTGATTTCAAACATGCGCACTGAGTGGTGGGCGGCGACGGCACGCAGTTTTTCGTCAGAGAGATTGCCATCGTCATCGCGCACACCGAATTTTGCAGTCCCGATCTGAAAGACGATGTCGGCCCCGCCTTTCAGATGATAGTCGCTTAGGCCGCCTTCGCCGGTGTTCATCCAGATGCCGGCCTCCTTTGCACCTTTGGAAAGCGCTATGACAGCAGGCTTGGAGATTGCGCCAAGGCTCATGCCCGAGATGTTGAAGAAGGAGCTGGCGTGAAAGGGATGTTTGGTGTCGGCACCGATAACCAAAGGTTGCGATTGGGCGAATTCGTCGTCCATGGGGGGGAAAGCGGCGTTCACAAAGATAGGCGTGCCGGTCACGTTCAAATTGCGGGTCGAACCGAAGGCGATTGTATTGCCTTTGCCCGAGCCTGCGCGGTGGATCCATTCCCGTTGTGCGCGGTTAAAGGGTAGCTCTTCGCGGTCCATCGCGAAGAAATATTGGCGGAAGAATTCGCCCAGCGTCGAAAATATGTGCCGGAAGCGTCCCAAAACGGGATAATTTCGCCGGATGGCATCATGGGTTTGGAACCGGTCGATTAAAAAGAGAACGGTTGCCAGAGCGACGATCAGGCCGATGACAACGACAAACGCCACCGCCAATAAGTTCACCGTCTCCATTGCGAAACCCATAAGACACTCCTTCTTATTTTGTTGGGTTTGCGTACACCGTTGCCGGACCCGATGCCATGCTGTGGGTCATTGGTTTCACAAGATCGCGAGTGGTTGGCGAGCTATGCAGTGATTGCAACCCGGCTTTGGTGAGACTGGGGGTAGTGCCGGAACAGGAAGGGGCATAGATCGTCGGCCAAGGCAAAGGAGTGCAAAGTTATGAAATCGCTTATGAATTTTATTCGCTCGTTGAAGGCCGCTTCGGACGTTCCATGTTGGACCGAGTACCTGCGCGACACACGCAAGTAACAGGTTTTTGGACGAATTTATGTCTGATCCCACCTGACATTGTGTCAGATAGAACGTTGCAATTTACCGATTTTCCAAGCATTTCCTGCAAAGCGTGGCCGCTAAACAGCCACATTCCGACGCGATAGTTTGCGTCGACGATACTTTTTCAGTGCTTTGACCCTTGAGCGTAAAATGCCTCCGTGGACCGACGTCTTCATTGTAACTGCCCTAGTTCTCGTGGCCTTGGCCCCGATGACGGCTAGCTTTCTGCAATGCTGGGCTGATCGGTCACGATCGGATTTGGCTGAGGCTTTGCCGCAAGGCCGTTCGGCTTGCGATTCGTGTGGTCGCGCCTTGGGCCTTCGCGACTTGGTGCCTGTTCTGAGCTGGTTGTCGCAAGGCGGAAAGGCCAGATGTTGCGGTGCTTCGCTGCATCCAAAGTTGCTTTACGGCGAAGTATTGATCCTGATCAGTTCGATTTGGGCGGTTCTTGTTGTGCCTTGGCCTTTGGCTGTTCCGACGTTGCTTTTGGTGTCGGGGCTTCAGGCGATTGTCCTTTTGACTGGACCACGACCCAAAGTGGCTCGGGGTTTTACGGCCGTTTTGACGGTTTTGGGTTTATTCGTCGTTTGGCTGAACTTCGAGAACCAGCTGATGATCCATGCGGGTGCTACGTTTTTGGGGCTGGCGCTTTGGTTGGCTGCACGCATGCAGCGAGCCGTTGCACCGGACGCATTGTTTCTTTTGCCGGTGGCGGGCGCTTTTTTGGGCTTTTCCGGTTTGGCCATCACCTGTTTTGTCGCGATCCCGGCAGCATTGACGTATCGGATCGTAAAACCGCGGCTTTTCCCTGCCGAATTGCGCCGCCCTGTGATGCCTGCCGAGGCGGTTGTCTTTGGGTTGGCTGCGGCACTTTGGATTGTCTGGCTGTATTTCACGTTTTGAGGCCTTGCCAGGCTACGTCAAATTCCCTTATACGCCCCCGGTGGTCTCTTTCAGAGCCTACTCATCTATTACGTTATGCCGTGTCCGTCCTATTTCGCTTCGGGGGCGCGTCCGGCCAAGGAGAAGCGACATGAAATTGAATGAACTCCGGGACAATCCCGGCGCAACAAAACGGCGTAAACGCGTTGGCCGTGGTCCGGGTTCGGGCACCGGTAAAATGGGTGGCCGTGGTATCAAAGGTCAGAAATCCCGTTCGGGTGTTTCGCTGAATGGCTACGAAGGCGGCCAGATGCCCTTGTACCAGCGTCTTCCAAAGCGTGGTTTCAACAAACCAAACCGCAAGGCATTCGCTGTTGTAAACCTGGGTCTGATCCAGAAATTTATCGACGACAAAAAGATCGACGCGAAAGCCGAAATTACCGAAGACGCTTTGGTGGCTTCGGGGTTGGTGCGTCGCAAGAAAGACGGCATCCGTGTGCTGGCCAAGGGCGAGTTTTCGGCCAAGGCCACGATTTCGGTGACCGGTGCGTCGAAATCAGCGATTGCGGCGGTCGAAAAGGCCGGTGGTGCGCTGAACGTCACACAATCGTCCGCGGCTGAGTAACGCCTTGTGGGCAGCCTTTGGGTTACCTACATATTCTAAAGTTTCCAACGCCGCCGACCGGAAACGGGTCTGGCGGCGTTTGCACACAAAAAGAGGCCGCACATGGCATCCGCAGCAGAACAAATGGCCTCCAATGTAAGTTGGGGCATGTTGGGCAAAGCAACCGAGCTTCGCAAACGTCTGTTATTCACCATCGGTCTTCTGATCGTTTACCGGATCGGGACGTATATCCCGGTTCCGGGGATCGACGGAATTGCGTTGCGCGAATTTATGGATCAGGCGGCTGGCGGGATCGCCGGTGTTTTGGGCATGTTCACGGGTGGTGCGCTGTCGCGGATGGGCATTTTTGCCTTGGGCATTATGCCCTACATTTCTGCGTCGATCATCGTGCAGCTTCTGGGCGCCACCTGGGCCCCCTTGCAGCAGTTAAAGAAGGAAGGCGAGACGGGTCGCCGCAAGATCACCCAGTACACACGTTATGGCACAGTGCTTCTGGCGACGTTCCAGGCTTACGGTTTGGCCGTGTCCATGGAAGCAGGCGACTTGGTGACTGATCCTGGTTGGTTTTTCCGAATTTCGACGGTGATTACGCTGGTTGGCGGGACCATGTTCCTGATGTGGTTGGGCGAACAGATTACGGCGCGTGGCGTTGGTAACGGTATTTCGCTGATCATCTATGTGGGAATTGTCGCGGAATTGCCGGGCGCTTTTGCGCAGTTCTTTGAACAGGGCCGGGTTGGTGCGATTTCAACGGGTGTGACATTGGGTGTCATTGGCATGTTGTTGGCGACACTGGTCTTTGTGGTCTTTATGGAGCGATCTCTGCGCAAGGTGCATATCCAGTATCCGCGTCGTCAGGTTGGAATGAAGGTTTATGACGGTGGGTCTTCGCATTTGCCGATCAAAGTGAACCCCGCCGGTGTTATTCCTGCGATTTTTGCATCGTCGCTGTTGCTGTTGCCAACGACGCTTTCAACGTTCTCGGGCAGCAATGCCGGGCCAGTGATGAGCTGGATTTTGGCCTATTTCGGGCCAGGCCAGCCGCTTTACCTGTTGTTCTTTGCGGCCATGATCATCTTTTTCACGTACTTCTATACGTTGAACGTGTCGTTCAAACCGGATGAAGTTGCCGACAACCTGAAGAACCAGAACGGTTTTGTTCCCGGCATTCGCCCGGGCAAAAAGACCGAGGAATATCTGGAATATGTCGTCACACGACTTTTGGTTCTGGGTTCGGGTTATCTGGCGCTGGTCTGTATGATCCCCGAGATGATCCGCGGAAACTTTGCGATCACGGCCTACTTCGGCGGGACTTCGATCCTGATTATCGTATCTGTCGGTATGGACTTTATTCAGCAAGTCCAGTCTCATTTGCTTGCTCATCAGTACGAAGGACTGATTGAGAAATCTCAACTGCGCGGCAAAAAGCGTGGGAAGGCAAAAGGGACGGCGCGTCGATGAACATTATTCTGCTTGGCCCGCCGGGGGCAGGTAAAGGAACCCAAGCGCGGATTCTTGAAGATGAGCGCGGAATGGTTCAGCTTTCGACCGGCGATATGCTTCGTGAAGCGCGCACCTCGGGCACCGAGATGGGGCAAAAAGTTGCCGCTATCATGGATGCAGGTCAGTTGGTGACGGATGAGATCGTAATCGGGTTGATCGAAGAAAAGCTACAATCGACTGAAGGCAACGGGTTCATCTTTGACGGCTTTCCTCGGACGCTGCCGCAGGCGGATGCATTGGGCGAGCTTTTAAAGGCCAACGGTCAAGGTTTGAACGCGGTTGTGGCCATGCAGGTGGATGACGAAGCCTTGGTGGCGCGGATCACCGCACGTTCAACCTGTGGAAATTGCGGTGAGGTTTATAATGACCAAACCAAGCCGCAACCAGCCAATGGCAAATGTTCGAACTGTGGGGCGTCGGATTTCAGACGTCGCGCGGATGACAACGAAGAAAGCCTGAAGACGCGGCTGATGGAATACTACAAGAAAACTTCACCTCTGCTTGGGTACTACTATGCCAAAGGCGATCTTCGAACCGTGGATGGCTTGGGCGAGATTGACGCTGTGAAGGCCGAGATTTCCGGAGTTTTGGGCTAAGGTTGTCGCTTTGACAGCGCTATTCTTCGGCCGGTCCTTGCAGACTCTGCAAAGGTCAAACAAATTTCTCTTGACACCTGGCGAAACGGCCCTTGACGCTTTCGTGTTAACGACATAATCACCACCATCTCGACTGAGAATCAAAGGCAAGCCCGGTGGCCGATGCGTCCCGGGCTTCCGTTGTGAAAAAAGGGCCTGGTATCACGGGCTCGCAACGAAAAGGAAAATATACGTGGCACGTATTGCTGGCGTGAACATACCCACTGGAAAGCGGGTTCCAATCGCGCTCACTTATATCACCGGTATCGGCCCGACTTCGGCCAAAGCCATTTGCGAAGCCGTCAACATCGAAGCGTCCCGCCGGGTTAACGAACTCAGCGACGCCGAAGTTCTGGCCATTCGTGAACATATCGACGCGACTTACACCGTTGAAGGCGATTTGCGCCGTGAAACGCAGATGAACGTCAAGCGTCTGATGGACCTTGGTTGCTATCGCGGCCTACGTCATCGTCGGAACCTGCCCGTTCGCGGTCAGCGGACCCACACCAACGCACGCACCCGCAAAGGCCCCGCAAAGGCCATTGCCGGCAAGAAGAAATAGGGGGGTTTCGATATGGCACGTGAACGTCGCGTAAAAAAGAAACCGTCAAAAAACATTGCCTCCGGTGTGGCGCATGTGAATTCGACATTCAACAACACCCGGATCCTGATTTCCGACGTCCAGGGCAATGCGATAGCTTGGTCCTCGGCTGGAACCATGGGCTTTAAAGGCTCGCGGAAATCCACACCTTATGCGGCCCAGATGGCTGCTGAGGACGCTGGCAAGAAGGCGCAGGAACATGGTGTTCGGACTTTGGAAGTCGAAGTTCAGGGACCGGGTTCTGGTCGTGAAAGCGCGCTTCGTGCGCTGGCTGCCGTTGGGTTCAACATCACATCGATCCGCGATGTGACGCCGATTGCCCACAACGGTTGCCGCCCACCAAAGCGCCGCCGCGTATAAGATGTCAGGGCGGTTATTTCGCCGCCCTGCTACCCTCGGGAAGTGCTCAGTCTTGGACATGGGCCGCGCACATGAATTGAGGAGACCAACATGATCCACAAGAACTGGCAAGAACTGATCAAGCCGACGCAGCTTGATGTAAAGCCCGGCAACGACCCTGCGCGCGAGGCCACTGTGGTGGCGGAACCGCTGGAGCGTGGCTTTGGCCTGACATTGGGCAATGCGATCCGTCGTGTTTTGATGTCGTCGCTTCAGGGCGCGGCTATTACATCGGTGCAAATCGACAATGTCTTGCACGAATTTTCAAGTGTTGCTGGCGTTCGCGAAGATGTCACCGACATCGTTTTGAACCTGAAGGGCGTTGCGATCCGTATGGATGTCGAAGGCCCAAAGCGTTTGTCTGTTTCGGCCAAAGGCCCACAGGTTGTGACGGCTGGTGATATCTCGGAAACCGCTGGGATCGAAGTTCTGAACAAAGACCATGTGATCTGCCACCTTGATGACGGCGCCGATCTGTTCATGGAACTGACTGTTGAGAACGGCAAAGGCTATGTCGCGGCGGACAAAAACCGCCCCGAAGACGCGCCGATTGGTCTTGTGCCTGTTGATGCGATTTATTCGCCTGTTCGCAAGGTCAGTTATGATGTTCAGCCGACCCGTGAAGGTCAGGTTTTGGACTATGACAAGCTGACGCTTAAGCTTGAAACCGATGGTTCGGTTACGCCTGATGATGCAGTGGCTTTGGCTGCGCGAATTTTGCAGGATCAGCTGTCGATCTTCGTGAACTTTGACGAACCTGAAAGTGCAACGCGTCAGGACGAAGATGATGGACTTGAGTTCAACCCGCTTCTGCTGAAGAAAGTGGACGAGCTGGAGTTGTCTGTCCGTTCGGCGAACTGCTTGAAAAACGACAATATCGTCTACATCGGCGACTTGATTCAGAAGACCGAGGCCGAGATGCTTCGTACGCCGAACTTTGGCCGGAAGTCTTTGAACGAGATCAAAGAGGTGTTGTCGGGCATGGGGCTTCACCTTGGCATGGACGTCGAGGAATGGCCGCCAGAGAACATCGAAGATCTGGCCAAGAAGTTCGAAGACCAGTTCTAAGTTACGAAATGCCCGGAATACCGGGGACAGTCAGGGCATCCGCCCCAAGGTGAGCGGGGGACACGCATCCCCCGCCGGACAAAGCATAAAGGCTCGTAGAGGGCATCTATTTGGAGAAGACACATGCGTCACGCACGGGGCTATCGCCGCCTGAACCGCACCCATGAGCACCGCAAGGCGCTTTGGGCCAATATGGCTGGGTCGCTGATTGAACATGAGCAAATCAAGACAACGTTGCCAAAAGCCAAAGAGCTGAAGCGCGTTATGGACAAGCTGATTACGCTTGGAAAACGCGGCGATCTGCACGCCCGCCGCAATGCCGCCGCCCGTCTGAAGCAAGACATGCACGTTGCAAAGCTGTTTGAGGTTTTGGGACCACGCTACAAAGAGCGTTCCGGTGGCTATACCCGCGTTCTAAAAGCAGGGTATCGGTATGGGGACATGGCACCGATGGCGATTATTGAATTGGTCGACCGGGATGCCGATGCGAAAGGTGCCGCTGATCGTGCGCGCCTTGAGGCCGAAGAGGCCGCAGAAGAATAAGACGCAGCTAAATCGTCTGACAAAAGCCGCTCTGGTCAATCCCGAGCGGCTTTTTTGCGTTTGTGGTTCTGGTTTCAAAGTGAACGTGAGACGTGAACACCCAATTTGAACGGGCAGATCAGTTTTCCTGGATTAATACACTTTTGAGAGATTGTACGGTGATTAACACACTTTAAGGTTGACTGATGTAAGCTCAGCTTATCTAAAAGTACAGGTAAGTTCGACAAATCAAGTAGAAATCCCCGGCAAACGCCAATAGTTTGTCGGGATTGCCTAGAGCGAGACTATGTGGCGCGACAACGAACCTTATGAGCATCTGGAACGAAACCAGGTAACCAATACCACCGATCACGACCAAACGTCGTTATCGGCAAATTTTGATGCTTTGGGTCGCATATCGCCTTGTGGTTTTTCTGCCGGACTTCACATCCGTTTTGCGTCACCGATGATCTATGTGCGTACATATGATGAGGCGTGGACAAAACTCTATGACGAGAATGCTTACGCTTTGCGTGATCCCCTTGTGTTTTGGGGATTGGGCGTCAAAGGGCACACGCGCTGGAGTGCGATTAAGCTTCCAGACCCGTTTAACATTCTCGGGCAAGCCCAAACTTTTGGGCTTCGATATGGGGCTGTGATTTCCTACGGGCCAATCACCTCGCGAAGTATCGTGGGGATGGCCCATCACGAACGCGAATTCACTGACGACGAAATCGTGGCGGCTGTGAAGATCGTGCAAAATCTTCATTTAGCAGCGGAGCCTCCAACCGCGTTGACGCGTGCGCAAATCGAAGCGTTGCGTCTGCTAGCTGATGGGGACCGGCACGCTGCCGCAGCTGCAAAACTAGGAATTTCGGAGAGCGCTTTTAAGGCGCGTTTACAATCGGCGAGGGTTCGTTTGGGCGCGCGTACAACGGCACAAGCGCTAAAGAAGGCCCGAGAATACCAGCTATTATAGGCAGTACTGCCTCCCCCTGATCAGGTTTTTAACCCAGACTGGAGGCTGTACAAAATGCAAGTGACTACTCTTTCGTTCGCCAATTTACACAACCATGGCGAGCTATTCGCGAATATGTTTCGCGCTAGACGGAAAACATTCATTGAACGCAACGATTGGGATCTTCCTGAGGCAAACGGAATGGAGTTTGACCAATACGACACGCCCGCAAGCCGCTGGGTGGCGGTTCATGATTTAGGCCGGGTGTTGGCCGGGGTGCGATTGACGCCAACGACGGCGCGGTGTGGAATTTATTCCTATATGATCCGAGATGCTCAGTTGGGGTTGCTTGAAAGCATTCCAAAGGACTTGCTGTTCGAAGAGGCACCGGTTGCGCCCCATATTTGGGAATCGAGCCGTGTGTTCGTGGCGGATGATGTACCGTCCAAGCTGCGCTTGCGCGTTCAATGTTCCTTGATCAGCGAGATGGTTCGATCGGCGCGCGAATTGGGGGCGACATCTTTGATCGGCATTGTGCCCGAGCATAGTCCAAGACTTGCGCGGCGCACCGGCATCGATTGTGTCCCGGCTGGCAAAGTCATTGAGACGGATGACGGTGACCGGAGCGTTTGTATCAACATCGGGTTGGCGACAAAGCTTCACTAAGGCCTTTTCGGCTCTTTTCGTCTTGGGTGCAGGGGCGTAGCCTCTGCACCACATGGCTGATCTTTTTGACACTCAGGGCAAAGTTCCCGACACGGCGCCACGTCCGCTTGCGGATCGTTTGCGCCCCGCGACCTTGGACGAAGTGATCGGCCAAGAAGCTGTGTTGGGCGCCGATGGCCCGCTTGGTGCGATGATTGCGGCAAAAAGCCTTGGTTCGCTGGTTCTGTGGGGGCCGCCCGGTGTTGGTAAAACAACGATCGCGCGTCTTTTGGCCGATGCGACGGATATGAGTTTTGTTCAGATCAGCGCGATTTTTACGGGCGTGGCGGAATTGAAGAAGGTGTTCGAGGCCGCGCGGCTTCGGCGGCAGAACGGGCAGGGTACGTTGTTGTTCGTCGACGAGATCCACCGGTTCAACAAGGCGCAGCAGGACGGGTTTCTGCCGTTGATGGAAAACGGCACCATTCTTTTGGTCGGGGCAACGACCGAAAACCCATCGTTTGAATTGAACGCTGCACTGTTGTCGCGGGCCCAAGTTATGGTGCTGACCCGGCTGTCGCTTGCCAATTTGGAACGCCTCGCGCAACGGGCCGAAGCCGATTTTGGCGCGCCGTTGCCGTTGGAAGGGCCCGCGCGCGAGGCTTTGCTGGAAATGGCTGATGGGGATGGCCGCGCATTGTTGAATCTGATCGAACAGGTGGTCAGTTGGAAAGCGGGCGAAAAGCTGAATACAGCGACCTTGACCAAACGTCTGATGCGTCGGGCGGCCCAATACGACAAATCGGGCGATGCCCATTACAACCTGATTTCCGCGTTGCATAAATCGGTGCGCGGTTCTGACCCCGATGCGGCCCTGTATTGGTTCGCGCGGATGCTGGAAGGCGGTGAAGACCCGCGATTTCTGGCGCGCCGCATTACGCGGATGTCAGTGGAGGATATAGGGCTGGCCGATCCGCAGGCTCAGAGCGTTTGTATTGATGCGTGGAATACTTACGAACGGCTTGGCAGCCCCGAAGGTGAATTGGCCTTGGCACAGGCGGTGACGTATCTGGCGCTCGCTCCAAAATCCAACGCAGGTTATGTGGCGTATAAGTCGGCAAGGCGTGACGCCAAGGCGACCGGATCGGAAGCGCCGCCAAAGCATATTTTGAATGCGCCGACCAATTTGATGAAAGAACAGGGCTATGGCGACGGTTATGCCTATGACCATGATGCCGAGGACGGGTTTTCAGGGCAAAATTATTTCCCCGAGACCATGAAGCGCCCTGTCTATTATCTGCCTGTGGAACGCGGGTTCGAACGCGATCTAAAGAAGCGGTTGGATTTTTTCGTCAAGCTGCGTGCCAAGCGCGAGAGTTGACAAAACTCGGGGCAACCGACAGACGCAGGCCTCATGACATTCCTTTATGTAGCCTTAGGCGGTGCGCTTGGTGCCGCCCTTAGATATCTGACTTCGCTTGTCGTTGCGTTTCCGTTTGGTACGCTGTCCGTCAACGTCGTTGGAAGCTTTCTTATGGGTGTGGCCTTTGTGTTTTTTGCCCAAAAGGGGCTGGATCGGATTGCGATGTTCACCATGACCGGGCTTTTGGGTGGGTTCACAACGTTTTCGGCGTTTTCGCTGGATGCGTTTCGTTTGTACGAACGCGGTGACGTCGGGCAGGCCGCGCTCTATGTGGGGGCTTCGGTTTTGCTTTCAATTTTTGGGCTTTTCGCTGGAGTGGCCATCGCGAGGGTCATGTCATGAGCGCTGTACAGATTATCGACATTGGTGAGGGAGAGGGCGATCAGCGGTTGGATCGTTGGTTTCGGCGGCGGTTCCCGCATGTGC
This sequence comes from uncultured Paracoccaceae bacterium, assembly GCA_938005545.1. GTDB lineage: Bacteria > Pseudomonadota > Alphaproteobacteria > Rhodobacterales > Rhodobacteraceae > CALKXV01. Next base: position 13,382 of record CALKXV010000011.1, read on the forward strand.
CGCAGGGCCGGATCGAAAAACTGTGCCGCAAGGGTGAAATCCGTGTGGACGGTGGGCGAGTGAAGTCTTCGACCCGCGTTGAGGTGGGGCAAACGGTGCGCGTACCGCCTTTGCCGGATGGGGCCGCGCCGACACCGTCGAAGGGGCCGGTGATTTCGGATGAAGATGTCGCGATGATGCGGAACATGGTCATCTATCGTGATGATCACATCATTGCTTTGAACAAACCGGCCGGATTGCCGACCCAAGGTGGTTCGAAGCAGAAACGTCACTTGGATGGGTTGTCGGCCGCTCTGACGTTTGACGCTGAAGACAAGCCACGCCTTGTGCACCGGCTGGACAAGGATACGTCGGGTATCTTGATCATGGCGCGCACGCGGATGGTGGCGGCTGCTTTGGCCAAGGCATTCCGTTCGCGGGACACGCGCAAGATTTATTGGGCGGCTGTCGCGGGTGCGCCGCATCCACGCATGGGCACCATTCGGTTTGGACTGGTCAAGGCGGGGGGGCACGGCCCCCACGGTGAGGGCGAAAAGATGCACGCGTTGCATCCCCGAGACGTTGATGCCACGCCAGATGCAAAACACGCGACGACCGATTATGCGGTTCTGTCTTCATTGGCGACGCGCGCCTCATGGGTGGCTTTGGTACCGATCACGGGTCGCACCCATCAGCTTCGTGCACATATGGCCGAGATTGGGCATCCGATTATTGGCGACGGCAAGTACGGCGGTTCCGGGCAAGAGAACATGGGCGATGGCTGGGGGTCACAACTGGGTGGTGAGATCAGCCGCAAGCTTCATCTTCATGCGCGCAGCCTGTCCTTGATCCACCCTGTCACGGGCAATCATTTGATGCTGACCGCGCCGATGCCTGATCACATGGCCCGCACATGGGAAACCTTGGACTGGCACTCAAGTGAGGTGCCGGCCGATCCGTTTGATGAGGACGAGTTGTGAGCGATTGGGCTATGAAGCGGTTTTGGGACGCCGTGTCTTTTGAAGCGGTTGAGGGCGGATTTCAGATCAAACTGGATGATCGCACCGTCCGCACGCCAGCTAAGAAGCCGATGGTCGTACCAAGCGAAAGGATTGCCAAGAAAGTTGCCGCAGAATGGGACGCGCAAGTTGAACAGGTTGATCCGATCGCGATGCCCTGGACAAGAACATCCAACGCGGCGATCGACAAAGTTGCGCATCAACGTGCGGATGTGATTGCCCATCTTGGCGGCTATGCGGGGACGGACTTGCTGTGTTACCGCGCTGAAAGTCCCGATAGCCTTGTGCGCCGTCAAAAAGATGTTTGGGACCCCATCCTTTTGTGGATTGAAAAGCGCTTTGGCGTAACGTTGCAATCCACGTCAGGCGTGATGCCCGTAGATCAAGACCCTTTGGGCATCGCGCGTTTGGCGACGGCAATGGAACCGATGACCGACTTTCAACTGACCGGTTTTCACGATCTGATCGGTCTTTCCGGTTCATTTTGTATCGGATTGGCCGTCGTCGAACAGGCCTTCGCGGCAGAAGATCTGTGGGCTGCATCCTGCCTTGATGAGGCTTGGCAAATCGAGCAATGGGGCGCTGACGAAGAAGCCAGCGCTCACATCGAGATGAAAAAAATGGCGTTCCTTCACGCAACGGAAGTTTATCGGGCAGCCTGACGTCGTCGCCAAATACCTGTTCCTTAACAAATATTCTGACGACTTGACGTTAGATTAATTTGGCGTTCACCCTTGACGTTATGATGGGAATCCCGCCAAATTCTGCCCGTTCGTTGACTGATGTCATCGATCCTACATAATCCGGGCTTGAAAAAAAACGGGGTCCGAATGCGCTCGTCGGATTGGCGAGCACTCAGGAAGAGGTAAAAATGAAAAAATCTATATTTATCGGCGCTTTAGCTGTTGCTATCGCTGCTGGCGGTCTGGCAAGCGCACAAACGCTTGACGACGTAAAAGCGCGCGGCAAGATCAATTGCGGCGTTACTGAAGGCACTTTGGGATTCTCGGCTCGCGATAGCGAAGGAAAGCATCAGGGATTTGATGTTGATTTTTGTCGTGCCTTGGGTGCGGCCATCTTCGGCGACACCGATGCCGTAGAATACATCGAACTTTCGTCCAAGAACCGCTTTACCGCGCTTTCGGCTGGTCAAGTTGACCTGCTGTATCGGACGACAACGTGGACGTTCTCGCGGGATGTTGACCTGAAGACGTCTTTCGTCGGTATCAACTACTATGACGGTCAGGGCTTTATGGTTCCGACTGCTTTGGGTGTCAGTTCGGCCAAAGAGCTGGATGGCGCAACGGTCTGCATTGAAACCGGTACGACGACCGAGTTGAACCTTGCAGATTTCTTCCGCGTGAACAGCATGTCTTTCACGCCACTGCCTGTTGGCGGAACAACGGAAGCAAAAGCTTTGTTCGAAGAAGGTGCATGTGACGTTTACACAACAGACGCTTCGGCGCTGGCTGGTGTGCGAGCGTCTTTGAAAGATCCAAACGCCTTCCAAATCCTTCCCGAAATCGTCTCGAAAGAGCCGCTTGGACCAACCGTTCGTCACGGTGATAACCAGTGGGAAGATGTTGTGCGTTGGACGCAGAACGCGCTTGTTGCGGCTGAAGAACTTGGCGTGACATCCGCAAACGTGGCCGAACTGGCTGGTGGAACCGACAACCCTGAAATCAACCGGATGCTTGGTTCAGAAGGGTCGCTGGGCGCAATGCTGGGCCTCGACGCTGATTGGGCCGTTCGCGCAATTGCGGCGACTGGCAACTATGGCGAAATCTTTGAGCGTAACATCGGTGAGAACACACCAATTGGTTTGGCTCGCGGGCTGAACGCGCTTTGGACGCAAGGCGGTCTTCAGTACTCGCCGCCGTTCCGGTAAAGTCAAAACTGAAAGAGACGCCTTCGGGCGTCTCTTTCGCATTATAAGCAATAAACAAGAGTTTGTGCGCCGCGTTCAACAGGGGTGAACCACTATGGCCGACCAGACCATCCAGCCACCACGCGAAGGTTTCCAGCTTTCGATGCTGCTTTATGATCAGCGTTACCGTGGGCTGACCATTCAGGTGATTGTCTTGATTGCCGTGCTTTCCGGGTTTTTCTGGCTGGCGAACAACGCCGCGACGAACCTGGCGGCCTTGGGCAAACCAATCCGATTTGATTTTTTGGATGACGCCGCGGGTTATTCAATTGAACCGCGCCTCATCGAATACGAAACGACCGATAGCCATGGCCGCGCTGCGCTTCTTGGAGTTTTGAACACCTTTTTGGTCGCTTTCATGGGGTGCGTCACCGCAACCATCATCGGAGTGGT
>CALKXV010000012.1 GCA_938005545.1 uncultured Paracoccaceae bacterium
CAATGGAGGACATGCCGTTCCTTGGGGACGGTACGCCGGTTGATTTCGTTCTGAACCCGCTGGGTGTGCCGTCGCGTATGAACGTCGGTCAGATTTTGGAAACGCACATGGGTTGGGCGTCGCGCGGTCTGGGTATCCAGATTGACGAAGCTTTGGGCGAATACCGTCGTTCGGGCGATATGACTCCGGTCCGTGATGCGATGAAGATCGCTTATGGTGACAACGTCTATGACGAGGGCATCAAGGATCTCAGCGAAGATCGTCTGCTTGAAGTTGCGGGCAACGCAACAAATGGTGTGCCGATTGCAACGCCGGTCTTTGACGGTGCGAAAGAAGCTGACGTGAACGATGCGCTGACACGCGCTGGGTTCAGCCAAAGCGGTCAATCGGACTTGTTTGATGGTCGTACAGGCGAGAAGTTTGCGCGGCAGGTGACGGTCGGTATCAAGTACCTTCTGAAGCTGCACCACCTTGTCGATGACAAGATCCACGCGCGATCAACCGGGCCTTACAGCCTTGTCACGCAGCAGCCTCTGGGTGGTAAAGCCCAGTTCGGCGGCCAGCGTTTCGGGGAAATGGAAGTCTGGGCACTGGAAGCTTACGGCGCCGCTTACACGCTGCAAGAGATGCTCACCGTCAAGTCGGACGATGTCGCAGGCCGTACCAAGGTTTACGAGTCGATCGTCAAAGGCGAGGACAACTTCGAAGCAGGCGTGCCGGAAAGCTTCAACGTGCTTGTGAAGGAAGTCCGGGGCCTTGGCCTCAACATGGAACTCCTGGATGCGGTTGAGGATGATGATGAGCCGGGGATTGCCGCGGAATGAATGACCATTTTGCCAAATGCGCCATAGCCGTATCCACGGTGGGCGCGTTGGCAGGATGTACAATTGTCGGCGGTGAAGATGTCATCGACCAGAGAAACGGAAGCAAGTTGTTCGCAGTGTGGAATGAGAATGGGACACATTTTTTCACTGACTGTCGTTCCGACAAATCAACTTGGCGGCGTGTATCCGCGCCACCCCGTGACGCTCTGGTGACGAAGATCGCTAGTGGGCCGATGTCGAAAGCAAATTACAGGAGTGCAGACTTTTTTGTCTGCCCCGAATTGGAAGAGGTTTCCAAATGAACCAGGAACTGACAACCAACCCGTTTAACCCTGTGGCCGCGCCTCAGACGTTTGACGAAATCAAAATCTCGCTGGCTTCGCCAGAGCGGATCCTTTCGTGGTCTTACGGTGAGATTAAAAAGCCTGAGACGATCAACTATCGGACGTTCAAGCCCGAGCGTGACGGTCTGTTCTGTGCCCGTATCTTTGGGCCGATCAAAGACTATGAATGTCTCTGCGGCAAATATAAGCGCATGAAGTATCGCGGCGTTGTCTGCGAGAAATGTGGTGTGGAAGTCACGCTGCAAAAGGTGCGCCGCGAACGGATGGGCCACATCGAACTGGCCGCACCCGTCGCGCACATCTGGTTCCTGAAGTCGCTGCCATCGCGCATCGGCCTGATGCTGGACATGACGCTGCGCGATCTGGAACGCATTCTGTACTTCGAAAACTACGTGGTGATCGAACCCGGCCTGACCGACCTGCAATACGGTCAGTTGATGTCGGAAGAAGAGTTCATGGACGCGCAAGACGCCTATGGCCCGGACGCGTTCCAAGCCAACATCGGTGCTGAAGCGATCCGCGAAATGCTGGCCGCGATTGATCTGGAATCCGAAGCTGAACAGCTTCGCGTGGATCTTTCGGAAGCCACTGGAGAACTGAAGCCAAAGAAGATCATCAAGCGTTTGAAGATCATCGAAAGCTTCCTTGAATCCGGCAACCGCCCGGAATGGATGATCCTGACCGTTGTGCCTGTGATCCCGCCCGAGCTGCGCCCGCTGGTGCCGCTGGATGGTGGCCGTTTCGCGACGTCCGATCTGAACGATCTTTACCGCCGTGTGATCAACCGGAACAACCGCCTGAAACGCCTGATAGAACTCCGCGCCCCGGACATCATCGTTCGGAACGAAAAGCGGATGTTGCAGGAATCCGTGGATGCGCTGTTCGACAATGGCCGTCGTGGTCGCGTCATTACCGGTGCGAACAAGCGTCCGCTGAAATCGTTGTCTGACATGCTGAAAGGCAAACAGGGCCGCTTCCGTCAGAACCTTTTGGGGAAACGCGTCGATTTCTCGGGTCGTTCAGTCATTGTGACCGGCCCGGAACTGAAGCTGCATCAATGTGGCCTGCCGAAAAAGATGGCGCTCGAGCTGTTCAAACCGTTCATCTATTCGCGCCTTGAAGCCAAAGGTCTGTCTTCGACGGTGAAGCAAGCCAAAAAGCTGGTCGAAAAGGAACGTCCCGAGGTTTGGGACATCCTGGATGAAGTCATCCGCGAACATCCCGTTCTTTTGAACCGTGCGCCGACGTTGCACCGTCTTGGTATTCAAGCGTTCGAACCCGTTTTGATCGAAGGCAAAGCCATTCAGTTGCACCCGCTGGTGTGTTCGGCGTTCAACGCTGACTTCGACGGTGACCAGATGGCGGTTCACGTGCCGCTTTCACTGGAAGCGCAACTTGAAGCCCGCGTCTTGATGATGTCGACGAACAACGTGTTGTCGCCTGCAAACGGGGCGCCGATCATCGTGCCATCGCAGGATATGATCCTTGGTTTGTACTATATCACCATGGAACGTGAAGGCATGAAGGGCGAAGGCATGGTCTTTGCCGACACCGACGAAGTGCAGCACGCTTTGGACGCAGGTGAAGTGCACCTGCACGCCAAAATCACCGCGCGTATTCCGCAAATCGGTGAAGACGGTCTGGAAATGCTCCAGCGTTTTGAAACCACACCGGGCCGTATGTTGCTTGGTGCGCTTCTGCCGTTGAATGCGAAAGCACCGTTTGATCTGGTGAACCGCCTTTTGCGTAAGAAGGAAGTGCAGCAGGTCATCGACACCGTCTACCGCTATTGCGGTCAGAAGGAATCGGTTATCTTCTGCGATCAGATCATGACCACCGGCTTTAAAGAGGCCTTTAAAGCGGGCATCAGCTTTGGCAAGGACGACATGGTCATTCCTGACGCCAAGTGGAAAATCGTGGGTGGCGTTCGCGATCAGGTGAAGGAATTCGAACAACAGTACATGGACGGCCTGATCACTCAGGGCGAAAAGTACAACAAAGTTGTCGATGCCTGGTCGAAGTGTTCTGACGAAGTTGCGGGTTCGATGATGGACGAAATTTCATCCATGAAACGCGACGAAGACGGTTCCGAAATGGAACCCAACAGCATCTATATGATGTCGCACTCCGGTGCGCGTGGTTCGCCAGCCCAGATGAAACAGCTGGGCGGTATGCGTGGTCTGATGGCCAAACCTTCGGGCGAGATTATCGAAACGCCGATCATCTCGAACTTTAAAGAAGGCCTGACGGTGCTTGAGTACTTCAACTCAACCCACGGTGCCCGGAAAGGTCTGGCTGACACCGCGCTTAAGACCGCGAACTCGGGCTATCTAACCCGTCGTCTGGTTGACGTTGCGCAAGATTGCATCGTGCGCATGGTCGATTGCGGAACGGAAACTGCGATCACCGCGGAACCTGCGGTCAACGACGGCGAAATCGTTGCGTCTTTGTCCGAGCGTATTCTGGGCCGTGTGTCGGCTGATGATGTAGTACGTCCGGGTACCGACGAAGTGCTTGTCACCAAAGGCGAGCTGATCGACGAACGCAAAGCCGACATGATCGAAAAGGCTGAAGTGCCGTCGATGCGCATTCGTTCGCCGCTGACTTGTGAAGCAGAAGAAGGCGTCTGTGCACAGTGCTACGGTCGTGACCTTGCACGTGGTACGCAAGTGAACATCGGCGAAGCGGTCGGAATTATCGCAGCTCAGTCCATCGGCGAACCCGGCACACAGCTGACGATGCGGACATTCCACATCGGCGGTATTGCGCAGGGTGGTCAGCAGTCGTTCATGGAAAGTTCGGCCGATGGTAAGATCGAGTTCAAGAACGCGAACCTGATCAAAAACTCCGACGGCGAGCAGATTGTTATCGCACGCAACATGCAAATGTTGATCATCGACGACAACGGTATCGAACGCTCTGGCCACAAGCTGAGCTATGGCACCAAGGTCTTCCACAAGGAAGGCGCCAAGATTGCCCGTGGCGACAAGCTGTTCGAATGGGATCCCTATACGTTGCCGATCATCGCCGAAAAAGCGGGTACGGCCAAGTTTGTGGACCTCGTTTCGGGCATTTCGGTGAAAGACGAAACCGATGATGCAACCGGCATGACCCAGAAAATCGTAACCGATTGGCGTTCAGCGCCGAAGGGTTCCGATTTGAAACCAGAAGTCATTCTGGCCGACAAGTCGGGCGAGCCTGTGCGCAACGATGCCGGTAACCCGATCACTTATCCGATGTCAGTCGAAGCCATTCTTTCGATTGAAGAAGGGGCCGAAGTTAAGGCCGGTGACGTGGTTGCGCGTATTCCGCGTGAAGGTGCCAAGACCAAAGACATCACCGGTGGTCTGCCGCGTGTTGCCGAATTGTTCGAAGCCCGTCGTCCCAAAGATCACGCGATCATCGCTGAAATCGATGGTTATGTGAAATATGGCCGCGACTATAAGAACAAGCGTCGTATATCGATCGAACCTGCTGACGAAAATGGCGAAGCCGTGGAATACATGTTGCCAAAGGGTAAGCACATTCCTGTGGCCGAAGGCGATTTCGTCCAGAAGGGCGATTACATCATGGACGGTAACCCGGCCCCGCATGACATCCTGTCGATTATGGGTGTCGAAGCACTGGCCGATTACATGATTGACGAAGTTCAGGACGTCTATCGTCTCCAAGGCGTGAAAATCAACGACAAGCACATCGAAGTCATCGTGCGTCAGATGCTGCAAAAGTGGGAAATCCAGGATTCTGGTGAAACCACTTTGTTGAAAGGCGAACACGTTGATAAGGCCGAGTTTGAGGCCGCCAATGCGAAAGCCGAGGCCGAAGGTCGCCGTCTTGCGAAAGGCGAACCGATCCTTCTGGGCATCACCAAAGCGTCGTTGCAGACACGTTCGTTCATCTCGGCTGCATCGTTCCAGGAAACCACACGGGTTCTCACCGAAGCTTCGGTGCAGGGCAAGCGCGATAAACTGGTCGGCCTGAAAGAGAATGTGATCGTGGGCCGCTTGATCCCTGCGGGTACAGGTGGGGCGACACAGCTTGTTCGCCGCATCGCCGCTGAACGGGACCAGAAGGTCATTCAGGAGGCACAGGCGGAAGCAGAAGCTGCTGCCGCATTGGCTGCACCGATCGAGATGGATGCGGGTGGCAGCATGGACGCCGACCTTGTGGAAACACCGGAAAGCCGCGACTGAACTTAGCGGAACAACAAACACGAAAAAGGCCTCGCTGATGCGGGGTCTTTTTTTGTCTGACCTCTCGTTTCAGAACGTCGTGCGGTGGCGATCAGGGTTTCAGACCAAACCTGCCAATTTGGCAAACGGATCACGATTTGCGTCCTTGTGCCATTCGTATTCACAACCCAAGGCCAGTTTCTCGGCCAATTCCATTCCGAACAAATCCGCCATGACGGCGAGCGCCATGTCTATGCCCGCAGAAACACCCGAGGACGTGTAGAACTTGCCGTCTTCGACCCAGCGGGCCTCTTTTACCCAATCGACCTTTGGTGCAAGATGCACGGTTTTCATAAAGTCGCGCTTGTTTGTTGTCGCTTTGCGTCCGTCTAGTACCCCTGTCATCCCCAACAACACGGTGCCCGTGCATACACCCATGACGCGTTCTGCGTTACTGGATGCCTCACGAAGCCATTGCACCAATTCGTCGTCTTTTCCTTCGATCAACGCCGCATCGCCACCGGGAACGAACAACAGGTCGTAATCGTTTTTCTCAGATATGGTTTTGTCGACGACAATTCTCTGGCCATGGACACTGGGCACGGGATCGAGCCCTTTTGCGACTGTAATAATCTCAACCTCTTGTCCAAATCCCCCCAGCATTTCAATGGGTCCAAAATAATCTAGGGTTTCAAATCCCGAAAAGATTAATGCTCCGAGTGTTCTCATGTGACGAAACCTTTTGGATGTTTGCATCGGGGGTGTTGGTATCGGCATTCATTACGTTTGGAATACCTCCTGCCACCGTACTCGCGTCTTGAGGAAATTAACAAGGTCCGATCAGCCGGAAAACCAAATGGTCCGAAAGGCCCCATCGAAATTGGGCCTTTCGTATCTTAGAGCTTTTTAGTGGTGGGCTGGGCGTGCGTCTGGCAACAAGACTTTGTCGACCATGTGGATCACGCCATAGTAGGCTTTGATGTCCGCGATGATGACGTTGGCGAATTCACCAGTGCCGTCCGCGATTGCCACGCCGCCCGCAGCGATATCGGCGATGCTTTGTGCGGATGCAGCGGCACCGGCTATGGTCACAACAACGCCAGGTAGAAGCGTTTTGAAAGTGGTCATTTGAACCCTGTTGTTGGATTATTTTGTTATGCAAATTGGTGCGGAACGTCATTGCTGTTGGTTCATAAAAAATTGACTCCGACAGAAAACGGGCACTAACCAAATGAAAGTGCATAGTTAAAAATACGGTTTTGCACCGTGCCCAACTGATGACGAAACTGCGTGACGTGGCGAGCCCGCAATTTTTCCATTGGCGGCGTGGCAATTCAGAGCCAAGAAGTGGCCTCGCTTTTGTCCCGCTCAAACGGTGAAACTTGATCGGCACCAGAGCATTTTCAAGGCGTCCAAATTTGACGAAATTTGTTTTCTGTCGCACATGACGCTCTGAACCTGTCATTGACATCACTGGAAACAATAACTCCTTAAATCACAAATTGGGACAAAAATGCGAACAATAATAATTGGATCACTGGAGGTTTTCGCGGTTTGGCTGGGGATTGGCGATTTTTTGGAGGAATGCTCCGCTCCAGCCTTTTAATTTGCGCGGAACTACCATACTAAAGCGACAGGGAGTGAGTTCCCGCTCCGCCAAACGTTTTGGCGCGAGCGTTTTTATGTGAGGGAAATACGATGTCTATCTTTTCCAAAATCGGTGTTTTAGCTATTGCTGGTACGATGTTTGCGGGCTCTGCCTTTGCATCTACATTGACCATCATGGCAACTGACGCCGGTGGTGACAGTGTGGATTTCATGGTCACCTATTCGGGTAGCGGTCAATGCCAAGCCAACGCCGAGTGCGTTGAATCGATCTTTTTCGACCTGACCGCAACTGACGGCGAATCCAATGCGCGTTTTGCGGGTGGTGACGACCCGGTCAGAAAAATCCTGGATCAAGGTTTGCGCGACGGAAGCTTTAGCTTCGCAGTGAGCGACACAACAGACCCTAACGATTCAGATCGCAGCACCAGAAATGCTTTGACCTTTAATTTTGCTGCTCAAGACTTTGATCAAGGCAATGGGTTGAATTTCCGTACTTGGATTCGGGGATTGTCTGGCCAAGGCGAAGGCGGCGGAATCGACGATAGTGGCGCAGAACTTTACGCTGCTGCGACGCTCGAAGATGGCCGTTCTGCGAGCGGTTTTTTCGAAAGCGTCCGGGCTGGCAAAGCCACTCTGGTTCTAGATTTCGGTGACGTTTCGGAAGTTCCGCTTCCGGCATCGGCTCTGTTGCTGCTTGGTGGCTTGGCTGGCATGGGCGCAATGCGCCGTCGTCAGAAGGCCTAAGTCCAACCGGATAAAGCTATTGGAAGGCGGCCATTCGTGGCCGCCTTTCTCGTTTAAAACTCAAAGGTTTTTCGTGTTGGCGTACTTAGGTGTTAGCCACTGTTGACACCCCATCCGACTCGTCCTAAAAGCCGCGCTACTTGGACGGAGTTCCGTCCCTTACAAAACGAAAGTGGTCACGATCCGGGCAAACGCGCCCCGATCCTCTGGAAACCCACCGCAGGCCCCCGAAACGACGGGAGCTTCGCGGTTAATCGCGTTGTCGTGGACGCACGATGCGTGTTGGAAGATGAGCCGGGGGGCGCCCCCCATGACGAGACGAAGAAACGGGATTTAAATTAATGCCCACGATCCAACAGCTGATCCGGAAACCCCGACAGCCCAAAGTCAAACGCTCCAAGTCGCTGCACATGCAGGGCTGTCCGCAAAAGCGCGGCGTTTGTACGCGTGTTTATACAACGACACCAAAGAAGCCGAACTCGGCCATGCGGAAGGTTGCCAAAGTGCGCCTGACGAATGGGTTCGAAGTGATCAGCTATATTCCGGGCGAAAGCCACAACCTTCAGGAACACTCTGTGGTTCTGATCCGTGGCGGCCGTGTAAAAGACCTTCCCGGTGTGCGTTACCACATTCTGCGCGGTGTTCTGGATACCCAGGGCGTCAAAGACCGCAAGCAGCGCCGTTCGAAGTACGGCGCCAAGCGTCCTAAGTAAGAGGAAGACGATATGTCCCGCCGCCACGCCGCCGAAAAACGCGAAGTCTTGCCAGACGCCAAATATGGCGATCTGGTTTTGACCAAGTTCATGAACAACCTGATGGTTGACGGAAAAAAATCCGTCGCCGAGCGCATCGTTTATAATGCGTTCGACCGGGTTGAAGACCGCCTGAAAAAAGCACCTGTCGAAGTGTTCCACGAAGCGCTCGAAAACATCAAACCTTCGGTCGAGGTTCGTTCGCGTCGGGTTGGTGGTGCAACGTATCAGGTGCCTGTCGAAGTGCGCCCCGAACGTCGCGAAGCACTGGCCATCCGCTGGTTGATCATTGCGGCACGTGCGCGCAATGAAAACACCATGGAAGAACGTCTTGCAGGCGAGCTTTCGGATGCTGTGAACGGTCGTGGTTCGGCTGTGAAAAAACGTGAAGACACGCACAAGATGGCCGACGCCAACAAAGCGTTCAGTCACTACCGCTGGTAATTTAGATACAGGAGCAGGCAGATGGCCCGCGAATATCCATTAGAGCGTTACCGTAACTTCGGTATCATGGCGCACATCGATGCAGGTAAAACCACCTGTTCCGAGCGTATTCTGTATTACACTGGTAAGTCGCACAACATCGGCGAAGTGCACGATGGTGCTGCAACCATGGACTGGATGGAGCAGGAACAAGAGCGTGGCATCACGATCACCTCTGCTGCGACCACCACGTTCTGGGAACGGACCGAGGACGGACAAACTCCGGACAGCGAAAAGCACCGGATGAACATCATCGACACACCGGGCCACGTTGACTTCACGATTGAAGTTGAACGTTCCTTGGCTGTGCTTGATGGCGCGGTCTGCGTGCTTGACGGAAACGCCGGTGTCGAGCCGCAAACTGAAACGGTTTGGCGTCAGGCCGACCGCTATAAGGTTCCGCGGATTGTGTTCGTCAATAAGATGGACAAGATCGGTGCTGACTTCTTCAATTGCGTTCGCCAGATCGAAGACCGCACCGGCGCAACCGCTGTTCCAGTGGGCGTGCCAATTGGTGCTGAAACCGAGCTGGAAGGCCTTGTTGACCTCGTGACCATGCAGGAATGGGTCTACATCGGGGAAGACCTTGGTGCGACTTGGGAAAAGCGTGACATTCGCCCTGAACTTCAGGACATGGCGAACGAGTGGCGTGGCAAGATGATCGAAGCCGCCGTCGAAATGGACGACGACGCGATGATGGAATATCTGGAAGGCAACGAGCCTGACGTTCCAACACTGCGCGCTTTGCTTCGCAAGGGTACTTTGGAAATGGCATTCGTGCCGGTTCTGGGTGGGTCTGCGTTTAAGAACAAAGGCGTTCAGCCGCTGCTCAACGCTGTGATCGACTATCTGCCCAGCCCGCTGGACGTAGTCGACTACATGGGCTTCAAACCGGGCGACGAAGACGAAGTGCGTGACATCGCACGTCGCGCTGACGATAACATGCCCTTCGCTGGCCTTGCCTTCAAAATCATGAACGACCCTTTCGTGGGAACCCTGACGTTCGTCCGCATCTATTCGGGCACGCTGAAAAAGGGCGACTCGATGTTGAACTCGACAAAAGAGAACAACGAACGCGTTGGCCGCATGATGATGATGCACTCGAACGACCGCGACGAGATCGAAGAAGCCTTTGCAGGTGACATCATCGCGCTTGGTGGTCTGAAGGGTACGACGACGGGTGACACTTTGTGCGCCAAGAACGATCCGGTTATTCTGGAAACAATGAACTTCCCCGATCCTGTGATCGAGATTGCTGTCGAGCCGAAAACCAAAGCCGACCAGGAAAAGATGGGTGCCGGTCTTGCACGTCTTGCTGCCGAAGATCCGTCGTTCCGTGTGGAAACGGACATCGAAAGCGGCCAGACCATCATGAAGGGCATGGGCGAACTTCACCTCGATATTCTGGTGGATCGTCTGAAGCGCGAATTCAAGGTTGAGGCCAACATCGGTGCGCCTCAGGTGGCATACCGCGAAACCATCAGCCGCGAAGCCGAACATTCTTATACCCACAAGAAGCAGTCGGGTGGTTCTGGTCAGTTCGCCGAGGTGAAGATGATCATCACCCCGACCGAACCGGGCGAAGGCTTTTCGTTTGAAAGCAAGATTGTTGGTGGTGCCGTTCCAAAAGAATACATCCCCGGCGTCGAAAAGGGTATCCGGTCTGTTATGGACTCCGGTCCGCTGGCAGGCTTCCCGGTTATCGACTTCAAGGTTGCCTTGATCGACGGGAAGTTCCACGATGTGGACTCCAGCGTTCTTGCCTTTGAAATCGCAGCCCGGTCATGGATGCGCGAAGCGATGAAAGTCGCGGGTGCGAAGCTTCTGGAACCGATCATGAAGGTCGAAGTGATTTCGCCGGAAGAATACACCGGTAACATCATCGGCGATCTGACGTCGCGTCGCGGTCAGGTGTCTGGTCAGGAAAATCGTGGCAACGCGATTGCGATCAACGCCTTTGTTCCGCTGGCCAATATGTTCGGCTACATCAACAACCTGCGTTCGATGTCTTCGGGCCGCGCGCAGTTTACGATGCAGTTCGAACGTTACGAAGCCGTTCCGAACAACATCTCGGACGAAATTCAAGCGAAATACGCCTGATGATCAATCGCCGTCATATCCTCGGTGCGGGGCTTATTGCCCTGCTCGCCGCCTGCGCTCCTTCGGCGAACGATGAAGTGTTAGATCGTGCGGCACAACTGCCGCTCAACGTGACTGCGGTGTCGATCGACACAAGCGCAATCACACAAGAAATGTTGGGCGAGGCTCTCGCGCTTAGCGAGCTTGAAGCAGATCTAGAAAATCGGATCGAACCTCGGCTGGCAGCGCGTTCGTCTGAGGCTGGTGAAGAGATCATGGTGCTTGTCACCCTGACCGACGTCACGCTGATCAGCCAGATCGCGGGTGCTGTGCCGGGGCTGAAAAGCCGGATCGAAGGCAATGTGACCACGACAAGCGCTGGCGCGCAGGCCGTGAATGGATCAAGCGGTCGCGTTCGCGTGCCGGGCGTTCTTGGGATTGTGACCGCGCCAGACCGCGCAACCGACTATAGCGAAACCGCCAATGGTTTCGCGACTGCTATTGCCGATGCCGTCTTTTTACGGCCGGACCAAAACTAGAAATCGAGGAATAAGGACTGAACCATGGCGAAGGAAAAGTTTGAGCGTACGAAGCCGCATTGCAACATTGGTACGATTGGCCATGTTGATCACGGCAAGACGACGCTGACGGCGGCGATTACGAAGCAGTTTGGCGAGTTTCAGGACTATGCCGACATCGACGCG
>CALKXV010000013.1 GCA_938005545.1 uncultured Paracoccaceae bacterium
CAACGCGTCGGCGCGCTCCAATCCGACAAGTGACCGCGCCTATCCTCTTGAAACAGGAATGTATAGGCCACAACGGAACCGATACGACATCCGTTCCTTTCGTGCGCTCCATGATGTGATGCATGGCGATCCGGGAAGGACTCGAACCCTCAACCTGCTGATTAGAAGTCAGCTGCTCTATCCAGTTGAGCTACCGGACCGCTTGAGCGTGTTATGGTCCGAGCCGCTGGCTCTTGGCAAGCGGGTTGCGCCAAGCTATGCGTTGAACGTCGTTCAGCGAGTGCACCACCATGGCCCGAGATACCGAAAAACGCCACGCAAAGTTGCGGGGAAAACTACTCGAAATCGCCGAAGACGAGGTTCGCGCCAAAGGTGTGCAATCCCTCCGGGCACGGGTTTTGGCCGACAAGGCTGGCTGTGCCGTTGGCGCGATATACAACGTGTTCGACGATATGACCGGGTTGGTACTGGCGTTGAATGGTCGAACGTTTCAGCGTCTGGGTGCGTCGGTTTCAGCCGAGGTCGACCAATCGAACGGCGCGCCCGTCGACAAGCTGATCATCATGAGCCACGCCTATTTGCGCTTCGCGACCGAAAACCCGAAACTCTGGCGTGCATTGTTTGATATCGAAATGACCGCCGACGGACATGTGCCTGCGTGGTACATGGAAGAACTGGGCAGCCTGTTCGCAATTATCACCGGGCCATTGGCGGAAATGCACCCCGACGCGGACCCGGGCGAGCTTGATCTGATGACCCGCACCTTGTTCTCGTCTGTGCATGGTATTGTCCTCTTGGGATTGGAACGTCGGATTTCCGGCGTTCCGAGCGAACGTATTCAAGACATGATCACGTTTCTTCTGACTCGGATCGCCAAATCCGGGTAACACGGGGGAGGGTTTCACCCCATATTCCCTGGGCTCTCTGCCCTTTTTCGTGCCGCAAAGTCCTGATTTCACGACCAAAACACATTGTTTCTGAACATCGTTCATATTTTAATTGAACGGCGTTCAAGTTTCTGTATGCTGCCCTCATGAACACTGTTCAGGGAGTGACAACATGTTCTCGACACTAAAAACTTTGATGGACGGCGCGAACGCGCGCGCCGATGACAGGTTGAAAGACGTCTATGCCATCGAATTGATCGAACAGCGGATTCGCGAGGCCGATGCAAATCTTTCGGCGGCCAAGATGACTTTGGCCAGCCTGATCCAGCGCAAGCGCTCGGAAGAGAAACTCGTCGCCAAACTGGACGCACGTATTGCCGATCTGACGACCCGCGCCACCGAAGCGCTCGCCTCAAAACGAAACGATCTGGCCGAGCAAGCCGCCCAAGCGATTGCAGACATGGAAAACGAGCGACGCATTCGCCGCGATACGGTCGAGGCGCACGTAACCCGGATCGGACAACTTCAAATGTCCATCGAAGCCGCGCACCGCCGCCTTGTCGATCTCAGGCAGGGCGCGATCACAGCACGGGCCGTGCGACGCGAACAAAAATCGCAAGCACGTCTCAACAAAACCCTCGCCGGAACGTCGGCGGCGGACGAAGCCGAAACGCTGATCCGCCGCGTGGTCGATCAAAGCGATCCTTTCGAGCAATCCCAAATCCTGGGCGAAATCGACCAGGGCCTTTCGGGAAGCAACATTGCCCAAACCCTGGAAACCGAAGGGTTCGGTCCCGCCACAAAATCGACGGCCGCGTCGGTTCTTGACCGGCTGAAATCAAAAGACTGAAACTGAATTCAAGGAGAAAACCCAATGGAACATTCAAACGACAACCGTGTGATCATCAACTTTAATCTGCTTGGCGTTGTAGCCGCCTATGTGCTGCTTGGCCTGTCAATCTGGATCACTGACATTCCCCTTTCGGCGAAAGGCTTTTGGGGGATCGGAGTTCTTTTGTTGACGCTGTCGCTGGTGAACTTTGTCAAATACCGCTTCGATGATCGTCTTCGCGAAGATCGCCTCCAGCGCCTTGAAGACGCGAAAAACGAAAAGCTGCTTGAGGATTACGTTTCCGACAACGGCTAAACGCCAATCCTCAAATGACAAGCTGCGCATCATGCGTGGATGATATGATCAAATAAAAACGGCCTCGAAAATTCGGGGCCGTTTTCACATTAATTTCAAATGCTTATGCGGTTTGGTCGTCAACCTTTGCACCCGGCGCATTCTTTGCAACCGAAGCAATACCGTTATCGCGTGCTTTTTCGCTTTCATAGCTTTCCGAAACGCCAATCACCTGACCATTGGTGGCCCGAAGATTAAAACGGTGTTTCCCGGCACGTGTCGACTTGCGTTCGAACCGTGCGTCGGTCTGGCTATTTTTACGAACGGATTCAATTCCGTTCATGCAGCTTGCTTTACGCTTGTAACCTTCGCTGGCCAGAATAATCTGACCATTACCCGCCTTTAAGCGAAACCGTGTCTCGCCCTTTTTGTCTTTAAAAACTTCAAACTTGCCCGCCATGGATCTCTCTCTCTGCTTTCTGACTAGGCAAGATATAAACTGCCGCGACCGTATAGCGACTGATTTTTGGCGAACTGCGACGGGATGATTCGGGTGGGTTACGGTTTTGTCACACATTGGAAAAATTCCAAGCGGTAGCTAGCTCAGTATAAGCGGTCCGAAAGTCGCCCGAATCCTTGCAAGTGTTTCCGCAGAACGCGCCGTCACAAGGCAACCGTCGCCCGACATAACGCCGCGGTAAGGCGTGCCATCCAAAAGCCCAACGGCCCCGCCAGCTTCCTCGACAGCCAACGCGCCAGCGGCATGATCCCAAGGGTTAAGCGTGCCCGTCAGGCAAAAATCGGCATGGCCTTGGGCCATCATTCTGCATTCGTGACAGGAACACCGCACCGACCAAACCCGACGAAATCCGGGGATCGCACCCGACAGGCGCATCCGGATTTCGAACGGAAACATAAACAACGGCACGAACCCAACAGATTGGTCCTGTGGTGTGTCGCCGCCGATCTGAAGCCGGCGCGGCGCGGCATCCGGGCGACAGAACCAAGCGCCGCCGCCCCGACGCGCGACCACCCAATCGTCAATCACCGGATCATACAACATGCCAAAAACCGTCTCGCCATTTTGCGTAACCGCCAAGATCACGCCGAACGTCGCCAGACCCTTGGCAAAATTCCACGTCCCATCAACAGGATCGATGATCACCGCACAATCAGCATCGGCCAAACCATCCAACACGCCCGGATCAGCGGAAACCGCTTCTTCGCCAACAACCAATGCGTCGGGCAACAGCTCGCGCACCGCTTGCCCGATCGCGGCTTCAGCACGCACGTCTGCTTCGGTGACAAGATCGTCGGGTTCGGACTTTGATCGAATGTCGCTGTCCGGCAAAGCCCGGAACCTTGGCATGATTTCGGCCTTGGCCACACGCCGGACGATTGCGACCAGCTCGTTTTCAATCTTGACACTCAGCCCCATCTTAAACTGACCGGGTCATGAATACCGAATGGGGGTCTTCAACATATCCCTCAAAGGGTGGGCAAAATGAAAACCCGTGACGCTGATAAAAGGCGCGCGCGGGCGCAAAGACAGGCTGTGAGCCCGTTTCCAAAGAAACGCGTGTCATTCCGCTGTCGCCAGCTTCCTGCAACAGCCGCCCCAGAATGGTATCCGCCAAGCCTTCGCCGCGTCGCTCTTCCATCACATGCATGGATTTCAATTCGCTATGTGTTTCGGAAATCCGCTTTAACGCGCCCATGGCCACAGGAGTGCCCTGATCAAAGGCGGCATAGAACCGAACGTCTGCCTCGGCCATGTCGCTTGCATCCATTGCATGGACAGAACAGGCAGGCGAGGACGCCAGCATCAACGTAAGATGTCGGTTAATAAGTGGTGCGATCGCGGGGTCAGCGGGATCAACCGCGCGAACATCCAAACCTAGTGCGTCCACGCGCCACGCCGGTTGGTCGCGAAGTTATCACCATACCCACCCGGTCGCACATTTGGTTTGCGCGTCTTGGGTTCGGTCACGACCGCCTCAATACACTTTTCTGACGCATATTCCACCGCCGCTTCTTTCGTGGGAAACTGCATCCGAACCTGAGCCTGCGTGTTGTCTGACGACGTCCAACCCATCAAAGGATCAACTTCGCGGCCGGTTTCGTTTACGAATTCGAGAACCCAGGTCTGGGACGTTGCAGTTCCCGAAGACATGGCAGATTTGGCGGGGCGATAAATACGTGCAGTCATGGCCCTACTCTATCAACAAAAACTAACATCTGATCAAGAGGGGAAGAGAGAGTGCCGACTGGACAACAAAGAGCGAGGGGTGGGTGGGTCGCATTGTCCAGTCGGCACCCGTTCTGCTGCTTAGAGTTAACATTTTGCACGATTAAGGAGTCTACGCAACCAATATTTCTATCTTAGGTTGTATTTGAAATTTACTGTTCGTTATCCACGTTTTGCCGCAAACTTGTCAGGAGTGGCTTCATCCCCCCTATTCTCCGCTTGAATCAGAACAAATAGGGATCAAATGTATCCTAACCTTAAGGATTCGTTTTTTATGACCACAACGCCTGCGCCCCTTCTGAATTCGCCCGCCCCCGATGTTCAAACACGCGAGAAACTCGAAGGCGGTCGCGCACTTGTGCTGCATTCCGAGTTTGAACCCGCCGGTGATCAACCCACAGCCATCGCAGAACTGGTCCAGGGCGTGACGGAGGGCGAACAGAATCAGGTGCTTTTGGGCGCAACGGGAACCGGCAAAACCTACACCATGGCCAAAGTGATCGAAGCCACCCAGCGCCCCGCCATCATCCTTGCGCCCAACAAAACGCTGGCCGCCCAGCTATACGGCGAATTCAAAAGCTTCTTTCCCGACAACGCTGTCGAGTATTTCGTCAGCTTCTACGACTATTACCAACCCGAAGCCTATGTCGCGCGCTCAGACACCTATATCGAAAAAGAAAGCCAGATTAACGATCAGATCGACCGGATGCGCCATTCGGCCACCCGCGCATTGTTGGAACGCGACGACGTGATCATCGTCGCCTCGGTCTCGTGCATCTATGGCATCGGCTCGGTCGAAACTTACGGCGCCATGACGCTCGATTTGCACGTGGGCAAACCCTACAACCAACGCGCCATCATGGCCGATCTGATCGCCCAGCAGTACAAGCGCAACGATCAGGCCTTTCAACGCGGCACATTCCGGGTGCGCGGCGATACGCTGGAAATCTGGCCCGCGCACATTGAAGATCGCGCATGGCGTCTGTCCTTCTTCGGCGAAGACCTCGAAAGCATCGGCGAATTTGACAGCCTGACGGGTGAGAAAACCGGCACCATGGAAAAGGTGCGTATCTACGCCAACTCGCACTACGTCACGCCCAAGCCCACGCTGAAACAGGCGATAGGTCTGATCAAAGAAGAGTTGAAAACCCGCCTTGGCCAGCTTGTCGACGAAGGCAAACTGCTGGAAGCCCAACGGCTGGAACAACGCTGCAACTTCGATCTCGAAATGCTGGAAGCCACCGGCCACTGCAACGGCATCGAAAACTACTCGCGCTATCTAACGGGCCGCAACCCCGGCGAACCACCCCCGACCCTGTTCGAATTCATCCCCGACAACGCCATCGTCTTCGCCGACGAAAGCCATGTCTCCGTCCCCCAGATCGGCGGCATGTACAAAGGCGACTACCGGCGTAAATTCACGCTGGCCGAACACGGGTTCCGCCTGCCCTCCTGCACCGACAACCGCCCCCTAAAGTTCGAAGAATGGGACGCCATGCGCCCGCAATCCGTCTTCGTCTCGGCCACGCCGCAAAACTGGGAACTGGAACAATCGGGCGGTGTTTTCGTCGAACAGGTGATCCGCCCCACCGGCCTTCTCGATCCCCCTGTTGAAATCCGCCCCGTCGAAATGCAGGTGGATGATCTTCTCGACGAGGTCCGCAAAGTCACCGCCGACGGCATGCGCACCCTTTGCACCACGCTCACCAAACGCATGGCCGAAGACCTGACGGAATACATGCACGAACAGGGCATCAAAGTCCGCTACATGCATTCCGACATCGACACGCTCGAACGCATCGAAATCCTGCGCGATCTCCGCCTTGGCGCTTTCGACGTGTTGATCGGCATCAACCTTCTGCGCGAAGGCCTCGACATCCCCGAATGCGGGCTGGTTGCCATTCTCGACGCCGACAAAGAAGGCTTCCTGCGAAGCGAAACATCGCTCGTCCAAACCATCGGACGCGCCGCGCGAAACGCCGAAGGCCGTGTCATCATGTACGCCGACCGCATCACCGGTTCCATGGAACGCGCCTTGGGCGAAACCAACCGCCGCCGCGAAAAACAAGAGGCGTACAACGTCAAACACGGCATCACTCCCGCCACGGTGAAAAAGAATGTCGAGGATGTGCTGTCCGGCCTCTACAAGGGCGACACCGACATGGCCCGCGTCACCGCCAAAGTCGACAACCCCATGGTCGGCGAGAATTTGGCGACACACCTGGAAGCGCTGCGCACCCAAATGCGCAAAGCCGCCGAAAACCTGGAATTCGAAGAAGCCGCCCGCCTGCGCGACGAAGTGAAACGCTTGGAGACAGTCGAACTAACCATCGCCGATGATCCACTGGCGCGTCAGTCAGCGGTGGAAACCGCCGTCGAAGATGCGCAAAAGGCGAGCGGCCGAAGCACCGCAGGCCGGGCAGGCCAGAGGGGCGGGAATGTGCAAAGGAGGAAGCGGTGAAGAAACAGGGATTCCCAAACGGGCCAGCCATTGATAGAGTCCGATTTTAGGAGGACAGTATTGCCGCTCGATCATGATATTCTCGGCCACGGCGTATATACGCCTCGTGAAGCTGCCCGTTTGATAGGCGAAACTCCTCAACATGTCTTTCGTTGGACAAGAGGTAGCGGACCAACGGAGCCTCTTTGGCAAGCCCATTACCAGTTCGTCGAAGATTCTACGGAAATCAGCTTTCTTGACTTGATCGAAGTGCGCGTCGTCGCCGCAATGAGGCGCCAGGGTATTTCTCTTCAATCAATTCGCTATGCAATAGATTTCGCTCAAAACGCTCTCGGTGTGGAAAGACCGTTGTCATCGCGAGACTTCAAAACCGACGGATCAGAAATCCTGATGGACGCGATCGAGGATGACGGTGAGTTTGTGAGTTTATCAAAAAAGGCACCGGGCCAGAAAGTTTTTAAAAGAATCATCGAACAATCACTAAACGATCTCGAATATGAAGACGATCTCGTTGCGCGCTGGCGGCCGAAGGGCTTTGAGAAAGTCATAATTGATCCAGCTAGGAGCTTTGGCGATCCACTAGTTGACGAATTTGGCGTTTCAACAGGTATGATTTATCGCGAGTATCAGGAATTCAATGATGCGAAATATCTGTCGAAGATTTATGAAATTCCTGTTCAAGTGATTCGTGTCGCTATTCGATACGAAGAAAACTTGGATAAGAAATCAAAGAGTACAGATGGTAAAGGTACTGCTCGATCATAACTTGCCTCCCGCCTTGGCTCGTTCCCTCAATGAAATCGTGTCGATAGAAGGGCACGAAGCTCGCGCACTTAGGGACCTCTTCGAAGTGAACGTTTCGGACGTGGAGTATTTCAACAGACTTGGCGCACGTGGCAGCTGGATTGTGATCTCAAAAGACCTCAAAAACAGTAGGAAACGAGCAGAACGAGCCGCAATATTGAATAATAAAATTGTTGCCTTTTATCTTTCATCGTCCTTACAAAAGAAACACATTACCATGCAAGCAGCGGCCATTCTGTGGCATTGGCCGGCGATGCTCCAAACTAAAAATTTGTTTGAAAAGGGCCTATTCCGACTTCCCGAAAATAAGGGAAAATTTCATCCAATGTGATCCTCTCGGCAATACGACTACTTTGCCCCTATCGGTGACGGACATTGGGCTGCCAACCCCGTTAGGTTTGGAACTCATCCTACTCCGCCAATAACCTCAAAAAGGAGCCCAAACCCATGCTCACCGGCACCTGCCATTGCGGCTCCGTCACATGGCGTTTCACCGCTGACCCCACCCAAGCCACGGCCTGTAATTGCACCATCTGCGCCAAGGCGGGCACCTTTTGGATTTATGGGACCGAGGGCGAGGACATCGACATCACCGGCCCCACCACCGCCTATAAACGTGCCGACAGCGGCAACCTTGAGTTCCTCCACTGCCCCACCTGCGGCAACACAATCGGCTGGCGCGCGGCCGACCCAGACAACAATCGCGCTGCTCTGAACCTGCGTCTTGTTGATACGCCCGACACCGTGATGAACCTGCCCATCCGCCATTTCGAAGGGCTGAACACCTTCACGCCCCTGCCCGACGATGGCACAACGGTCAAAGACCTCTGGTTCTAAACACCCAATTCGGCACGCGCCTTTTTCGTCAGCTTCGCGACGACCATGTCGTAACTCGTTTCCAGATGGCGCTTTAGCTCCCCCGCCCCCAACGGCTCCGTATCGTAAACCTGCAACCACTTCATGCCCCGCGACGCCAGATAGGGCGCTGGCCGTATCCCCGGTGCATCGCCCAGAACTTCAAAAGCAATGTCGCCGACTTTGAACGTGAACGCAGGGCCATCTTCGTACCATCCACACAAGGCAAACAATTTGCCGCCCACTTTCCAAACATCGGAATTGCCCCATTGCACCACATGCGTCGTCGCCTTCATTGCACCGCAAAAGGCGTTGAATTCATCTCGCGTCATGGCGCGCCCTCAATCACCTGAATGATTTCGCCGGCCCATTCGCCCAGAACCGGAATGAAATCCACCGATGACAACATATAAACCAATGCGGACACCAATATTGTCGCCCCAACAACCGAACCTAATCCAAACGCCAATCCCCGCAGGAATTGAAACCACAAAAGCCGGACCCAATTGTCGTAAATTCGGATCAGCCGGTGGCCGTTCAATCGCTCTAATTCGCGCCGAAGGGCTGTCATCTCTTGGTTTGCACTGTCGTCCATCTCTGGCCCTCATTTTACCGTTGGGCACGAGGCTATCCCGACACCTGTGCAAATGCCATCACCCCTTGACGGATGCCTCACCCGGACCAACACTTCAATTTTCTAATCAATTTTCGGAGGTCCCATGTCCCTTCCTCTAGGCTTACTTTTCACCTTAGCGACCGCGTTGTTCGTGATTGCAGGCGACGTTGTGATAAAAGTTGCCGCCGACGCCGCGCGCTTCGCCTCTCCCACCATGGCCACAGGCGTACTGCTTTATGCGCTCTCGGCGATCTGTTGGTACTTTGCCATGCGCAACATCACCCTCGGACAAGGGGCGGTCGCCTATTCCATGCTGACACTGATCGCGGTGGTTGTGATCGGTGCCATCTGGTTCGGCGACCCCATCGGCACACAGCAAATCCTGGGATTAACCTGCGCGCTGGCCGCCATGCTATTGATGAGCGAGGCCGCTTAGACAACGGGTCTTGTCATTTCCCGCCCAAACAGAGAATTTAACCACATCCAAGGAAAGAGCCATCAACATGCCCATCACCGCCTTCGATCACGTCAACGTCCGCACCAACAAGCTCGACGAAATGATCGCGTGGTATGGCGATGTTTTGGGCCTGTATTCCGGGCCTCGCGCCGATTTTCCGTTTCCGGGGGCCTGGCTTTATCTGGGCAGTCACGCGCTGGTGCATTTGGTTGGCATCGACGGCGATCCGGCCAGCCCGGAAAATGTATCGCTGGAACATTTCGCCCTGCGCGCCCAAGGTTTGAAAGAATTTTTGGCAAAGCTGGAAAGCCAAGGCATCGACGCACGGGTCAGCCATGTACCGGGGATGCCGATCATACAGGTCAACATCTTCGATCCCGAAGGCAATCACATCCACGTGGATTTCGACGCCGCCGAGGCCTAAACTGTTGCCAGACGCCGAAAGTGGCTTAACATTACGCCATGCGCGTCTTGTTTTGCCTTTTCTGCCTTGCGTCCCCTGCCGCAGCTTGGGAAGCGTCTTCCAACGGGCCGATCTGCCTTCTTAGCCAGATGACGGACAAGGGCACGGTGGTTGTGTCCCATGATCCGCGAAACGCTTTGCCTTATGCGATCCAACTCAGCCGCCAATCCGAAATCTGGAATGATGCGCCGATGTTTGCCCTTCAGTTTGACGGGCCCGGCCGGATCACCATCACGACAGAGCGCCACCAATTGGCCGACAACAACGCCGAGCTGATCGTCACTGATCGCGGGTTTGACAACGTGTTGCGCGGTCTTGAAGCCAACTTTGTCGCTCTGGCCGTTCTGGGCAATCAATCGCTGGTTATTCCGCTGAACGGAGCCGCGCCAGAAGTTGCCAAGTTCCGAAGCTGTGCAACAGGTGCTGGCGCGTGACTTGACGCCAGTGCGGCACCGCGACAGGCTCCGGCAAAACACCCCGGAGGATCCGATGCCCGACTTTCACCTTTTCTCAAATGGCCCGCGCCCTGTTGCGCCTTTTTCCCATGCGGTCGAAGACGATGGTTGGGTTATCTTAACCGGCCAAATGCCCACCGACCCCGCCGCGCCAGACGCGCCGCTCCCCACGGGTGTCGAAGCGCAAACACGCCGCGTTATGGACAACCTTGCGCTGATCCTTGGGGAATTGAACCTTGATCTCAGCCACGTCGTGCAATGCCGTTGCTTCCTGACCGAATTTGAACGCGATTATGCGGCCTTCAACGACACTTACCAAAGCTACTTCCCCGAAGATCGCCGCCCGGCCCGCACAACCGTCGGCGTCACCGCACTTGCTGTTGGTGCCTTGGTTGAAATCGATTGCATCGCACGCCGACCATGAGATGGGCGGTCTTTCTGCTTGCCGCGCTCCAGGTCGTTTTGTTCGTGCTTTACAGCCTGGGTCGGCCCTTGACCGATCCTGATGGCGCGACAATCCCCCAAGGGGCCGTCACACTCGCCGGGATGGGCATCGCGATCTTCCTCGTGCCCGCATTGATCCTTGCAATAAACCGCAAAGCACCACGCCTGTCTCTGGTGCTTGCCGTCATCCCATTGGTCGCAGGCTACATCGCGTTGCGGTTCGTTTAGGCCCTAACGGATCACATGCACACCGCAATGTGCGTGCCGGACAACCCGCGCAGCCGTCGATCCCAACAGGAAATCACCGAAACCGGGCTGGTGCGACGAAATCACAATGCAATCCACGCCCTTTTGTTTCGCATATTCGACGATCTGAGTTCCGGGCGAACCACGCAAAATCACCGTTTCCACGTCACGGCCCTCCGCGAACGCCGCAAGCGCCTCGCCCACATTCTTGTTCACTTGCGCATCAATTTCGGGAAGGATGCCCCCGATGCCGACATATGCCGGTATCGGCTCCACAACCGTCAGCGCCGTGATCTTTGCTCCATCGCCGCCCAGAAGTTTGGCCATCTCAAAAGCCCCGTCGTGACGGTCTTTATGGCTTGGATCGATCGGGACCAAAATATTTGCATACATATCTGAAGCTCCTTTGTTCGGCGTCAGTAAACCAAACGCCATCCGAACTGTCCTTGATCTATATCAGTCGTGTCTCAGGCACCCACATCCGGCAGAGGCACCAATTGCACCCCGTTGATCCGCCAATCGCCGTCCTGTTGGATCATCAGATAATCCAGCGCATGAAGCGTGCCCGTCTGATCGCGGATATGAACCCGTTGCCACAAGCCGCCAGCCACCTCGCGCAGCTCCAGAAACTGCACATCGCCAGGCCGCCAGACCATGGGATAGCCGTTTCGCACCATCTGGCCAAACCGCTCCGAACCGCCAAACAACCCTTGAATGTTGGGCGACGCAAAACTGAACGCGGTCGCAAAATCATCCACTTTGAACGCATCAATCTGCGCCCCAATCGTGGCTTCAATTCCGGGTTCGGGTGGCACAACATCCTGAGCAATAACGATACTTGCCCAAGCCATGGCCATCATCGTTGCAAGTATCCGAACCCAAATGCGCATCGCCATATCTCCCTGTTTCAAAGGAATACATAGCACATTCACCATCAGATCAAAAATCGCGTGCCTAAATCAGTTCGCCCGCCAACCCTTTGTCGATCAGCACCACGCTTTCATCCACGCCATAAAGCGCGATAAAGCCGCCAAACCGCGGGCCTTGCGACGCGCCCAAAAGCACCTCGTAAAGCGCCTTGAACCAATCCCGCAAGGGCTCAAATTCATGCGCCTTGCCCACCGCAAATACCATCGACTGCAATTCTTCTGCGTCCAATCCGCCCTCCCAGACCTGAAGCTTGGCCTTCAAATCTTCAAGTGCCGCGCGTTCACGATCATCGGGCGCACGGAATTTCCGCGTCGGCGCCACAAAATCCTTAAAGTACCGCACCGCACATTCCGCCGCCGCATCCAACTGCGGGTGCGTTTCGGGCGAAGCCTCAGGTGCGTAACGCTGCATAAAGCCCCAAAGCGCATCCTTGTCTTCCGCACCCGACACGCTGGCAAGGTTCAACAACATCGCAAACGGCACAACCATGGTCGATGCTGGCACGTCCCCATTGTGGATGTGAAACACCGGGTTCGCTGCGCGGGCTTTTTCGTCTTGATCCGCATAAGCGCGCAACTGTTGATGATACTCGTCGACCGCCTTCGGGATCACATCGAAATGCATCCGCTTCGCTGTCTTCGGCTTTTGATACATGAAATACGACAGGCTCTCCGTCGACGCATAGCTCAGCCATTCATCAATGCTGATCCCGTTGCCCGAAGACTTCGAAATCTTGTGACCCTGATCGTCCAGGAACAATTCATAGCTGAAATGCTCCGGTGGGCGCTGTCCCAACGTCCGGCAAATGGCGTCATAGATTTTCTCGTTGGTTGCATGTTCCTTGCCGTACATCTCAAAATCGACACCCAGTGCGGCCCACCGTGCCCCGAAATCCGGCTTCCACTGCAACTTCACATGCCCACCCGTCACCGGCAGCGTCCATTCCTTGCCGTCCGGGTCATCAAACGTCACGGTCCCCTCAACGGCGTCTACATGCTTCATCGGCACATAAAGAACCCGCCCAGTTTCAGGGTGCAACGGAAGGAAGATCGAATATGTCTCGCGCCGTTCTTCGCGCAGCGACTTCAGCATGATCGCCATCAGATCGTCGTATTTTTCCGCACACCGCAGCAAAATCTCGTCAAAGCGCCCGGATTTGTAAAACTCCTTGGCCGAATAGAACTCATAGTCAAACCCGAACGTATCCAGAAACCGCCGCAACATTTCGTTGTTGTGATCGCCAAAGCTTTTGTTCGTCCCAAAAGGGTCGGGCACAGATGTCAGCGGCATCTGTAAATACTCCACCAACTTCTCTTGGTTGGGCACATTGCCCGGCACCTTGCGCATACCGTCAAGATCGTCGGAAAAGCAGATCAACTTGGTCGGAATGTCCGAAATCACTTCAAACGCGCGCCGCACCATCGTTGTGCGCAATACTTCGCCAAAGGTTCCGATGTGTGGCAATCCGGAAGGACCATAGCCGGTTTCGAACAGCACATAGCCCTTGTCCGGCGCGTCTTTTTCATAGCGTTTGAGCAAACGCCGCGCCTCTTCAAAAGGCCAAGCCTTCGAGGTCATTGCAGCGTCGCGCATTGCAGTCATTTTTTTATTCCTTAAAGGTTAAGGCAGGTGTCCTATTGCGGCAAACGGCGCGCGTCAATAAATTCCAATGAAACCGCACAGAAGGAGCGTTCGTCATGGCCGTTCAAACCATAGATTTCACGCCTGAAGACACGCTTGTAGCGATCATGATGGCTGTGACCGCTTCAGATGGCACAATCCATACGGCGCAGTTGGTGTCGATCGAACGCATGGTCGATCACTTGCCGGTCTTCAAGGACTACAAGATCGAGCGTATCAAAGACGTCTCAAACACGGTCTTTGATGTTCTGGCCGAAGAAGACGGGTTGGACATCCTGTGGGAAACCGTGCGCGCCAATTTGCCCGAGCGTCTTCTTGATACCGCCTATGCCATGGCCTGCGACGTCACAGCTGCCGACGGTTCCGCTCACGAAACCGAACTCCAGCTTCTGGCCGATATGCGATACGAGCTAAACATCGACCGTCTGCTCGCCGCCGCCATCGAAGCCGGCGCACGGGCACGGCACCGGGTGCTCTAGGCCAGATTGGAAACACTCCATTTCCCGCCGACGCCAAGTCACGCCCAACACGTGACACAATTCCGGCGCAGGTTTTGCGCGCAAGGTTAATTGCGATCGGGAAAGATGCGACAAGCTGCCAAATACAGCGCTCTCGGATTTTCGGCGACATGCTTTTGCTTGGCCGCCGATGCCGCCGTCGGGCTGGGTGCCGCGCAGTGGCTTGTCGATCTTTGTCTGACAGATGCCACCGACGACATGGCGGGCATGACCATGCCCCAAGCTACCCCCGGCCCGTTCCTTGCGATGAGCACCATTTTTGCAGGCGTCGGCGTTGGAATTCTGGCAACCGAAGATCGCGAAGCTGCTTTGGGCCTGACTGCGCCCGATGCCGCGCAACATGCGGGCATCTTGTCAGCCATCGTTCTGATGGCCGCCGTCAATGGCCGCACCAATGAACAAGACATTGCCAACGTCTTTCAGATCGTCACGGGCAAAAGCCTTGAACCTGAACTGGCACGTTTGGCCTATCAGCGGTTCGAAGCCACCGACCCCACGACGTTAACGACCACTGGAATCGAACCTACCACAGACGCACTTTCCCGCCGCCGGATTCTGGCGGCTGCCTTTTTGATGGGATGCGTTGCCAATCGGGCGTCCGAAGAAACCACGTCCCTGATCGAAGAACTCGCACTGGCCACAAAGGCGACATCCGACGACGTCGCCGCCGCCCGCGCTGCACTTCAGAATTGGACAGAAAACGACAGCGGCCTGATGGGGCTGCCGTTGATCACGCTGCTTCGAACCAAGCCGCTTGGCCTGCGCCCCGCGTAACCTAAAACCCGGCCTTACAACCCAACCAACATTTTCAGCTTGGCCACCGCAACGTCGTGATCTTCCTGATACCGGATGGTCTCAAAAAATTGCCCGTCGTTGTCGAACAACAAAACAGACGCCGAGTGATTCATGGTATAATCTTCGCCTTCTGTTGGAACTTTTTTCGCAAAAACACCGAAAGATTCCAGCATCTTGTCGACTTCTTCCCGCGATCCGGAAACGCCTGCAACACCGGGCACCCAACCCACGTAATCCGTCAGAATGTCAACGGTATCGCGTTCGGGATCGACGGTGATGAAATAGACATCAAGGTTTTCCGACCCTTCGATATCCTCTTGCCAAACGCTGATATCGCCCAGCGTCGTCGGACAGACATCGGGGCAATGGGTAAAGCCAAAAAACACCGCCGTCGGGCCACCGACAAGCGAAGCTTGGGTAAAGTCAGTGCCGTCCGTTGCTTGCAAGCGATAGTCGCCCTGACCAAGGGTCGAACGCGCGCTTTCCTGAAGCCAGGGCGAAATGCCCACGACCCAGGTGATCAAAGCCACGTTCAATCCAACAAGCCCCCAAAGCGCCGTTTTCATCCGGCCAGATAGTCGTGCCATCTTGGGCTCCAGAACCTAGTGTTTATGTGCGCCATGGCTGCTCTGGGCGGTCTTGCCATGGACCACGACAGGCACCGTAACGTCACCCGCCTTGGCAAATTTCAGCGTGATCTCGATCGTCTCACCTTCTTTCAATGCATGGTTCAGATCGAACATCATCACGTGATATCCGCCGGGTTTAAGCTCAACCGTCTCGCCAGCTTGCACCTTCAATCCGTCGGCCAAGGCACGCATTTTCATCACGTCGCCCTGCATCGCCATTTCGTGGATTTCCACGCGCCCTGCCACCGTGCTTGTGCCACCGATCAGCATATCGCCCGCGTCGTTTGTGTTGGTGACAGTCATGAACGCACCGGCAACGGGTTGGTTCGGAAGTGTTTCACGCGAGAACGCATTCTCGATCATAATGCCACCGGCCATCGCCTTGTGGTCCATGCTTTCGGCACCAAGTGGTGCGGCGATAGCCACTGCGAATATTGTAACTGCGCACCTTAAAATGTGGTTTGCCCCCGAACGTGATTTCGACATGTTCGGTCCTCTTCCCTGATGTATCGAGGCATGTCTGAAGCGCGATTCGGGCGAATTTGTGGCAGCAGGCGAAAAGGTGCCTTAGCTGAATTGCGCAATCCACTCGCCGATCAACTGGCGTTGCAACCGTCGCGACCGGTTGGCCCAAGTCCGTGATCCCGCCGGTCGCTCGCGTTGCTCAACCGGAACCGCATCGCGTCGCTCGATATCGGCCGTCAGAATGGAAAACGCCAAATCGCGACCCTTTGAATTGGTCACAACACCCGCAAGGGACGAGACGAAATTCAGGGTTCCGGTCTTTGCACGCACCAGCACGCCCTTGGGCACCGCGGTGTCCTCACGCGTCAGGTTCACTGTCTTCAACAGTGGCGCAATGCCCCGACTTTTCGCCATGATCGTGGCCATCCCGTTCGGCGATATGTTCGATCCGTACCCGAGCCCCGAGTGATCAACAAACCGCATCCCGGCAACGCCATAGTTCGCCATGCACCACCCGCCCATACACGCACCCGAGGCTTCCAAATCCGCAACCTCGCCAAACGTGCGGCTGGCCGTCAAACCCGTGGCTTCCGCAGTCAGGTTGGTTGAAAACTTCAACATATTCTGCACCAACGGCACCAAATTATCACTGCTGACCGAAACCAATTCCTGCGTCTCTGGCAAAACCGAAACCACTTCGGCGGGCTTCAAAACAATGCCGTTTGACCGCGCCAAAGTCCGAAACACATCGCCTGCATATAACGCCGGATACCGCACCGGTAACCACCGCGCCCCATCCTTGCCAAGCGCCCAGTCCGCGACCGACCATTGATCCCGCGAGCCCCAATCCCGATAACCAAACACAGGCGCTTTCCGCTCAACAATCGACATCCGCGACACAGCGGTCGACGGGCTGAAATTGCGGCTTCGCGCATGCATCGTGATGTCGTATGCACCCTTGGTTTTGCGCCATTGGAAATGCACACGGTTGAAATTCAAATTCAAACCGCCGTAGCTCGGATTATAAGCCACATGATCAGGCTGACCGAAATCAATCCGCTTGCCACGCGGCAAGGCACTTGCCCAAAGCAGAAACCGCCCCGTCACTTCCGTAATACCGGCCTCACGCAACGCCTTGGCCAAATCCGCCAATCGGTCCGTATCCAACGTCGGATCACCGCCACCCGCCAGGATAAGATCACCTTGAAGGCGCCCCTTCACCACAGGCCCCGTCGCCAGAACCCGCGTTTGAAACTGATGGTTGCCGCCCAAACGGTCGATGGCAAACAGCGCGGTCACCACCTTCAGCGTCGATGCAGGCGGCAAGGCAATCCCGCCAAAACGCGCCTCCAGAACCTCACCCGTCTTGGCGTCGACCACCGAAAATCCAACCGCACCACTCAAATTGGCAGCCCGAACAAGGGCTTCGCTCCGCGACGTTCTTGGCTCAGCGGCGGCAACGGCCAGTTTTTGCAAATTGGGACGTGGACGTGGTCGCCCTGTTGTTTCCGGCGTTGCCGCAAAAACACTGCCGCCAGCAGCGGTCAAAACGCCCGTCACCACAGAGCGGCGCGTCATCAAATGAGGCTTGCGCGTCATACCGGGTTTATCCGGCCATCGTGGATGCGAAACAAGCGGCTTTCGGATTCAGATACGCGATTGTGATTTCTCGGGCTCAATCCGTGGCCCACCCGCCAGAGGCGCGAATACCAGTCGAAGACAGATCGCTCATCGGAACGTTTAAAAACGCCCATGCCGGGGCCTCCTTCAGCGCCAATACCCGCGCATTCCGGGACTTTACGCGGTGCGCGCGAAACTGCCGCGCCGCCAAAGACGTGCGCGCAGAAATTCGCTGTCCGGGCCGCGCCAAAACCGCCAAAGGCAATAAATACATGATCTCGCGCCAATTCTCCCAACGGTGAAAATCCGCCAGATTATCCGCCCCCATTAACCAAACAAAGTTCACGCCCGGATAACGGTCCATCAAGGTCGTCAGGGTTTGATAGGTAAACCGCGTCCCCATCTGCGCTTCCAAATCCGTAATCTGCACACGCGGATGCACCATCACCTCACCCGCCCGCGCCATCCGTTCCGGCAAAGGCGCAGGCCCCCGCGCTTTCAAAGGGTTACCCGGCGACACCAGCCACCAAACTTCGTCCAGCCCCAGCCGTTTCAAGGCCTCGCGCGTGATATGCGCATGCCCGTCGTGAGCCGGATCGAACGATCCACCCAAAAGCCCGATACACATGCCGGGCCGCGCAAAAGGAAATCCGCTTCTCATGTGTCAGGCGTGGTGTCTGCCCCAGCGTCCAATGTCCAGCAAAAACGAAATGCACGTCGCCTTGGGGCAAAGCCCCAAACACATCGAAAGTGTGCGCCAAAGGCGCTCCGCCAGATTAAACTTCTTCCGAAGACCGGGCCCACAAATTGATCAGATTGTCGTCCAAAGCCCGCGCATCAATCGCAGTCAACTCGTCTTGGGTGAACTCAAGGTTGCCCACCGCAGCCACGCAATCCTCGATCTGACTGACTTTCGACGCCCCGATCAACGCCGTCGTCACGCGTTCACCACGCAACACCCAAGCCAGCGCCATCTGCGCCAAAGTCTGCCCCCGCGCTTCTGCAATCGCGTTTAACGCTTTCAACCGTTCGATCACATCGTCGGACAGGTGATGCGGCAACAGGGACTTGCCTTGGGTCGCCCGGCTGCCGTCTGGAATCCCGTTCAGATACTTGCCGGTCAGCAACCCCTGGGCCAGTGGCGTAAAGGCAATCGACCCGACACCCAATTCCTCAAGCGTGTCCAACAATCCATCCCGCTCAACCCAGCGGTTAAGGATATTATAGCTCGGTTGGTGGATCAGACAGGGCGTGCCCAGATCGTTCAGGATCGCCACCGCGTCCTTTGTCCGTTCGGTGTTGTAAGACGAAATCCCAACATATTGCGCCCGCCCCGACCGCACGATGTGATCCAGGGCGCCCATGGTTTCTTCCAATGGCGTGTCGGGATCAAACCGATGCGAATAGAAAATATCGACGTAATCCAGACCCATCCGTTTCAGCGACTGGTCGCAAGACGCAATCACATACTTCCGGGCGCCGAATTCGCCATAAGGCCCCGGCCACATCAAATATCCGGCCTTGGATGAAATCACCAACTCATCGCGATAACCGGCAAAATCCGTCGCCAGTATCTCGCCAAATGCTTCCTCCGCAGATCCCGGAGGTGGGCCGTAATTGTTCGCCAGATCGAAATGCGTGATCCCATGATCAAACGCCGACCGGCACAGATCGCGCTTCAATTCATGAGGCGTGTCGCCGCCAAAGTTGTGCCATAACCCAAGGCTGATCGCGGGCAGTCGCAGGCCTGAGCGGCCACAACGGCGATACGCCATCTTCTCATAACGTGAATCGGCGGGCGAATAGCGGGGGGTTGGGGCTGGTCTGATCATACCCCGTTTCTTGGCCCAACGGGTCGGACTGTCAATCGCCCCATCCCAGAAATCCGGCGTTTGACGCCCTAAAGAACGACGGGCGAGCCATGCGGCGTGCGCCGATAGGCCTCTTCCCAATCCCCCTTTCGGGCATCCAACTCATCCCGCTCCAGCGGCACCACTGTTTCCAGCGCCACAAGTGCCGCCTTGTAATATGTGTCCTCGCTATCCGCTTTCCCCGCCTCGGTCGCCTCCGTCAAAGCCGCCCCAAGCGCATCTGCCCATTGGGTCGCCGTCACATGGCCCGCGCGGATCAAAGCCTGCGCACTCGCCAAAACCTGGGCATGCCAGGGTTCCACAAAGGCGTGACCCAAGGGCGCAAGCGGATCATCAGGCGCTTGCAAGATAAGGCTCCCAAAGATCCAAACACACGACGTCCTCGGCCGCTTCGGCATCCGACCACAGATCGCCCGCGCGAAATTCAACGGTGTAAAGATGTTCCGCCCTATGATCGCCCCGCGCCCCGGTATCTGCAAAAACATGCGCACCGTGATGCGCAATCACCTTGCCACGCGCGCCGCGCGCATAACTTGGCAACCGCGTATGGCCCGCCGAAGGCCGCGCATCGGTCACCACCGGATCACCCAACTGAAACGCAGGTTGCGCGTCGATCTCCCGGCTGAAATCCACACTCAGCGCCCGCTGCATCGCCTCACACTCATCCACAGACACCACCGGCGGCGACGCGCCCCGAACAGCCGCCTTGCCACTCACACACTCCGCCAAGGTGTATGCACCCGCATCAATACCCAACGCCATGTTGTTCGCATTCCACTTCTGGAAGTACGGCACCGACAGATAAACGGCTGGCGGCATGGTTTCCAAAGCATGACGAAACCAATCGATCGTAACGCCCGGCGTCGTCACCAGTTTGGTCAAGGCCCACTGACGCCGTTCCCAA
The DNA here is from genome assembly GCA_938005545.1 of uncultured Paracoccaceae bacterium. Taxonomy (GTDB): domain Bacteria; phylum Pseudomonadota; class Alphaproteobacteria; order Rhodobacterales; family Rhodobacteraceae; genus CALKXV01. Next base: position 20,436 of record CALKXV010000013.1, read on the forward strand.
TCATCGCGATATTCCGGGCTATCCACCTCGATGGGCCCAAAGCTCTCCTTGCCACCCAGATCCTGCGGGCCATCCATCAGCTCGGCTCCAAAGCAAGATCGCGCGCGGTGCCGATCATACTGTCGCGTGTAATGATGGCCGCCAGTTGGTCCGCGCTCCATCCTTCGGTACCGGCCGGGCGCTCGGGGATCACAAGATACCTAAGCTCGGCCGTCGAATCCCAAACCCGCACTTTCACATCCGCACCCAGCTCAACACCAAATTCCGCCAATACCGCCCGCGGTTCCTTTACAGCCCGCGCGCGATAGGCGGCTGACCGATACCAGATCGGCGACATGCCAAGCAGCGAAAACGGATAGCAGGAACACAAGGTACACACGACCAGATTGTGCGTATCGGCCGTGTTCTGCACCGCCTTGGTATGCTCCGTCGCATGCCCCTCATACCCGAAATCCTTCACCGCCTGCCCCGCATCCTCCATCAGACGCGCATGGTATTCAGGCTCCGTCCAGGCCCGCGCGATGACTTCCGCCCCGCGCTTGGGGCCAATACGCTCGGCATAAAGCTCAATCCAATTGTCGATGCTTTCCTGCGCAACAAGGCCCTTCTCAACGACCAGACTTTCAAGCGCCTTCACGCGCAACGCCGGGTCCGAGGGCAGATGGGTATGAAGATCACGGTGGATCTTCTCGATGGCTTTGGTGTCAAAACTGGGCATGGATCAATCAGACCGCCCCACGACGGCAACGTCAAGCACCCGCACGGGTCAAACTCTCGTTAACCCTGAATTCAGACTTCGAGGCGCATGCAATTCCCATGCAAACCGCGCGCCAACTCCCCCTGCAACAGCACCCGAGCTTCGCCGCCGCCGTGCGCCAGCTTGGCGCAAAAACCCGCGCGATTGATCTTCCGGGCTCGGAACCCGTGCAAACGATCATCCGATTCGGCCTGCGCTTCGCATCCCGTGGCCCAATCTGGCACAATACCCCCGGCAAACCTGAAACCGACGCCCTAAGACGCTCAGGCCTGCACCTGATCAACAGCAACGGCGGCGATGAAACCACCTTCAAAACCGCAGGCTATCGCCAGATCATTGCACCGCGCCACGTGGCGGAATGGTCAATCCTTGGCACCCCCGACGATCGCATGAAACGCCTGAAAGGCAAATGGCGCAACGGGCTCCGCCGCGGCCTAAAACACCCCCAAACCATCCAAAAAGAGACCTTCCGCCCAAGACGTCACCGCTGGCTTCTGGACGCCGATCTGAAACAACAAAAATCCAAAGGCTTCCGTAACCTGCCGCAAACATTCCTAACCGCCTTTGACGCCGAAAACCCCGGCAACACCTGCGTCTACACAGCCTACGAAAAAGGCGAACCCATCGCCGCCATGCTGTTCTTGCTGCACGGCAAAGTCGCTACTTACCATTTGGGCTGGACCGGCCCCTTGGGACGCGCCCGCGCCTCACACCATGCGATCCTCATGCACGCCGCCGATGTGTTGTCCCGCCAGTCCATCGAACGCATCGACCTTGGCACAATCGACTTCGAAAACGCCAAAGGCCTCGCCCACTTCAAACGCGGCACCGGCGCCACCCTACGCCCCTTGGGCGGCACATGGGCGCGGGTGCCGTGGCTCTAATCCCAACACTTTAAATAAAATTGTGCTTCTTCTGTCCAAAATACTTCGGGGGAATTGGCCCTTGGGCCAAGGGGGCAGAGCCCCAACTAACGCCCAATCCAAGGGATCGAAACATCCCCTTTTTTTGCCGCCTGAAGTCCTGGCTCCCAATACTCAACGCTTTCATAGAGATAACGGAATCCGGCGAACAATGGCCCCGAAACCTGCTCCGGCATGCCACGAATATCGGCCCACTGCTTTTCATAGCGGAATTCCGAACTGTCACGAACGTCCGAATTCCGCATGGAGTCCAAAACAACCAACGCCAGACAAGGCACATGCCCAAAGTCGCCCGGAACATGGCTGACCAAACTCACCACCTCACGAGGAAAGGTCGGGTCATCCTTAGGAAATGCCAAGGTCTCGCTGGCCAACACCTCTTCAAGCGCTTCTTTGTGGCGTCGGGCCTCATCGCCGTAGTCAGCATGTGACACCGCTTCTATGGCATCAGCGGTCATTGACCTTGCGACAGGGATCAACAGCGCCTCCACCTCACCCAACCCCCGTGTCAAGAAATCCGCCACCTTTGGCCGGACGCTTCGGCCTTCCCATTCCAAATGGCGTAAATGCCGAAACCCATTAACCAACCCGGCGCGCACCTCTGGCAAGACAGTACGGAAAACCGGCTCACCCGCCTCCCATATCCACAATAAATCCTTATCCAGCGTGCCGCTTTCCAAGGCATCAATCAGTAAAACGGCCACCGCCGCCAAAGCCGCGGCCCGACCATCCTCCAGGTTCATCGCCGCAATCCAAAGCGCATCACGGCTCCGATCACTCAACGCTTCGAAATCTTGCGCGCGCCCAAACGGCTCCAGTTCTGCCAATACGGCACGATCCCCAGCGGCAATCCCCTCCAAAGCGGGCGCCCGAAAGTGCCCCACCACACGCCGCAAATCCATCAGCGCCTGAAACTCTCTGAAATTCGGCATCCACATGATCGCTTGTTACCCCAAGTCGATTGCCCTTGCACTTCCAATTGGCTATCTCACAAGCCGATCAAACGTTTCAAAGGATGTGTCATGGCTGCCTATCAATACGTCTACCACATGGACGGCGTGTCCAAGACATACCCCGGTGGCAAGAAGTGCTTTGAAAACATCCGCCTGTCCTTCCTGCCCGGCGTAAAGATCGGCGTGGTCGGCGTCAACGGCGCGGGTAAATCCACTTTGATGAAGATCATGGCCGGGATGGACAAGGACTTCACCGGCGAAGCCTGGGCCGCAGAAGGGGCCAAAGTCGGTTACCTCCCACAAGAACCCCAGCTCGATGAAACCCTGAACGTGCGCGACAACATCATGCTGGGCGTCGCCGAGAAAAAGGCCAAGCTCGACAAATACAACGAACTCGCCATGAACTATTCCGACGAAACCGCCGATGAAATGGCCGCCCTTCAGGATGAAATCGACGCGAACAACCTCTGGGATCTCGACGCCCAGATCGACGTCGCCATGGAAGCCCTCCGCTGCCCCCCCGATGAGGCCGCTGTCGAAACCCTGTCGGGTGGTGAAAGCCGCCGCGTCGCGCTGTGCAAACTGCTGCTCGAAGCCCCCGACATGCTGCTCTTGGATGAACCGACCAACCACCTCGACGCCGAAACCATCGCTTGGCTGCAACAGCACCTGATCGACTACAAAGGCACCATCCTGATCGTCACCCACGACCGCTACTTCCTCGATGACATCACCGGCTGGATCCTCGAACTCGACCGGGGCCGCGGCATCCCATACGAAGGCAACTACTCCGCATGGCTCGAACAAAAAGCCAAACGCCTCGAAAAAGAAGCCAAAGAAGACAAAACCAAGCAGAAAACGCTGGAACGCGAACTCGACTGGATCCGCCAGGGCGCCAAAGCCCGACAGGCCAAACAAAAGGCCCGGATCAACGCCTATGAAGATCTCGCCAACCAGTCCGAACGCGAAAAACTCTCGCGCGCCCAGATCATCATCCCCAACGGCCCGCGTCTGGGCCAAAAGGTGATCGAGGTTGAGAACCTCCAAAAAGCCATGGGCGACAAGCTTTTGATCGAAGACCTCAGCTTCTCCCTTCCCCCCGGCGGCATCGTCGGCGTCATCGGCCCGAACGGTGCGGGTAAATCCACCCTGTTCCGCATGTTGACGGGGCAGGAAAAACCCGACGGCGGCGAAATCTCATACGGTGACACGGTCGATCTGTCCTACGTCGACCAATCCCGCGACGCGCTGACCGGCGACGCCACGGTCTGGGAAGAAATCTCAAGCGGAGGAGAAATCATCCAATTGGGCGATGCCCAGATGAACTCCCGCGCCTATTGCTCGGCCTTCAACTTCAAAGGTGGCGACCAACAGAAAAAAGTCGGCAGCCTGTCGGGCGGCGAACGCAACCGCGTCCACCTGGCAAAACTCCTGAAAGCGGGCGGCAACGTCCTCCTCCTCGATGAACCCACCAACGACCTCGACGTCGAAACCCTGAGGGCCCTCGAAGACGCCATCGAAAACTTCGCCGGCTGCGCCGTGATCATCTCCCACGACCGCTTTTTCCTCGACCGCCTCTGCACGCACATCCTGGCCTTCGAAGGAGACGCCCACGTCGAATGGTTCGAAGGCAACTTCGAGGACTACGAAGAAGACAAGAAGAAACGGTTAGGAACCGATGCCGCTGAACCCAAACGTCTAAAACACAAGAAATTCACGAGGTAATCACGGGTTTCCTCAGTTCTTCTGGTTTCGGCTGACGCGAAATAAAATCTCCCAACATTGGAACCGCAAAGGAATACTTTCCGTAGCGGTTTTTATAGATCAAACCTTTTTCGCCTAAAGTGGAAAGCATTTGATTTACATGACTGTTACTGAACGGTTTAATCCACATGCAGCTTTGATCAACAATTTCCTGCACCGAAAACTCCGAGTGAGAATTGGAAAGCTCGGATATGACAAACATCAATTCACGCTGGCGATCAGATGCGCGAGACCATCGCCCGGCAAAGAAATCAGTGTCTAGTTTTTGGATAAGTTCCTGCATAGGAATAGATCTCGCAGGATCGACTTCCCATATGTCGTATGCCTCTCGACAAATAAATTGAATGAAGTACGGATACCCACCAGAGATTCTACAAACTGAAGATATCGATTCCTCAGTTGGTTTGATCGGGTTAGGGCTATTATTTAACGGAATTTCAATGGCTTCCCTACTTTCAGGCTCATTTAGAGAATCCAGAAATAGGATAGTAAACATCCTTTCGGCATAAGTTCTTGCTTCTACTAGTTTTGGAAACAAAGTAGGCAATCCTGCAAGTACTAACATGAACGGAATATTTTCCCTTTGTATTGCTTGGAAAACATCCAACAAAACTGACAGTGGATACTCCTCCTTTGCTGCATTATCCGACAAGTTTTGAGACTCATCATACGCAAAAATTAATCGCATGTCTGACGGAATATTTTGAGCGACAAATCTCAAAACAGTCTTTAGCTTATCAAGAACGAGTCCGGGAGTGTTTTGGTAAACAGCGTTAAGCGTATTGTAGTTCAATGTTACATCATTATTTTCAATACCAGCGTTGAAGCCTGGTAATTGGCGATCACTTTTCTTCACGACAACGGCTGAAGTTAGAATTGCCAAATCTGTTAGTATTCTGACTGCGAGATTCTCTTCACTTACGCTTACTGTCTCGGAAAGATCAGATCCAACCCAACCCCAATCTTTGGCGGTTGCCATCGGCTTGAATTCACCAAGGAGAACAGTTTTTCCAACGCCTCGTAATCCGGTAAGGACCGCGTTCTTCAAAATGACGTCCTGATCAAGTAACTTATCGAAGTCAGCCTTTTCGGCTACTCGTCCAGCAAGGTGCGGTGGAGGATGCCCGGCACCGGGTCGAAATGGGTTGCTACTCATTGAGCGCTCCTTAGGAGGATATCTAAATTTAGCCCTGTGCATAACTTTAGTCAACTACGTTGGTGTTTATAATTCGTTTCTATTTGGGAAAAAGTAGGGCTGCGCAAAAACCACGCCAGCCCAGGGTCGGGCGCGTCTCTAAGCCACAATCCGCAACGCCAGATACGGCGCAAAGTTCAGCATCAAAATCGCGATCTTGTACTGGCTGAGATAACCGACGAAAATCTCCGGCCATTTCTCGGCAGGCACGCCCGTGATCCGCGCTTCCAGATTGGCTGCAAAATCGCGGGCAAAGATGATGAAGACAGCGGCCAAAGCATAGATGCCCACATTGATCACCAGCATCCAGCCGAACAGGCTTGTGAGTTGTGACATATCCATGAAACCCCTCCTTTCCCTGACCACTATATAGTCCTTCGCGCCCCGGTTTTCATCCCCGCTGTTCCTGATCCAGAACGCCTTGCAGATAAGCCCAGTGTTCTTCCAAGGCCTCGGTCCGGCGGTCGCGCATATCTTCGGGCGGTTCGGCATCGCGCTGCCCCCGCGTCGCTTCAAGTGCCTCAATATATCCCATCTCAAGCGCGTTCACCTCGGCGATCTGCATCTGCACCCAAGTCGCCAAAATCCGGTTGATCCGTGCCTGATACCCATGGCCCATCGCCTTGAACGTCTTTGCGACCGAGCGATCCAGATAAAGCGTCACCTTTTCTTTCGGCTCGGAGACATCCACGTCCATCTCAAGCATGTGCCAGGCATCCGGCACCATACGGCGGGCGCGATCCAAAAACAGATCATCGCTTTCCAGCGCCTGATCCCACAACAAGCGATACAGACGTTCGCGTGCGATGCGTTTGGTTTTTGCACCTGTTCTGCGTGAGGTAATCGGCATGGGCTGAAGCCTGCCGTTATTTGGTTAAGCCCGCGCAAATCCACCGTTCGGGGGCACCGACGTGATACCGACGCGATACCGACGTCATACAGACGTGGCACCGCAGGCGTTTTGGCCCGCTAGGATCGCGCCTTGGGCGACCCCTGATCGTCGGATGGTTTTGACGGTGAATTCGCGGTTTTCGGCGGGCCTGATCGTTGTTTTGCCTGTTCAGACAGGTCTTGAACGGCCCCGGCAACCCGCGACCACATTTGCCCGCGTCGTTTGAAGACTCGGAAAGAGACAGAGTTTGATTCCGTGTTTTTCGGTGTCATAACAAAGCCCTACACCCCACGCCGCCACCAGGAACGCCAACGGCTCCCAGCGCGGCGTCGGTCACTCGTTACCAATTTCACTAAAAAACTCATTCCAGAATAAAGGTCACTTTAAGCACCACCCGGTACTCAGCGATCTTTCCGTTCTTGACGACGACTTTCTGGTCCTTGACCCAAGCCGCCTCCACATTCTTCAAAGTTGCCGAAGCGCGTTTCACGCCTTCTTCCACAGCATCATCAAAGCTTTTCTTTGAAGACGCGATAATTTCCGTAATGCGTGCAACTGACATGTTTAACCCCTGTTGTTGTGTCTAAGGGAAAGCTAAACATCAGATTACCATGGCGCTAATGGGAAAAACCGGCGAAAGGATGCAGAATCCTTGCGCAACACCACTGACATAGCGTCAGTTTAGGATGCTAAACTATGGCAAGGATTGGCCTTTGTGCCCAATTCAAAAGCAGTAAGAATCGATCAAACCTTGCCAAACCATTATCAAGGCACTAGATCCCACACCGCTACCCTCTGATCGATCTACTGTCCCTAACCGGCCCAGTCTCGTACTTCAGACGCTCTAGCCGGGTCGTTGCATTCCGCGAACGGCACAAATTAGGAGACCACGGAAATGGCTACTGGCACCGTGAAATGGTTTAACACCACAAAAGGCTTCGGCTTTATTGCACCTGACGAAGGCGGCAAGGACGTATTTGTTCATATTTCCGCTGTTGAGCGTTCAGGCCTGCAAGGCCTCGCCGACGACCAGAAGGTTAGCTATGAGCTGGCAGCAGGTCGTGACGGTCGCGAAAGCGCCGAGAGCCTCGCTCTGATCTAATCTAATCATCAGCGAGTCACGACATTGGGAAGGCGCGGCATCTGCTGCGCCTTTTTGTTTTTGGCAGCTCATTTCGGGGTTTCGCCACGCCGATGCGCCCATCGGGCCAAGGCCGCCACAGCGATACATATCCAAAGCACCTCAATCAGAATCGCACCTGCGTTTGGCCGGAACCAAAGCGACCACAGGATCAATCCCGCCCCAAAAAGGTTCAAAAGATTGAAGGCCGGTCGCTCCGGGTCAACCCATCCCCGCGAAACCGCAAGGTAAGCGCCTGCGATAAAGATCGACCCCAGAACCCCCAGCCAATCGATCAAAGTCATATCTTCCAACATAAGCTACAACTTATGCGACCGTTACGATGTGGCCAATGGTCAAAATTCTCTTTTCACGTTGCATCACAGTCAAGACGCATGACTGACAAAATGCCGGAAGACGCAGGTTTTACCCCCCAAGTCTTATTTGGAAAAGGAGAAGGCTATGAAAGATAAGAAAGAAATGCCTGACGAAAAAAATAGTTCTTTGACGACTGGGTGATGATCTCACCACTTGAATTCCCCGAATTTTGTGGCAGTGTACAACCATGAGGATACTACACATTACCGCTGCTTATTTGTCTGCGGCCCATTTTCACAGATTACCCAGCAATATGGATCTTGCTCGAATCTCGGTTACCCGCCTATTTTGCCCGGTCGCCAGAGTGATTTCTGATGTAACAGCAAGGCCAATTCACGGATGACAACAATTTTAGCCGGCTTCGCCGTTGGCCTGTCGCTGATAGCGGCGATTGGGGCTCAGAATGCCTTTGTTTTGCGGCAGGGCATACGCAAAAGCCACGTCGGCAAGGTGGCGATGACCTGTATCTTGTCCGACGCCATTCTGATCATGGTGGGCGTCGGTGGTTTCGGTGCGCTTACCGAAGCTTTGCCAATGTTCGAACCAATCACCCGTTGGGGTGGTGCTCTTTTTCTGGCCGTTTACGGCGCGCTGAGCATGAAGCGCGCCTTCTTTGGCACAGGCGGGCTTGAGGCTGACGGATCTGGCGAAATGTCGGCCAAGGCCGCCGTTTTGACGTGTCTTGCGCTGACCTGGCTCAATCCTCACGTCTATCTGGATACCGTGGTTCTGTTGGGTGCCATCGCTGCGCAATACGGTCCCGAGCGCTGGCTATTCGGGGCGGGCGCTGTTTTGGCGTCTTTCGTGTTCTTTATGGTGCTGGGCTATGGCGCGGCCTATCTTCAACCGTTCTTTGCCCGGCCGTTGTCCTGGCGCATCCTCGATTTTGCCGTTGCGATTCTCATGTGGACGATCGCGCTTTCGCTGATCTTGCCTTGAGCCGCACCGGGCAAACCCCCATAGAAGGTCATGGTCGACGCCCTGCCCTCACCAAATTCGGACCACGCACAATCCCCTGTTGCAGGCATTTTGTGGATGGTTTTGACCGGCCTGTTCTTCGTGGCTGTAACGGCGGCCGTTAAACAAGGCGCATCAGACCTGCCAGCAGCCATGTCCGCTTTTCTTCGCTATGTGCTGGGCCTCATATTTTTCATCCCAATTCTTTTCAACATTCGTCAATTCAACATCTCAAAACGCCAGTTCCGCCTGTTTGCATTGCGGGGATTCATCCACAGCTTTGGCGTTGTCCTTTGGTTCTTTGCCATGACGCGCATCACCATCGCCGAGGTGACGGCGATGAATTACATGACCCCGATTTATATTACGCTTGCTGCCGCGCTTGTTTTGGGTGAACGGGTTGCAGCAGCACGTTTTATCGCCATCGGGGTCGCCTTTGTTGGTGCCTTGATCATCCTGCGGCCCGGATTGCGCGAAATTTCCGACGGCCATGTCGCGATGATCTTTACAGCCATTTCCTTTGCGATCGGCTATCTGATGGCCAAACGTATGGCCGATGAACTGCCCGCCTCGGTTGTGGTGGCCATGTTGTCGGTCACTGTAACCATCGGGCTGTTGCCGATGGCTCTTTGGGTCTGGCAATGGCCAACACTTGAAGAAACCGCCTGGATGTTTTTGGTCGCCGTTTTGGCCACCGCTGGTCATTACTCCATGACCCGCGCCTTTGCTGCCGCGCCCGTCAATGTGACCCAACCCATCACATTTCTTCAATTGGTTTGGTCGGTGTTGGTGGGCGTATTACTCTTCGGTGAAGGCATTGATTTTTGGGTTATTTTCGGCGGCACGCTTATTATATTGGCCGCAAGTTTCATTGCAATTCGCGAGGCCATGCTGAAACGTCGTGCGGCGGGTCACTCTTAAAACAATCCTTGGGTTTTGGATAAACCAAGAACTCCGAACGTTTTCGCCCTGAATTTGCCGTTATCTCGTTGATAAGTGCACACATAAAGTTTCAGGAGACGGTTCATGAGTAGCCCCCCATCTGCCACCCCGAATGGGGATTTTCAGGCTCGGCTAAACCGGGTTGCGGATGCGCGTGCACCGATAGACGCGAACAAGGTCGACGTCCCTGTCATTCCCGATTGGAAAGAAAACTTCAAATATCCCGCTGCAATTGTGGGTGCCGCTCTCGTTGGAATGCTGGCGGTCCTCATTTCGCGTTATGTCCGGTTTCAACTGTTGGGTGGTTCGTTGGCTGGCGAAGATGCAGACATAACAATGATGATCGACGGTTGCATCGCCGCCGCCTGTTCTTTTGCATTGTTTGGTATGATGCGGTTCAGCGGTCCAGAATTTAAGGCCGCGCAATCCGTCGGGATCGCAATCGTGATCTTGTGCATGCACAATTTGGTTCACGCGATGCCAAGCGTATTCAAAGTGGCGTTCTCGCAGGAATGGACCGAAAACGTCGTTGCTTATACAGAGCCGAATTCAATCCTGTTCCGAGGCATAAGCTTTGCGCTGTCCGAACCCGCCAGCGAAGCGGCCGCTTCGCCAACCATCCGACGCGCCGGAAAACTCTAACGCTTTAGTTTCGTCAGTACTTCGCGCATTAATGCCTCGACCTCGTCGACCCATACCCCTTTGCCGCGTTCAATCGCAGCTTTTCCGATACCCATGGTCTCGGGAAAGGCGACACGGTGGCCAATTGTGGTTTTTGCCGGGGTGACGCCAAGATCTTTTAGCGCCTTGTCAACGTCTTCGGCCACACGCGTTCCCGTCTTGGTGCGGTTCAGAACGACCAAAACATCTGCGCCCTCACGGTTTGCCATATCCAACACGCCTTCGGTCGCCCACACATCAACGGGGCTGGCCGAAACGGGCACAATCACCAGATCGCTTTCCCGGATCGCAGGTTTCAGATCGCTATCGATCTTCGGGGGAGTGTCGATCAGAACAAAATCCGCCGTTTTCCGCAGCTTGTCGCATTCATAACTCACGCCCCAGGCGCTCGCGGTCGAAAAGTCAAACCCCGGATCACCCGCTTCACGACGGGTCATATACCATCGCCCAAGCGATCCTTGTGGGTCCGTATCCAAAAGTGAGACCGTCTTGCCGGCCTTTGCCAATGCAACAGCCAGATTGGCCACGATGGTCGTTTTCCCTGCGCCGCCCTTTTGCTGTGCGACGGTGATGATCTTTCCAGCCATAGTCGCCCCCTTTCGCTGCGTTGCAGCATATGACTTTCTGCGGCGCAATACAAGTGATCAGGGACCGAACCAGTCAACGTCATCGGCGGTCTCAACAACCAGCCGTCCATCCGGAAAGGGGCGCATCAAAGCACGCGCAACCGCTTCATCGCCATCCAGCCAGTTTCCGATGTCTGCGATATCCAGCAAAACACCCATTCGGTGATGCACATCCCGCACATCGTTTGAAGGCGCGCAAGTCACCGTCGCGACTTGTGCAACCTCGCGCCCACCCGGCGCGATCCAAACGTCCGTGATTGCTGCGAAAAACAGCGGCGCACCCAAAGCTTCTTTGATCCGCCACGCCTGCTTTTTCCGGGTCTTTCCCGTCCATTCATACCAGCCATCCGCTGGCACAATCGCGCGGGCCACACCGTCGAACGCGGTCTTGTCAAAGACGGTCTCGGATCGCGCGTTGATGATGGTTTCCATCACCGGCCGTCCGCGCGCATTCACCCGGCCAACGGGAATAATCCCCCATCGCATACGCTCGAAACGACGCGCTTTTGTACATACGATGATTTGCTCTCCGGGCGAGATGTTGCGTCTTGGGGGCTCATCACCCAAATCACTGGACGCGTCGAGCAAACCGCACAGCTCATCCAAAGGGCGTTCAAGAAATAACCGTCCCGGCATCGCTCATCCTTGATCAAACACCGCAGCGACAACTTCGATCTCGACCTTAAACTCGGCCCGCGTAAACCCGCCAACGATCATCAACGTCGAGGCTGGCAATCGTTCAACCCCCACCAACCACGCATCACGCGCGGCCATGTAATCCGCCATATAGGCACGGTCGGTCACAAAGGCATTGATCCGAACCACATCCCCCGGCCCAGCGCCTGCTGCGCCCAAAATTGCAGCAATGTTTGAAAAGCAAAGGTCCGATTGCGCCCGAACACTCTCCGGGGTCGTGCCCGTTAAATCCACAGCCAACTGCCCGGATGTAAACACCAGCCGCGCACCTTTCGGCACCTCCACCCCATGGGTATAAGCCGCAAGGGGCGGTGCAATCGTCTTTGGTGTCAATTCCCGCATCAAAAGCCCCTTTTGCCAATCCGTCACCCTCTTTCGTGCGCGACATCGCGATTTTTTGCAAACGAATGCCGCTGCATCCCTGTGCGAATCACGAAACACCGACTAATCTTTAGGCAATCACCTTGGGGGGCGAGCAGTGGGTTTCGGGGGCATCTGGCACCCTGACCTCAATCCTCATAGGCAAAACTGAATAAACCTGGAGGTATCAATGTTTCAAAAAACTCTGACAGCAGCTGCCGCGATGTCACTAATCGCGGGTACAGCACTCGCCGATGGCCACCTGACAAAGGTTAGTTTCGGCACAAACTGGGTCGCTCAGGCCGAACATGGTGGCTTTTATCAATCTGTCGCGGACGGCACCTATGCCGAATGCGGTCTTGACGTCACCATCCTGCCGGGTGGTCCGCAGGTCAACAATCGGGCTCTGATGCTGGCGGGACGGATCGATTTCCACATGGGTGGTGATCTGTTGCAAGCGTTTTCAGCAGCCCAGGAAAACATTCCCGTCGTCAACGTGGCGGCCATTTTCCAAAAGCACCCACAAGTTATCGTGGCACATCCGGGCGAAGCCGAAAGCTGGGAAGATCTCAAAAGCCTCGACACACTTCTGATCGGCGACAACGGCTTTCAGTCCTACTACCAGTGGATGATCAACGCACACGGGTTCACCGCCGAACAGCGCAAGCCCTATACGTTTAACCCGGCGCCTTTCCTTGCCGACAAGAAAACCGGCATGCAGGGTTACCTGTCGTCGGAACCCTACCTCATCAAGAAAGAAGGCGGCTTTGATCCCAATGTCTTTTTGATCGCCGATGCGGGGTATTCAAGTTACGCCACAACGATCGAAACCATGCGGGAAACGATCGACACCCGCCCCGAACAGGTACAGTGCTTTGTCGAAGGCTCGATCAAAGGCTGGTACAACTATCTTTATAACGACAACGCCGCTGCAAACGCTGCTATTCAGGAAGCCAACCCTGAAATGACAGCCGACAAGATCGCCTTTGCCATCGACAAGCTGAAGGCTTGGGGCATTGTTGACAGCGGCGACGCAGAAACGCTTGGGATCGGCGTGATCACCGACAAAACCGTCGATGATTTCTATGCCAAAATGGTGGAAGCTGGCGTCGTGGACGGTGGCATCGACTACAAAGGCACCTATACGACCCAATTCGTCGGCAACGGCGTCGGCCTGGATCTGAAATAGGCCAGATATATGGGCCGAGCCTCGCGCTCGGCCTACCCCTCCCGGAGACGTCCATGACACTGCCCCTTGGCCAGCGCGCGCCGCTTTTGTCCATGAATCACATCGAAAAGACATTCGCTGGCGACATCACAGCCTTGCGGGACATGTCCTTGAACGTGAACGAAGGCGATTTCCTATCTCTACTTGGCCCGTCAGGTTGTGGCAAATCGACGGCCCTTCGCCTGATCGCGGGCCTGTCACACCCAACCCGTGGGCGCATCGAATGGCAGGGCGGCAAAGGTAAAGATGATCTGGGCATTGTTTTTCAAGAACCAACCCTCATGCCTTGGGCCACCGTCGCACAAAACGTGTGGTTGCCCTTCCGTCTGCGCGGCACCGGATTTGACGACGTCAAGACCGAGATTTACGAAGTGCTGAAGCTGGTCGGGCTTGAGAATTTCCGCGACGCCTACCCCCGTGAACTTTCCGGCGGCATGAAAATGCGAGTGGCCATTGCGCGCGCCATGGTCACCAAACCGCGCCTGATCCTGATGGACGAACCCTTTGCAGCCTTGGATGAAATCACCCGCTTCAAGCTGAACAACGATCTGCTGGAATTGAAAGCCGCCATCGGCTGCACCGTGATTTTCGTGACCCACTCGGTGTTCGAAAGCGTGTTTCTGTCGGATCGCATCATCGTCATGGCCGCCCGACCGGGCCGGGTTATCCATGAGCTGGAAGTCGACACACCTTACCCCCGAAGCGAAGCCTTCCGCACCTCCGCCGAATACGCCGCCCACACGCGCGCGACATCAGATGCATTGGGCGAAGCAATTGGGGAAGCGGCATGATTGCACCGACGCAATACCGACGTGATACCGACGTGATACCGACGTTGGTTTTTTCGCGTTTTCAAAGACTTGACCGCATTTGGGGTCAATCAACACCAATGTGCCGTTCGCACCGGTTGAATTTCATTAAGGGGTCGCGATCATGACCGTGACCGAAACCGTACCTGAAGCCAATCCAGACGCACCGGTGATCGACGTCGAAGAAGCTGCGCGCGCGCGGCGTGACAAGATCCATCGGATCGCCAGATGGATACTGCCCAGCCTTGTGATGGCGATGACACTTTTGGCATGGCACCTTTACGTGACGCTAAACAATGTACCCCATTATGTTCTGCCCGGACCGCTTTTGGTCGGCCAATCTGTCTTCGACGACTGGGGCATTCTGTGGCCTGCACTGCTGACGACCTTACGCCTGACACTCCTTGCGCTGATCTTTGCAATCCTTGGCGGTGTGGCTTTGGCCGTTGCTTTCACCCAATCAAAATGGGCGGAAATGAGCTTCTTTCCCTATGCCGTTATCCTTCAGGTCACCCCGGTTGTCGCCATCGCACCGCTTTTGCAGATCTATGTCGACAGCGCCTTTGTCGCTGCACTTCTGTGCGCTTGGATTGTTGCATTTTTTCCAATCCTTTCAAACACAACCATCGGATTGAAGTCTGCCGACCATAACCTGCAAGACTTGTTCACCATTTATGGCGCGTCCCGCTGGCAACGGCTCCGATACCTTTCAGCACCCTCTGCATTGCCGTTTTTTCTGGGCGGTTTACGTATTGCCGGGGGCCTTGCCCTCATCGGTGCCGTGGTCGCCGAATTCGTCATCGGTCGCGCAGGCACGGGGCTCGGCCTTGCCTCAACCCTGCTGGAGGCCAGCTATCGGTTTAACTTTGGACGGCTTTACGCCGCACTCATCCTGATCTCGGCCATGGGCGTTGCTATCTTCGCCGTCACATCACTGATCAGCCACCTGTTGCTGCGCAAATGGCACGAAAGTGCACTGAAGCGTGAAGGATGAAGCCACTTGGTGAAAACGGCCTTTGGCGGCTTCGCAATGTTACGGTTCCGGGCTGTCTGGTGGGCAAAGATGATGATCTGGTTGTCACCAACCTGACCGTTGACGGCGACCGCTTCGCAGACCGCGGCGGCACCGATATTGAAATGGATCGCGCCATCGTTCTGCCGTGCTTTGTTGATATGCACACACATCTCGACAAAGGTCACATCTGGCCCCGCGCCTCGAACCCGGATGGGTCTTTCATGGGCGCGCTCGGCACCGTTTCAAAAGACCGCACAGCCAATTGGAGCGCGGCAGATGTGCGCACCCGAATGGAATTTTCGCTCAAGTGCGCTTATGCCCATGGAACCGCTGCGATCCGTACACATATCGACAGTCTTGTGCCGCAGGACGAAATTTCCTGGCCCGTTTTCGCCGAAATACGCCGCGACTGGGAGGGCCGGATCGACCTTCAGGCCTCAAGCCTTGTTGGCTGCGACAGCTTTGAAAATGTCCGTGAGGACTATGCTGACACAGCCGATATCGTTGCGGGAGCTGGTGGCGTGCTTGGCATCGTCACGTACCCTGTGCCCGACATCAAAACGCGCCTGAACGATTTCTTCCATCTTGCGGGTGACCGCGAGCTCGACGTCGATTTTCATGCCGACGAAACCATGGATGCCAGTTCGGAAACCCTGCGCCTGATTGCTGAAACCGTTTTGGAATCCCGGTGGGATCGGCCCGTCACTGTCGGCCACTGCTGTTCCTTGTCTACCCAGGACGATGCACGCGCGATGGACACGCTTGATCTTGTCGCGAAGGCCGGAATTAACATCGTCAGCCTGCCCATGTGCAACCTTTACCTGCAAGATCGCCACGCCAACAGAACACCGCGCAACCGTGGCATAACGCTGGTTCACGAGATGGTTGCACGCGGGATCAACGTCAGCTTTGCCAGCGACAACACCCGTGATCCGTTTTATGCTTATGGCGATCTCGACATGCTGGAAGTGATGCGCCAGGCGACACGTATCGGTCATCTGGATCACAGCCGTGCCGATTGGCCAAATACATTTCTGGGCAACCCGGCAAAAGCCTGTGGCTTCAAACCCCCTTGCTTCGAGACCGGCGCGCCTGCGGATTTCATTGTTTTCAAAGCCCGCACTTGGACCGAACTCTTCGCGCGCCCGCAATCGGACCGCATGGTGTTTCGAGGCGGCGAGGCTATCGACACAACACTGCCCGACTATTCTGAGTTGGATCACCTGATGGAGAAGTCTTGATGAAAGCCAACGTCGCCGCCGCAAAATCCGCCCTGTCGCATTTGGAGATCGATCAGTCCGAGGCTGCGATCAAAGCAAAAAGCCGCGATTTCTTTTGGTATTCGCCGGTCTTGAAAGATCGGTTGGACCATGTTGTCGCCGATTTTGTTGTGTCCCCCAGAACCGAAGCTGAAATTATCGAAGTCCTGAAGACCTGTTATGCCCACGACTGCCCCGTTACCACGCGCGGCGCAGGCACAGGCAACTATGGTCAGGCGATGCCGCTTGCCGGTGGGTGCGTCATGCATTTGCGCCACATGGATCGGGTGCGTGAAATCCACCCTGGTCGCGTGATCACAGAACCCGGTGTTCTGCTGAAAGATCTGGATGCGGCCTGCAAAGATCATTCGGGACAGGAAATCCGCATGTTCTCCTCGACCTGGGCGACGGCCACGATTGGCGGCTTTATCGCCGGTGGTTCGGGCGGTGTCGGGTCTTGTACCTGGGGAAGCCTGCGCGATCTTGGAAACATCATCCGTCTGCGCGTTGTTACGATGGAGGAGGAGCCGCGCGTTCTTGAATTCCGCGGCGAAGAATTGGCCCGCGTCAGCCATGCCTATGGGACGAATGGCATCATCACCGAGATCGAAATGCCGCTGGCACCCGCCTATGATTGGATTGAAATGTTCGTCGCCACGGAGGTTTTTGCCGAAGCTGTCGCCTTTGCCGAAGATCTTGCCAATCAAGACGGCATTCTGATGAAACTTGGTACGGTTTTCGAAGCGCCAATTGCCAAAGACTACTTTCAGCGCGTGGCCCCATATGTCGAGGCGAACACCAACCTTGTCGGTTTGATGATCGCGCCGCAGTCCATGGACGGCTTCATGACATTTCTGGGCCGCCGCCCCGAAGCCAAGCTGATCTATCGCAACGACGATCTCACATGGGATCGCAGCCCCGGACCCGTCTTTGAATACGGCTGGAACCACACAACGCTGCGCGCTTTGAAAGTTGATCCATCGATCACCTATTTGCAGGTGCGCTATGGCTATCCTCAGCACAAAGAGCTGATCGCCAAGATGCAAAGTGAATTGTCGCCCGAAGTCCTGCAACACCTCGAAGTGCTGCGCGAAAATGGCAAGGTCATGTTTGCGGGGTTGAGCTTGGTCAAGTTCACGACGGAAGAACGTTTGGACGAGATCGTGAAGATGCACGAAGATGCCGGTGCAATGGTTTTCAACCCGCATCGCTACACCCTGGAAGAAGGTGGACGCCAAACCGTGGACGACCGCCAACTGCGTTTCAAACAAGAAGCCGACCCAAAGGGGTTGTTGAACCCAGGCAAGATGATCGCTTGGGATGACCCGAACTGGAGCTTCGATCAGATGTACGCTTATCCCAAGTTGCAGGCAGCCGAATGAAGGCAATGGTGATCTTTGCCCATCCCTGCCCGGAAAGCTTCGGTGCAGCGTTGCATGGCAAGATCATAAGTGCGCTGAAAGATCGCGATTGGGACGTCGATGATTGCGATTTGAACGCGGAAAGGTTCCAACCGGTTATGACGGAAGAGGAACGCCGCAACTATCACGAAGAACCCGCTAACATCGAACCCGTGCGCGATTACGTCGAACGGCTTCGCGCGGCGGATGCTTTGATCTTTTCCTTCCCTGTCTGGAATTTCGGATACCCTGCAATTCTGAAAGGCTTCTTTGACCGTGTCTTTTTGCCCGGCGTGTCATTCAAATTGGTCGACGGCAAAGTTCGCCCCAACATGACCCACATCAAAAAGCTTGCCGCTGTCACGACATATGGCGGCACCCGGATGCGTGCTTTCATCGCGGGCGACCCGCCGCGCAAACATTTCACCCGCTCAGTCCGTTTCGTGATGCAACCTCAGACCATGCGTTATTCGGCATTGTATGACATGAACCGGGTCACGCTGGAGCAACGCACCGCTTTTCTAGCCAAAGTCGAACGCGACATGCGGAGCCTTTGATGAAGGCGCTGGTGGTCTACTGCCACCCCAACGAAGCCAGCTTTACGGCGGCTGTCCGCGACACAGTGATCCGAAAATTGACCAACCAAAACGCCGATGTCCGCCTGTGCGACCTTTACGCGAGAGGTTTTGATCCACGCCTATCCTCCAAAGACTTCGACGCTTATCTCGACACGCCGTCCAATCGCGCGACAGTTGCCGAGGACGTTGCTAATCTAACGTGGTGCGATACGCTGATCTTTGTCTATCCGACATGGTGGTATGGCCTGCCCGCGGTTTTGAAGGGCTGGCTTGACCGTGTATTCATTCCCGACGTCGCTTTCCTGATGCCGGATGACGCCAACAAGACGATCCGCCCGGGATTGCAGCACATAACGCGTCTTGGCGTTTTTACCACATGCGGCGCATCGTGGTGGCTTACCCAAATTATCGGTGCGCCGGGGAAACGAACGCTTATGCGGGGTGTTGGGTTTTTATGCGCCAAGAACCGCAAAACCGCTTTTGCCGCGCACTATCTTATGGACAGTTCCACCGATGCCTCGCGGCATCAGCACCTTGACCGCGTGGCGAAAAAAATGGATCGCTTGCTGACATGACATATGAAGTTCCCATGCTCGATTGGTCCCGGTTTACTTCTGGTGATGATCGCGATGGCTTTGTCCGTGATCTGGGCCAGGCCTGTCGCAAGACCGGATTTTTCTTGGTTACGGGGCATGACGTTCCGCAGGGGTTGATTACCAAAACCTTCGCCGCAGCAGACCAATTCTTTAACTTGCCGGTGGCACAGAAAGCTCCGCTCGACATTCATAACCAAGGGAACAACCGGGGTTGGACGGCGCATGGCTCGGAAAATCTGGACGATAGCCAGCCGGATCAAGTGGACCGAAAAGAAGCATTCAACATCGGGCTGGAATTGCCTGCTGACGATCCGCGGATCTCTGATCCGTTTCGTGGCACCAACCAATGGCCCGATCTGAACGGGTTCCGCGAGACCACTTTGGAATACTTTGCCGCGGTCCACCGATTGGGGATCGATTTGCACCGGGCCTTCGCCTTGGATTTGGGGTTGGACGAGACCTATTTCACGTCCTTTCTGGATGAACCTTTGGCGACGCTTCGAATGCTTAGATACCCGGCTGGCGATCCGTCAAAAGATGGAATTGGGGCAGGCGAGCATACGGATTACGGTTCTATCACCATTCTGATGAGCGATGGCGAACCCGGCTTACAACTGAAAATTCGGGACGGTGACTGGATCGATGTGCCGATGGTGCCCGGCGCCTTTGTGGTCAATATCGCCGATTGCCTGATGCGTTGGTCCAACGATATTTATGTTTCAACGCCACACCGCGTTCAGGTGCCAAGAAACGTGCGACGTTCGCTTGCGTTCTTCCTTGATCCAAATCCGGATGCCTTGATCAAGGCTTTGCCGGGTACGGGAGCAGCCAAATATCCCCCCGTCACCGGCGCAGAGTACCTGAAGATGCGTCTTGATGCGACCTATGCCGAGAAGGCCACTTGAATGACACGACGCTTAAACTGGGCCGATTACCGGACAACCGAATTCGAAGGGCTGGACCCTGAGAAAGTGATCGCCATTCTTCCCACGGCAGCGATTGAACAACACGGCCCCCATCTTCCTGTTGGTGTCGATACGATGATTGCCGAAGGCATGCTTGACGAATTGCGCCGCCAATGCCCTGACGATCTGGATATCCGCATTCTTCCCGTACAATCCGTGGGCAAGTCGAACGAACATCTGCATGCGCGGGGAACGCTGACGCTAACGGCAGAAACAGCGTTACGGGCTTGGCGCGAGATAGGCTTATCCGTGGCGCGCGCTGGCTTGCGCAAAATCGCGATCGTGAACAGCCACGGCGGCAATCTGGATCTGATATCAATCCTTGCGCGCGAGCTTCGGGTCGAAGCAGGAATGCTTGCTGTAAAGTGTCAGTGGGGCAATTTCGGCTCGCCGGATGGTCTGTATTCTGACCGCGAAGTGAGATTCGGTATTCACGGCGGCGATAGGGAAACGTCGCTGATGCTGCATTTTCGGCCCGAAACCGTGGATATGAGCAAGGCCGTTGACTTCGCGTCAACCGCAGAACAAGCCGTCATTCCGCCGATTGGGCCGATTTCCTATGGCTGGATCTCGCCTGACTTGAACCCTGACGGAACCGTTGGCGAAGCCCATTTGGCCTCGGCAGAAAAGGGAAAAAAGACGTCTGAACACCAGGCAAAGGGCTTTATTGAACTGTTGCGCGCTATCCGCGACACCCCGCTCGGCAGCTTGGCGTCAGCGGGACGTAGAACTTCTTAACACAATTGTAACCAATAGTTGACAACTGTTTAGTTTGAGTCACCAATGCAAGTGCTAGCTTTTGGTTAGCAAAAGACAAATTGGGGGAGAGCCCCCTGGGACGAGAACTATGGCACTAGGTGCAATGATGTTCAGCATGCCTACGGCAATGCTCGGTGCGTTTTACTTCAGCATGCTTCGCGATCTTGGAGCAGGTGAAGGCTTTGCCCTCTATGCAATGATCGGTGCGATTAGCCTGATGATTGCAACCTTGGTGAACGGATTGTCGAAAGGCTGATCCGACCAAGGACAAAACAAGACGCCAGTGATCGGCGCGGATCGATTGAAGCGATCTTCTTCGGCTGCCATGCTATCCTCAAACACGATGCTGGTGGTTTGAGGGAACAATCATGAAAAATGCACTTAAAGATATCTGGGCTCGCGGCGAACCGGTTTTGAACGGCTGGTGTTCCATCGGAAGCCCGTTCACTGCTGAAATTATGGCAGCTCAAGGCTTCGATTCAATCACCATCGATGGTCAACACGGTGCGCTGGACTATTCCCACGCCCTGCCGATGTTCCAGTCAATGCGCGCTTCAGGGAAAACACTTTTGGCCCGCGTGCCGTGGCGCGAACCTGGCATCATCATGAAATACTTGGATGCGGGCGCTATGGGTATCATTTGCCCCATGATCAACACTGCGGCGGAAGCCGCTGAATTCGTGAGTTACTTGCGTTATCCGCCCCATGGCCAACGCAGTTTCGGGCCGACCCGCGCCGCTTTCGCGGAGGGTGGATACACGACTGCTTCTGCCAACGATGAGATCCTCGCCTTCGCGATGATCGAAACCGCCGACGGCGTGAAAAACCTTGAGGCAATTGCTGCGACAGAAGGGTTGGACGGCCTTTACGTGGGTCCGGCGGATTTGACGCTTGGGGTCACAAACGGACGACTTGCGCCCGGCTTTGATCGCGAAGAGCCCGAAATGATCGAGATCCAACAATGTATTGCCCTTGCTGCAAAGGCCGCTGGTATCCACGCAACGCTTCATTGTGGTAGCCCCGAGTACGCGGTGCGCGGCATCGAATGGGGCTTTGATATGGTGACCATTCAGAACGACGTTCGTTTTCTTGCCACAGCCGCTGGCGTAACTGTCGAAAAGTTCCGTACTTTATCTGGAACGGTCGGCAAAGACAGCAACGCAGGTGCTTACTAAAAGACCAACCGCCGATCCGTTCTTGGGATGATGCGTTTGTTGTCTGTCCCCGGACGTTTGTCTGGTGCAGGCGCGCTGATGGGTTGTGCTTGCCCCGTCTCGGCAGCTTTCTCGATTGCGTGCATGGCAATAACGTCAGCCATGCCTTCGCCCCCGTCGGACGACGGTGGTGTGTTGGTCAAGATGCAATCCGTAAAATATGCCAGCTGACCGCCGAACTGGTCGCTGTCTTGAACGGGCAGCCGTTGCTTTTTTCCGCCCTTCACGATGCTGATCTCAGGCGTGGTGCGGAAGTCGTAACTTTTTTCGACTTCGATCACGCCTTCGCTGCCAAGAACGTGAAAACTGTCGATATCGCCGATTTCGAAGCTGACCGTGAATTGCGCCAGCCTGTCACGCGGGAACCGCAGCGTTACGGCGATTGAGCCTTCGACTTCCGAAAATCGTTTGTCGCCGTTGCCATGAACCCGAACCGCTTGCGCCTCAATCGGCTCGTCTTCAAAGATGTTGCGCGCCGCGTTCAGGCAATAAATGCCGATGTCCTGCAAAGGCCCGCCCCAGTGTTCGCGCCCAAGACGATGGTTTGTTTCCGGTGTCTGAAACCCAAACACCGACGAAAAGTGCTTGGCCTCTCCGATCTCACCTGCCCGTATGCGTTCCAACAACTCGATGGTCGTCGCTTCGCAATGCAGGCGGTATGCCGTCATCATGTAAACGTTGTTGGCATTTGCGGCGGCGATCATTGCTTCGCACTCGGCAGCCGTGATGGCCAATGGTTTTTCGACCATGGCGTGTTTGCCGGCATTCATCGCGCGGATTGCGAAATCGGCATGCATCGAATTTGGCAGCGCAATGTAAACGGCGTCGATCAGGTCGGACGCCAACAGCGCGTCATAGCCATCGTAACCGCAGGTGTGTTCGATCCCATAGAACTCGGCCAATTTCGCCGCCACATCGCTGTTGCCTGTGACAATCGCCGTCATCTCGGCGGTGTCGGTTTGCGCAACGGATGGCATAAAAGCTTCCTGGCTGATCCATCCAGCACCAACGATTGCATATCTAACCTTGTCCATGGGAGCTCCTTTGTGTTGGGCGGATTGTGACGCGGCATCACCTTGGTTACAAGCGAGCCGGGCGAGGATATATGGGGCTCGGGCGGCAAGCCGATTGAAGTCAGCCGCTACATCTAAGCGTCGGCTGTGACAACGCCATGAATGTAAGCCTCAACCCTTGCGATCTGGTCCGGCGTTAGCCTGAGGCCAAGCTTGGTGCGACGCCAG
Organism: uncultured Paracoccaceae bacterium; assembly: GCA_938005545.1. Taxonomy (GTDB): domain Bacteria; phylum Pseudomonadota; class Alphaproteobacteria; order Rhodobacterales; family Rhodobacteraceae; genus CALKXV01. The sequence goes on from CALKXV010000013.1 coordinate 43,744, forward strand.
ACGAAATCCTCGGCTGATCGAACCCATTCATTGGCAATCGCCCAGTCCAATTCCTGGGCTGTAATCGTAGCACCAAAATCTTCACCCAATCCGTCTGCCGCTTTTGCATCGCCCAAAACTTCACGGGTAAGCGTGCCATAGGTACGCACCAAGCGCCGGGTCCAGTAGTCGGTCAGAAAAGGATAAGTTCTTTGCAATGACGCCTCGAGATCAGCAACGCCGTTGACCGGAAAATCACCACCGGGCAATGGCTTATCGGCAGTCCAATCTTCTGCATCACTATCAAAATATGGCGCGATCTTTTTGAAGGCCGATTGTGCAAGTTTTCTATACGACGTGATCTTGCCGCCAAACACGTTGAGCATGGGTGCACCGCCGGTATCGTCGACGGTCAGCACATAATCCCGCGTGGCGGCCGATGCTGATGCAGCACCATCATCGTAAAGCGGGCGAACGCCAGAATACGTCCAAACGACGTCGTCCACTGTCAGCGGTGCCTTGAAATATCCTGAAGCGAAATCAATAAGATAATCACGCTCTTCGGGTGTGCAAACGGGCGGGCTATCTGGGTCGTCGTGATCCTGATCTGTGGTGCCGATCAACGTGAAATCTTCCTCGTACGGGATCGCAAAGATGATCCGTCCGTCGGTGCCTTGGAAGAAATAGCACTTGTCGTGATCATAAAGCCGCTTGGTTACAATGTGACTGCCCCGGACCAAACGCACGTCTTCGCGGCTGTTCGAACGGACTTTGTTGCGGATCACATCCCCCACCCAGGGCCCCGCCGCATTGACAATCATCCGCGCGGAAACGCGGCGCTCAATCCCGTTTTCGTCCAACAGAATATCCCAAACGTCTTCCTTGCGTTCTGCGGAAACAACGCGGGTGCGTACCATGATATCCGCGCCGCGATTTTGGGCATCGCGGGCGTTCAAAACGACAAGCCGCGCATCTTGTACCCAGCAATCTGAATACTCAAAGGCCTTGCGAAACCGGTCATCCAAAACATCACCGACAGGATCGCGAGACAGATCAACAGTCGATGTCGCAGGAAGGATCTTCCGACCCCCAAGATGGTCGTACATAAACAGACCCAAACGGATCAGCCAGCCGGGCCGCCGCCCTTTCATCCAAGGCATGACCGTAGACAACAATTTTGCCGTTGGCGTACCGCCTTCGAACCGCATGTCTTTGTGATACGGCAACACAAAACGCATGGGCCACGAAATGTGCGGCATTGCCTTCAGAAGGATTTCGCGTTCAATCAAAGCTTCGCGCACCAGCCGCAGTTCGAAATATTCAAGGTAACGCAGGCCCCCGTGAAACAGTTTGGTTGATGCTGACGACGTTGCCGACCCCAGATCGTTCATCTCGGCCAAGCCGACGCTTAGACCACGACCAACAGCATCGCGGGCAATCCCGCAGCCATTGATGCCGCCACCGATAATAAAAAGGTCATAAACTGTCTTGGACGCAGTCATTTTTTCAGTCAACATGTCATGGGCCCATTTGGCAGTTCAAAAAGATCATCGCGACGCGGTCAATCTAATTTGGTTCGGTTGGAAACCGTGCTTGTGTAGTGCTTGTCGATCCCGGTCGCAAGTTTGATCGGTTGCGGTGTGAAACCATGATTGTCAACGATACCGGCTGAGACAAACCTGCCACGCTCGGCTTCATTCAAGGCCTCAGACATTCCAGGGAATTGCACGGCGGAATCTCAGCCAATATCAATTCGTTAATGCGTCATTTATTTTACTTATTCCTTTGGATCGCTCTGAGCATCTTGTCGACCGCAAGCCATGCGCAAGAAGCTGTTGCGACACCGAGCCAGATCGAAGCTTCGGGCGAGGCCTATCTTCGCGCCATTCCGACACGCCGGATCAACACTGATGTGGTCTACTTTGACCCGACAGCGCCGCCTCCAAAACTCGAAACGCGAGAAGAGCCTGAACCAGACCAAGACACCGCCGACGGTGAGATCGACGTTAACGTGGCGGTGATCGCAGGGTTGATCTTGGTTGGCATCATCTTCCTGTTCGCCCGATACGGCGGAACCATGAGTGTGTCGTTTCGAAGTGACGCCGAAAATGTAGAGCGTATTCGTCGGACCGGTGCCAGAAATCATATGTTCGGAGAGATGGAACCAACCACCCTCGACAAGATTTTGTGCCTGAAAGATCGACGTACAGCATTGATCCTATTAGCACAAAGCGCATTGACCTGCGCCGTCACAGCCGACGGGGTTCTGCTGCAACGAAGCTGGACGGCCCGTGATGCATTGCGCCGGGTGCCCGTGGAATTTGGATTGAAATCCGCATTGACCGACTTGGTTTTTGCCAGCGAACGCGTGCAATTCGGCGACCGCGACGTGACCGAAGAAGAATTTCAGTTCCATGTGGACATCATCCGACCGCTTTTTTCCGGGCCCACGTCATGAGTGACTTCAGCTTCGCCAAGCGCCCTGCTTTTCGTGCAGATATCGCAATCACGCTTGCCATCGCCGGTTTGGCTTTGTTGGTCGTTCTTTACGTCATGAGCCAAAGCAAACAGGCGCTTCGATCCTCTCCGGCTGGGTTCGACGGGTTACATGCCTGGCTGGTTTCTGAACACATTGAAACCCAGAGTTTCGCGGGCGGTTGGCCACTGAACGCTGACGAATTCGGATTGTTGATCATCCCGATCTTCGACAGCGATCTCTCTTCAATGCGTGTCGCCCCGAAAATCAAAGAAGAGCTGTTGTTGCAACAGGACGAATACGATCTGCGTCTGTTGCCTATCATCCGCAAGGCCGAGCGTCTGCCGTCGCTTGTGATCCTGCCAAAATGGCGTAGCGGCATGCGCCTAACAGGCTTGGGTCATCCCGTATTGCTGGTCGAACGGACAGCGGCAAGTGAAATTGTGCGCAAGCTTACTGGCGATGATGGTGCACGGATCACCTATGCAAGGACACCGTTCACTGAATTTAGCGCGCCTCGCGGCATGACTGGTCAGGCGAGCCTCTATGCCGTCCAGATGTTTCAGGGCGATGGTTGCAAACCGCTTATCGGCCGCGAGGGGGCGATACTTCTGGGCGACTGTCCGCTGGCGGGCGACGAGACAAAGCGCGTGCTGATCCTGTCCGACCCCGACCTTCTCAGCAATCACGGTTTGCGTCTTGGTCAAAATGCCACGATTGCGCGCGACTTCATTGCATCACGCGCGCAAGATAAGACCGTGCTGATCGACTATAGCCCTGATGACTGGTTCAGCGATGCCAACGACGCCAGCAAACGTGAACGCACATGGAACGACTTGTTACGGTTCTTTGAACCTCCTTTTCTGGCGCTTTGGATTGGGGCAGCTCTTGCGATGGCGCTGACGTTTTGGCGTGCAGCAATTAGGTTCGGGCCAATTCCCGCGCCGGTCACCCAACTCGAAGCAAGCAAGGCCTTTGCGATAGAAGCGCGCGCACGACTTATGCGGCTGGCCGATTGTGACGGAGCTCTGGTCGCGGAATATATGACCGCACGTATCGCGACCGTGGCCGCAGTTCTATTCGGCCCCGCAAACGCTAGACATTTTTCGCAACCCGACACTTTCGTCGGTTTCGTAATGCGCCGGGACGCCAAACTTGCGACGGAACTGGAATCTGTCGTTTCCAAAATTGAACAATTGCCAGACCGCATTCCACCGGCGGAGGCAATCAATCTTTTCAATCAACTGGAATTACTATTGGAGCGGGTAACCCATGACACTTGAAACCCTACGCGACCGGGCTGACGCGCTGAAGTCCGAAATTGGAAAGGCCATTCTTGGTCAAGAAGAGGCGATAGAGCTCTTACTGGTTGCATTGTTTTCCCGCGGACACGTTCTACTTGAAGGTCCGCCCGGTACTGCAAAGACGTTGCTGGCACGCAGCTTTGCTGCCGCTCTCAATCTTGAGTTTGGACGCATTCAATTCACGCCGGATCTTATGCCGGGTGATGTTTTAGGGACATCAATTTTCAACTTTCAAACCAATGACTTTGTTTTGACCAAAGGCCCTGTCTTCTCACAGGTTCTTTTGGCTGACGAAATTAATCGCGCACCGCCAAAAACCCAAGCCGCTCTTTTGCAGGCTATGAATGAGCGTGTTGTCAGCCTTGACGGGGCGGACCATGATTTAGGCGATGACTTTACCGTAGTCGCCACGCAGAATCCGATTGAACAACAGGGAACTTATCCATTGCCGGAAGCCCAACTTGATAGATTTCTATTCAAGCTGGTAATTGAGTTTCCATCCAAAGATGTGGAAATGGCAATCCTTCAACAACACGCCGCCAAACCGTTGGAGGCCGGGCACGACAATACGGGTGTTGCAAAAGTTCTGACGCCCGAGGCCCTGTCGGAAAGCCGCGCTCTTATTAATGGAATTATTCTGAAGGATGACATTTTGGCCTATATCCTTCGACTGGTGCGCGCGACCCGCGAAAGCAATGACATCGCCTTTGGGGCCTCGACCCGAGCGGCGGATGCAATTGCGGGCGCGGTACGTGCTTCCGCGGCGTTAAGCGGGCGCGACTTTGCGATCCCGGATGACGTCAAACGCGTCATCACACCGGCACTTCGTCATCGCATCGTCTTGGGGCCTTCTGCCGAAATCGAAGGAAGAAACTCCGTTCAAGTTCTTGAAAACATTATAAACCAGATTGAGGCTCCACGCTGATCCGCCCGTCCAACACACTCCTCTACGGCGCTTTGGCCGCGCTTGTCTTGTCAGTCTTTTTGGTGCTGGCGGGAGACGCATTGCGCGGTGCGCTCATCGCCCCTTGGTTGGTTTTGGGCGCTGTCGCGATATTGGACTTTGCAATGTCCCTTCACACACGACGACATGTAAACTGCCAAATACCACCCGAAGTCTTTGTTGGTGAAACGTTCGAGATCGAGATCAATGTTACACCAGAAATCGGCGGCCTAACCGCCCGTCTGGATTGGCCGAAAGGTTTGTCTGGACCGTCTGATATTTTGTTCCAGAAGAAAACAGACCGCGGCGCGATGGCGAAAGTATCTTGCGTGGCGCACCGACGCGGGAACTGGAGATTTGATCGCATATGGCTAAGGTGGAGTTCCAAGTTTGGACTGTTCGAATTCGTCCCTAATCCCAAAGTTGAACTTGAAACACGGGTCGTTCCAAATATTCGCATGGTGCAATCGGGTGAGATTACAGCAACCGTACAATCTAATCTATTTGGATCAAAGGCGAACCGCGCAATTGGTGAAGGTGCTGAGTTCCACCAGCTTCGCGAGTTCGTAAAGGGAATGGACGTTAAAAGCATCGATTGGAAACGGTCCGCAAGGCAAAGAACGTTGGTCGCAAAAGAGCTTCGCGCAGAACGCAATCATCATGTCATTATTGCGTTGGACAATGGATATCTGATGCGCGAAGAAATTGCGGGACTACCAAAAATTGATCACGCCGTTACAGCGGCTCTGGCCGTCGCCTGGGCGGCAGCTATCGGCGGTGATCGGGTTGGGCATTTCTCATATGATGTGAAGCCACGCACGTTTGCCGCCCCCGAGGCCGGTCGCCGTGCCTTTACGCGGCTTCGCAGCTGGAGCGCTGGATTGGAATATGTTGGCCGCGAAACGAACCATACGCTTGCAATGACCGAACTGAATGCCCGAACGCCAAAGCGCAGCTTGATCATCGTTTTCACTGATTTTCTGGATGCAACCTCTGCCGAGTTGTTGGTCGAGAACATTGCCATTCTGGCGAAACGCCATCTTTTGATCTTTGTTACGATCCGCGACCCCGATGTCGAAAACCTGGTTCAAAACGCGCCGCAGGACATGTCTGGTGTCGCCACGCTCGTCGCGGCAAATCAGACCATCAGTGAACGAAGACTGGTGTTGGAACGGTTGGCTCGTCTTGGGGTTACCGTCCTTGACGCGAAGCCCGGTACGATGACATCGCAACTCATCTCAACTTACCTCGACATCAAAGCGCGGGAATTAATCTGATGGAACAATCAGATGTCTTGCGCTCGGCACGCTTTCGACAGGAACGTGAAGCAGATTGGAAACGGTTGGAAACGCTGGTTTCCACCGCCGAAAAGTCCGGGGTTCAGCGCATGGGTTTTGCTGCCGCAAGGGATCTTGCGGCACTTTACCGTCAGGCCACAACGTCGCTTGCGATCGCCCGCGAAATTTCTTTGGACAAAGCGCTACTTGATTATCTCGAAGCCTTGACCGCACGAGCGTATCTTAGCGTTTACGCCCCACAAGAACGGGTGGGAAGTGTTTTCAATCGTTTCTTCCGCGCAAGTGCGCCGCAAGCCATGCGGCGATCCGCCCTTTATATCTTGGCCGGGTTTGTTTGCATGGGATTGGGTGTTTTGGTTGGATACCTGCTCTATTTCGAGAACGCCGCTTGGTATTACGTTTTTATGCCGCCGGAAATGGCAGGTGGCCGAGGCCCCGACGCCTCGACGGAATTTCTCAGATCGGTGATCTATGATGACGATCCGGAAGCCAGTGGGTTGGGTGCCTTTGCAACCTATTTGTTTTCGCACAACACCAGAATCGCGATCTTCGTATTTGGATTGGGAGCATTCCTATGCTTTCCAGCTGTTTTATTAACCTTTTACAATGGGCTGATATTAGGCGGTTTTTTTGCGCTTCACGTTGATCGAGGCCTTGGCGTCGACTTGGGCGGCTGGTTATCGGTGCACGGCGTCACGGAATTATCAGCGATCTGCATCGCTTGTGGAGGCGGGTTAATGCTGGGTGTTGCAGTTCCATTTCCGGGACAACGAAGCCGGGCAGAGGCGTTGCGGCATGCGGGCCGGGACGCTGTGAAGTTGGCCTTGGTCGCGGCATTGATGTTGATCGTCGCTGCGGCACTTGAAGGATTTGCAAGGCAACTCATACAAGACTCTGGCACGCGCTATATCGTCGGGTGGGGCGTTGGCTTTCTTTGGTTACTTTGGTTCACTCTTTCGGGGCGGACGGCCAAATGATATTCCGCCGGCGTAAAACACGCGATTCGATTGACGTGAACCGGGTAATCCCACCGGAAGGCGTACCGTTGAACCTCAACATTTCTGGCGTTGGCGTTCGTCTTGGCGCTCAGATTACGGACATAATAATTACGACAATTACCGCTGTCGCTCTCGTTGTGTTATTGTGGGCGCTGGACGCGACTGAACCAGATACGTTGATGGCGATCGGCGCGCTTCTTTTTTTTGTAATTCGAATTCCTTACTACGTGATTTCCGAAATAACTTGGTATGGTCAAACGCTTGGCAAACGATTCTTGAAAATCAAAGTTGTGTCTCATAACGGCGGAACATTGACGACCCATTCCATTGTTCTTCGTAACCTTATGAAGGAAGCCGAAATTTTTCTACCCGGAACATTGCTTATTACATTGGATCAAACGACCCCAGTTTATTCATGGTTAGCCCTGGGATGGGTGGTTTGTGTCTTGCTTGTCCCAGTTCTGGACAGGCACCGAAGGCGGCTGGGGGACATGATTGCGGGAACCCATGTCATTCATTTGCCGGAGCCTGTATTGTTGTCAGATCTGGCCAGTGACAACCGTTCCCGTGAAAAGCACTTTGCATTCCTCGCACATCACTTGGATCACTATGGAATATTTGAGTTGCAAACGTTGGAAGACGTGTTGCGCTCTGTGGAAAGGCGACATCTTTCGCCTCAAGCCTATAGGAATCGCCAGAACACAATCAAGACAATCGTCGAAAAAATTCGTGGCAAAATTAGCTATGCGGATGCCGTTATGGAAACCGACTATATTCAGTTTCTGAGTGATTTCTATAATGCGCAACGCGCTCATCTAGAACAGCGCCAGCTGTTCGGTGATCGCCGACAGGACAAGCACCACAATACTACAAACGACCAGAAATAACCGGACTTATTTTCCCGGAATGCCCAGAAGAGAACAATTTTCTGCCATTCCACTCAATACTATATGGGTCACACTTTGCGAGCGAGGTACGATCATGGCAAACCAAATAACGGCAACGTACGATGCGCCGCTCGGCGTTGGTGGGATCATTTCTGACAGTTTTTCAATTCTGTTCAGGAACTTCATTCTCGTGATGATATTGGCATTTATCCCAACACTTCTTGGGATTGTCGTTTCAGGCTCGATTGGCGGTTGGAATTACGCGCTTGGGGATTATGAATCCGAGTTCTCGCTTGGCGGCAATGTCAATTATGCTGCCGTCGCGCTGGACCTTATCATTCAATTGGTTGTCTATGGATTGGCCACGGCATTTCTTGTACAGCTGGCCTACGACTCCAAGCTGCGACGCGATGTCGTTCCGACAAAGTACATTCGTCCTGCATTCGCTGCCGCCATTCCGATTGCTGTGTTGGGCACAATTATTGGGATACTGGCAGTCGTCGGCGCGGTCGCACTTATTATCCCAGGCCTTTGGATCTATGCAGTTTTCTCAATGACATCCCCAGCGATTGTAATCGAGCGCATTGGGTACCGTGGCATGGGGCGTAGTCGGGAGCTGACGAAAGGGTACCGCTGGCCAATTCTTGGAGCCGTGATCATTATTTCAATTTGTTCCGGTCTAGTCGCTGCTGCAATTGGCTTCGTATTCGGCTTTCTCGGCTCGGCGGCAGGTATTGGCATTGTAACAAGCGTGGCGATCAATTCACTTGGGGGTGCTTTTGGAACAGGCCTTGGCGGCATTGCAATCGCTCTGATCTATGCTCGGTTGCGCGAAATTAAAGAGGGCGTCAGCGTCGACCAAATTTCATCCGTCTTCGAATGATTCTTTTTATGAAATGAAAATGGCAGACCTTTTCAGCTTGCCATTTTTCAAACTGAAACCTTAGATAGCAAGCTTTCTCGATCCGTGCGACCACGCGGTTCGTTGTGTGTGACGGTTCCGCGGGTCAACGTCACAAAGTGATCACCTAAGTCAAAGGCGAAATCAAAATACTGCTCGACCAAAAGGATGGCAATGTCACCCTGATCACGAAGGTAAGAAATTACGCGACCAATTTGCTGAATGATGTTCGGCTGAATTCCTTCTGTTGGTTCGTCGAGCAGAAGCAGTTTTGGTTTGGCAACAAGCGCACGACCGATTGCCAATTGTTGCTGTTGGCCCCCCGATAGATCTCCACCGCGGCGCCCTTGCATTTCTTTTAGCACAGGGAAAAGTTCGAAGATCTCATCACGCACACGATGCTCCGCTTTCGACAGACAGGCAAATCCCGTTTCCAGATTCTCCTGTACGGTGAGCAAAGGAAAAACGTCACGACCTTGCGGCACATATCCAACCCCAAGTTTGGCTAGAGCATGGGCCTTTGCATTCAATGGAACGTCGGTGTCGTTCACTCGCAATGAACCGCCCGAGCGCGGATGGGTGCCCGATACTGCCTTTAACAAGCTTGTTTTTCCGACGCCATTTGTTCCCATCAGGCATGTGACAGCGCCGGTTTCGGCCGAAAAACTCACGTCGTTCAGAATTTTCGAATGACCATAGTGGAGCGTTAAATTTTTAATATCGAGCATTGTTCACCGCCCCAAATAGACATCAATGACTTCGGGTGTTTTCGTGACATGGTCCAAAGTGCCTTCTGCCAGAACCGACCCTTCGTTCAATACCGTCACTTTGCAATTCAAGCGGCGCACGAATTCCATATCGTGTTCCACGACGACGACCGATCGGGTGGTCGCAGCTTGGATCAATATGTCAGTCGTCTTCTCGCGCTCGGCGGGCGTCATTCCAGCGGCAGGTTCATCAACCAATAAAAGTCGGGGGTCTTGTGCCAGTAGCATTCCGATTTCCAGCCATTGTTTCTGTCCGTGGCTAAGTTCGCCGGACGTTCGGCTCAATTGGTCGACCAGCCCGACTTGATCTGCGATCTCGTCGATCCGATTTGCGTCTTTGCGTGAACCACGAAAAATTAGCACGTCAAAGGGTCCGCGTGGGTTTCGCAATGCCATGGCCAGATTGTCACGCACGGATTGCGCCTCGAATACTGTCGGTTTCTGAAATTTCCGTCCGATGCCGGCACGCGAAATCTGACTTTCCGACATTCCGACCAGCGACAAGTTCATTTCTCCAAACAATACCTGACCGGTATCGGGGCGCGTCTTTCCGGTTACAATGTCCATGAACGTTGTCTTGCCGGCGCCGTTTGGCCCGATAACTGCACGCATTTCGGGTTCGGCGATTTGGAACGACAAGTTATTTATTGCTTTGAATCCATCAAACGACACTGAAACGCCGGACATTTCCAAAAGCGAACTCATGATGTTCTCCGGGCCAATTTGTCGAATAGGCTGCCGATGCCGCCCGGAAAGAACAGAGTGACCGCAACGAAGGACAGGCCCAAAAGGACCAACCACCAATCCGTCCACCTGATGACATAGAAACCAAGATTGATATCCGGTGCACCGCCGCCGGTGAACCAACTTGATGCGAGCGAAACGAACACGGCCCCCAAGACTGCGCCATAAAGCCGCCCACGCCCGCCGATGGCGACCCATACCGCAAGGTAGATCGAAGCGATCGGTGCAATCTCGGCCGGGTTGATAATACCGGCTTGTGGATAGTAAAGCGCGCCCGCAATGCCAGCGACCATGGCCGTCAGCGTAAAGACAAACAGCTTATAACTTTCCACGTGATAGCCGAGGAAGCGGACCCGCGCCTCGTCATCACGTATCGCTTTGATGACGCTTCCCATCTTGCCGTCCAATACCCAGGCGAACAAAGGATACCCGCCCCCCAAAGCCAAGGCCGACGCCCAAAAGAACCCGATTGATATTTGCGCCTGACTCAAGTGCCCTAAGCCGGGGATGTTTTGCAGGCCTGACAAACCATTGTTGCCACGCAATCCGCTGTCGTTTTGGAAGAGATACAAAGCCAAGGCCAATGTCATAGCTTGTGTGAGGATCGACAGGTAGACACCCGTTACTCGGCTGCGAAATGCCAACCAACCGAAGACCAGCGCCAGTAGTCCCGGCACCAAAACCACGGCCAACAATTGCAGAAACAGGCTATCTGAAAATACCCAGATCGCCGGAAATTCCGAAGATCCGACAACGCCGAAAATCTGGATGCCAATGGCGTTGTTGATCTCGGCCTCGGTCGCGGGGATCACGGCATTGGCCAGATTGTCGACCACGATTTCCTTGGTGCGTGCATACATCAACCACATGCCGACCGCATAGCCGCCAATTCCGAAGAAGGCGAAATGCCCAAGCGAAAGAATGCCGCAATACCCCCAGACTACATCCATCGCGATAGCAACGAGGCAAAGCATCAACGTCTTTCCAAGCGTTTTCACGAAAGAGGTTGAGATGACGCCGCTACCGGTCGCTTCCGACAAGATCGTTATTAGAACCGTGAAGCCTGCCAATCCCAAAAGGAACCAAAGTACCGATGGGTTGCGTGCGACGAAGGTGCGTTCCATGTCCCTAATCCCCTGCCGCGCGACCTTTTAGGGCGACGATGCCCTTGGGCCGGAATTGAATAAAGAGGATAATAAACAGGATCATATAGGTTTGCGCCGCCAGCGTATTCGACGGGTTCAACCACTCAATTACCTTTTGAAGCCCACCGATCATTCCAGCGCCCGCAAGCGTGCCCCAGACATTGCCGACGCCGCCGACAACCACGGTCATGAAACTTTGCACGATGTAATCGGCGCCCATTTCCGAGGTCACTTTTGCATAAAGCCCGATGGCGACACCCGCGATCCCAGCGATGCCCGAACCAAGTCCGAAAGTCATCATATTGATCTGATCCGGGTTGATCCCCATCGACGCCGCCATGCGAGGGTTCTGGGTGACGGCACGCACTTCCAACCCGAGCCGAGTGCGCTTTAGAATAAACAGGATCAAGCATAGAAAGATCAGAGCAAGCACAAAGATCGCGATACGGATGTAAGAAATTGCGACGATATCATTGAAAACCAAAGCGCCATCTAACCACTCAGGCGACGTCAAGGGCCGGGCTTGGGTGCCGAAAATATTCTTGGCCAACTGCTGCAAGACGATTGAAATTCCGAAAGTCGCGAGCAGGGTTTCAAGCGGACGGTGGTACAAACGGCGGATGACCGTGCGTTCCATCAAGACGCCTGCGCCGAATGTGATAAGGAAGGCAAGCGGCAAGGCAACGATGATTGAAACGGTGTAATTCGGGATGAATTGCTGGACGACAAAGCCGGTATAGGCTCCCATCATTATGAATTCACCGTGGGCCATATTGATCACCCCCATTACGCCAAAGGTGATGGCCAATCCGATGGCAGCCAAGAAATAGATCGACGCGAGCGATAATCCGTCCAAAAATAAATCCGCCGACTGGTTGAGCGCAATTCTGGTTTGCAAGGCCTCAAGACTGACCAATGCGGCATCGGTTATGGTCACGTCTTTTTCGACATAAACTTCAAAGATCACGTGCTCAGCTAATACTGCCTGCACCTGATCGTCGCCGACCAGCGGCGCAACTGTTCCATCGGCGGCCAGCGCCCTATAGGCAGTGGCGCGGGCTTCGTAAGTATCAAGCGATGCGATTGCTCTGCCGCCCACGCGCCCTTCGATAATGTTGGCGGTCAAGGCCGCTTTGATCTGATCTTGAGTGGTGCGGGGTTGCGCCAATTCGGTGGCGACCAGAATATCGTAAGCATCTTCCATGGGAAGATCAGCGCCCGGCTGCAAAACCGCCGCGATGTTTTGATCTTCCGGAAGCTCTGTCGCCACGTGGCGTTTGGTGGCCAGAATCTGATTCAGAACGGCACGCACATCGACAGATAAATCACCCGCCATGCCTTCGATGGCCGCCACGCGATCCTCAGCCGTTTCTCCGAAGGACGCGCGCATCATGCCTACCAGTCGTTCTTTCACTGCTTTTAGGTTGGGATCTGTTTCGCCGTCGATTGAGGCCATCAAAGGTTCTAACTGACTGGCTTGCATATCGCGGGCAATCGCCTCAATCGCGCCGCGACGACGGTTGATGTCAGGGTCTGACAGCTGGAACTGCACAAGGGCGGTGCCAATTGAGCGGCGCACACCACCGTTTGGCTTTATTTGGGTAAGATCATCCGCAGGGCCGACAGCCACACCGCTGGTAATATCGACGATTTCGGTTTCATCGTCGCTGAGGTAAAAGAACAACCCGTCCGTATCGCGCAGATAGACTTCTTTGTCCTGCCATTTCTCAAGAAACGGCGCCGCCTCTGGCAATCCAGACGCAACCAGATCGTCCAGCACAACGCCGACAGACCGCCGCCCAGGTTTGGTTACTTCTTCCTGATGGGTTTGAAGGATGCTTTGCAGGTCCTGCGCAATCGCGGCGGACGTGGCAAAGACGCCCAGAAGGACACCGAAAATCAGACGAAACATGTTGGGGACCTGTCAGGCAGCAGTGACGCGGGAGTTTCCCCCCGCGCCGACTTTGGGTTTAGTAGTTGGATGTCAGTTGGACGCAGGTCTTGGTTTCGGTGTTGTACATACCGCACTCAAGCTCCAACCAATCAGACTTTAGAACCGCCGATTCCGGCAGGAAATCTGTCCAAGCGTCGCCCGGAACTTCCGATGTCTGGCTGATGATGTCGAACTGACCTTTTGCCGTGATCTCGCCGATCAAAACCGGCTTGGCAAGATGGTGGTTCGGCAGCATGACAGCCGTTCCGCCCGTCAGGTTTGGGAATTCCTGACCATACATCGCGGTGCGCACTGCATCCACGTCGGTCGTACCAGCGGCGGTTACAGCGTTCACCCACATGTTGAAGCCAATGTAATGGGCTTCCATTGGATCGTTGGTAACACGCTCTTCGCCAGCAAAGGCTTTCCATGCTTCGATGAAGCCGTCATTGGCTTCGCTTTCGGCGCTTTGGAAATAGTTCCAAGCCGCAAGGTGGCCAACAAGGTTGGATGTGTCGAGACCCGAGAGTTCCTCTTCACCAACCGAGAAGGCAACTACCGGGATATCGTCGGCACTGATGCCCGCCGCCGCGAGTTCTTTGTAAAAGCCGATGTTGGCGTCACCGTTGATCGTGGAAATGACACCGACTTGCTTGCCGTCTTCGCCAAGTGCAACAACGTCAGCGACGATTGTGGCCCAGTCAGAATGGCCAAAAGGTGTGTAATTCACGAAGATATCTTCGGATGCGATGCCTTTATCCTTAAGGTAGGATTCCAGAATGTTGTTCGTTGTGCGGGGATAGACATAATCGGTCCCCAGAAGTGCAAACTTTTCAACGCCCAGCTCTTCCAAGAAGTAATCCGTTGCAGGGATCGCTTGCTGGTTGGGCGCAGCACCGGTGTAAAAGACATTCTTTGAACTTTCTTCACCCTCATACTGAACAGGGTAGAACAGAAGACCGTTCAGTTCTTCGATCACCGGCAACACGGATTTCCGCGACACCGACGTCCAGTTACCGAAAATCACGTCGACATCATGAACTGTCAAAAGCTCCCGCGCTTTTTCAGCGAACAATGGCCAGTCGGACGCAGGATCAACGACCACGGCTTCAATCTGGCAATCCAGCACACCGCCCGCTGAATTCTGCTGTTCAATCAGCATCAGCATCGTGTCTTTCAAGGTCGTTTCGGAAATCGCCATTGTGCCGGACAGCGAGTGCAGCACGCCAACCTTAATCGGGTCTTCGCAGGCGGCCGACGCGACACCAGCAGTCAACGTCAAAGCAGCCGCGCCTTTGAGGGTTTTCGTAAGAATGGTCATCCATATCTCCTAGCGGAACTGCAAGCATGCATTTGCACCCAAAGGCGCAACGTCATAGCAAGGTTCCGCAACTATTGTTGCAAACCGTGTGGCGACCGGATCGAGGTCCAATTCGTTTGGTCGTCACACACCCCGCCTGATCTCCGGCTTCCCAGGAAAGCTGTGCCAGGGAGGGGCTGCGACAGTCACGCCAAGCTGTGCTGTGAGTTCAAGCGTCCGCGCCGCAATGTGGGCACATTCAAGGCGTTCGATTAAAAACTACGCATATCTACCGATGCCTGCCCGATTTGCAGGCATAGTCTCTGAGGCGTCTGTTTAAATCTGCCTGAAATCTTGGCGATCATCTGACAGTTGGGCACAAACGCTTTGAGCTGCCGAACGAAGAATTCACATGCCGTTGCAAATGACTGCCAAAGCCCGGGCGACGACGCCCCTTTCCGCGATGCCGGAGGTGCCGCGCACTATTGGCACGCTTGAAGTGCGTTCCAAGGTACGTGACGGGTTGAGTTGCCTTGATGATCTTCGGTGCAGCGGCGCCATGCGCGCGTTGTTTCCCCGGATGGAAAAACGTCTGGAAGCCATCATGATCAACACGTCAGGCGGTCTGACTTCTGGTGATCGGCTGTCTGTCACGGCCTGTGCAGGGCAAGCGTCTCATCTTACATTAACAACCCAAGCCGCTGAACGCGCTTATCGCGCCGAAGGGCGGCCTGCCAAGGTGTGTACTGATCTAGTGGTTGAACCCGGTGCGTGCCTTCAATGGTTGCCTCAAGAAATGATCGTCTTTGATCATTGTGCATTGGACCGTCAGCTAAAGATCGAGCTTGCGCCATCAGCGAAGCTTTTAATGGTAGAACCTATTGTCTTTGGGCGCAGTGCCATGGGCGAAACGGTTGAAACCGGGCATTTTTCGGATCGCATTGAAATTCGTCGTGACGGTATCCCGCTATATATGGACAGTCTGTTGCTCAGCGGCGCAATCCGCGCTCAGCTCGCGTCAAAGGCCACGGCACATGATGCAAAGGCAATGACATCATTGGTTTATGTCGCACCGGATGCCGAAGCTCAGCTAAACCCCGTTCGCGCGCACCTGCCCCAAACTGCTGGGGCCAGTCTTTTGAGCAACGACGTTCTTGTCTTGCGCATTCTGGCAACCGACAGCTTCGAGCTGCGCAAAAGCCTTGTGCCCGTTTTAGACCTGCTTAGCCAATGCACACTTCCCAAATCCTGGAGACTTTGATCCGATGCAATTGACCCCAAGGGAAAAGGATAAGTTGTTGATCGCCGTGGCGGCCGATGTGGCGCGCAAACGGTTGGCGCGTGGTGTCTTGTTGAATCATCCCGAAGCGATTGCGCTTATCACGGATGCGGTGGTCGAAGGTGCTCGCGATGGCCGCTCCGTCGCGGACATGATGCAAGCCGGCGCACAGGTCATCACCCGCGATCAATGCATGGAAGGCGTGCCCGAAATGATCCACGACGTTCAGGTCGAAGCGACCTTCCCGGATGGCACCAAGCTTGTCACCGTTCACAATCCAATCCGTTGAGGTAGCACCATGATCCCCGGAGAACTTTTCCCAGCTGATGGTACACTGACCCTGAACGAAGGCGCTGACGTCACCGTTCTTATGGTCGCCAATACAGGTGACAGGCCCGTACAGGTTGGCTCGCACTATCATTTCGCCGAAGCAAACGCGGCATTGGATTTCGACCGGGCTGCGTCGCATGGCCAAAGGTTGGACATTGCGGCGGGCACCGCCGTTCGTTTCGAGCCCGGCCAACGTCGCGAAGTGAACCTGATCCCGATCTCGGGTGCACGCCGCATCTTTGGTTTCAACCAAGCCGTGATGGGTGACCTCTGATGCCTGCAACGATTTCCCGCTCCGACTATGCCTCAATGTTTGGCCCGACCACCGGCGATAAACTTCGGCTTGCCGACACCGACCTGATCATCGAAGTCGAACGCGACCTCACCGGACCTTACGGCGAAGAGGTGAAGTTCGGTGGCGGCAAGGTGATCCGCGACGGCATGGGGCAATCCCAAACAACGCGCGCCGACGGCGCTGTCGATACCGTTATCACCAACGCCTTGGTGGTGGACCATTCGGGCATCTACAAAGCGGACATTGGCTTGAAGGACGGGCGCATCCACAAAGTTGGTAAAGCCGGAAATCCAGATACGCAGCCCGGCGTCGATATCATCGTTGGCCCCGGCACCGAAGCGATTGCAGGCGAAGGACGCATCCTGACGGCAGGTGGATTTGACAGTCACATCCATTTCATCTGCCCGCAACAGATTGAAGATGCTCTACATTCTGGGCTAACCACCATGCTTGGCGGGGGCACGGGCCCGGCGCACGGCACACTGGCCACCACCTGCACGCCCGGCCCTTGGCATATCGGACGGATGCTGCAAGCTGCTGACGCCTTTCCGATGAACCTTGCCTTCGCGGGCAAGGGCAACGCCTCGCTGCCCGCCGCTTTGGAAGAACAGGTAAAGGGTGGAGCCGCCGCACTGAAGCTGCACGAAGATTGGGGCACAACGCCCGGCGCTATCGATTGTTGCCTTAGTGTCGCCGATGCCATGGACGTGCAGGTCATGATCCACACTGACACATTGAACGAAAGTGGCTTTGTCGAAAACACCGTAGCCGCCATGCGAGGCCGTACAATCCACGCGTTCCACACCGAAGGTGCAGGTGGCGGCCATGCGCCCGACATCATCAAGATTTGCGGCGAAGATCATGTGCTGCCAAGTTCCACCAACCCGACACGGCCCTTCACAGTCAACACTGTTGAGGAACATTTGGACATGCTGATGGTCTGCCACCATCTGGACAAGTCCATCCCCGAAGACGTCGCTTTTGCCGAAAGCCGCATTCGCCGCGAAACGATTGCTGCCGAAGATATCCTGCATGACATGGGCGCATTTTCGATCATCGCCTCTGACAGTCAAGCCATGGGGCGTGTCGGTGAAGTTCTGATCCGGACATGGCAAACCGCTGATAAGATGAAGAAACAGCGTGGGCGTCTGGCCGAGGAAACCGGCGAGAATGACAATTTTCGCGTTCGCCGGTACATCGCAAAATACACGATCAATCCGGCCATCGCCCACGGCATGAGCCATGAAATCGGAAGTATTGAGGAAGGCAAACGCGCCGACCTCGTGTTGTGGAGTCCTGCGTTTTTTGGCGTGAAGCCCGAGATGGTTTTGATCGGCGGCTCAATTGTTTGCGCACAGATGGGCGACCCTAACGCGTCGATCCCGACACCGCAGCCGGTCTATTCGCGGCCCATGTTCGGAGCCTTTGGTCGTGCGGTCGAACATGCAGCAGTGGTTTTCGTGTCGCAAGCGGCGCAGGCCGAAAACATTGGCGAAACGTTAGGTTTGGCCAAATCGACGTTGGCGGTCAACAACACGCGGGACATCGGCAAGAAGGATCTGAAGCTGAACGGCGCAACCCCCGAAATCGATGTGCACCCCGAAACATACGAAGTCCGTGCGGACGGCGAATTGCTCACCTGTCAACCCGCAGAAGTTCTCCCCATGGCTCAAAGGTACTTTTTGTTCTGATGCCCGACTTTCTTTGCCAAACCATAGAACCCGCCGGAGGTTGGAGCGTTGCCGTTGGCCGCTGTGATCTGAACTATGATGATCGATTTTTTCGTCGCAAGGTATTGAACACGAACGATAATCGTTCTGTTCTGGTTGATCTGCCGCAAGCGACGTCACTGAACCACGGTGACGCTTTAGTGACGGCAGATGGCCAGTTCATTGCCGTGCAAGCGGCACCCGAAAATCTCTATGCGGTGACGGGTGACAACCTTGCACAACTGGCGTGGCACATTGGCAATCGGCACACGCCTTGCCAAATTGATGAAGAGCGTTTGTTGATCCAGCGCGACGAAGTGATCGGACACATGCTTGGGCATCTGGGTGCAGTGGTCACCGAAATTTTCGAACCCTTTACGCCAGAAGGCGGCGCCTACGGCCATGGTCGGACGCATTCGCATGAACATGGGGCTTCAACGCACCATGACCATTGACGCAAAATTGCTGACGTTAATTCAATGGCTTTCTCCCAGCTATCCGATTGGCGCTTTTTCGTGGTCGCATGGGCTAGAGGCGGCTGTTGCAGAAGGCTGGATGTCGAACACAACCGAATTAGAAGACTGGCTTCGGGCTTTGTTGACACATGGGTCTCTTCGAAACGATGCAATTTTTGTAGCGCTTGCACATAGGGCTCGCGCGAATGAAATCGCTGAATTGAATGAAACCTCAAAAGCTTACGCCGCTTCGAAAGAACGACTGCGTGAGGCCGAGCGGCAAGGGGCCGCTTTTGCAAAGATTACACGAAACATTTGGGATTTAGCGTTGCCCGATCTTCAAATGCCAGTTGCCTTGGGATTGGCGGGGCAATTAGCAGGTATTAAACCCATTGATTTAATTGCAATCTATACTCATGGGTTTTGTAGTAACCTTGTATCAGCAGCGCAGCGTTTAATGAAGCTTGGGCAATCTAATGCGCAAAAAGTGTTGGCTAATTTGAATGTTGAATGTCTGGCATTGGCAGAAGATGCGGTCGAGGCAGAGTTGTCTGACATCCATTCAATTGCTTTCTTTTCAGATATTGCAGCGATGCACCATGAGACTGTTCCACAAAGGATTTTCCAATCATGACAAAGCTGAACGGACCTCTCCGAATTGGAATTGGCGGGCCTGTTGGTGCCGGAAAAACGACGCTGACCGCAAGATTGTCGGAGGCGTTGACGGCGGATTTTTCGGTCGGTGTGATTACGAATGACATCTATACACAGGAAGACGCCGAGGCTTTGACGCGGATGCAAATCTTACCATCTGATCGAATTATTGGCGTAGAAACAGGTGGTTGCCCGCATACGGCCATCCGGGAAGATGCCTCGATCAACTTGGCTGCTGTGGCTGATTTGAACGCACGGCACCCGGATTTGGATGTCGTGTTGATCGAGTCCGGTGGTGATAATTTGTCGGCCACCTTTAGCCCGGAACTCGCTGATCTGACCATCTATGTCATTGATGTTGCTGCGGGAGAGGAAATCCCAAGGAAAGGTGGGCCTGCTTTGACGCGGTCGGATATTCTTGTGATCAACAAGACCGATCTTGCGCCTTATGTTGGCGCATCTTTGGAGGTAATGGAACGCGATGCGCGGCGAATGCGTGAAGGGCGGCCATTTGTGTTTACAAGTCTTAAGACTGGAATTGGGACGCAAGGCATCCTAGATTTAATCCACGATTTGGCGGGATTAGAGCGCGCAGCTTAGGCGTTCGCTGGGTTAAGAAGCTGTGAGGCCTGCGACCGGTGTTTTTGTTATTTGTGGCAAAACGTACAGGCTTTTGAATTGCCTTTATCCGTTTTGTACAGAAGTGCGAACGGTGG
The DNA here is from genome assembly GCA_938005545.1 of uncultured Paracoccaceae bacterium. Lineage (GTDB taxonomy): Bacteria > Pseudomonadota > Alphaproteobacteria > Rhodobacterales > Rhodobacteraceae > CALKXV01. The sequence goes on from CALKXV010000013.1 coordinate 63,857, forward strand.
GATTAACAATTTGTGCGGCCTTGGCTGACCGGAAACGGGGTCGAGTTTGTAGGATCAATGGTTTCTGGGAATGTTGCAAATTACGAATGTCTAGTTCGATCTCGATGTTGCCGGTTTAGCCCAATGCGTGTGTGATGATTTTTGTGGCTTCCTCGTGTACTTTGCCTCGGTCGACTTTCTCATGATCCGAAAAGATATCGACCTTTCCAATGAGCGTTTTGTCGGAAGGGAATTCCAAGAAAGTGTAGTGTCCCACGTGGCTACCTAGATTATGGTGCCGAAAGCCAGCATTTTGGGCCATAAGCCAATCGGCACAATGCTCGAATGGCGCTTCTTGATCGGCACCGCCCGAGAGGATTGTCACCGGCGTCGTTAGTTGAGAAACAGATTGCGGTACAAAGGATCGGACCGTCGGAGCAGGAGCAATTGCCACAACGGACTTGATCCGACTATCCGTGAAGTCATCGCCGTGTCGAGCCCACGATTGGCGAAATACATCCGATGTTTCCAGAAGGGTTGGAATGCTATCGGCTGCATCTGGAAACTCCTTCGGGCCGCCAACCGTGATATTGTTGGCACTTCTCCAAGCGTCAAATTCATCCAACGAAGTCCGAGCGCCCGACAAGGCCAGAACTGTATACCCACCAAGAGAAAAGCCGATTGCAGATACTTGTTCGAAATCCAGTCTGTTGGCAAAGAACCTCGTTGTTCCAATCGATGAAAGCAATTCGGAAAGGTCAGCGGCGCGTTCCCACCAACAAAGGAAACCCTCAGCGATGTAAGGCTCCAAACCAGTGTTGCCGTGGTGGTTTGTCCCTAAGACCAAATAACCTTCACAGGCGAGGGCTCGTGCAAGCCAACCCATACTATCTGCTGTTCCGCCAGTACCATGCGACAGCAACACGACTGGCAATTTCTTCTTTGTGACTAGTTCGGCATTCCAGACCACTTCACCAAGTTCAAAGAACTGCTCCGAAGCTCGTCCAACACTTTGGGCATCTTCTGTTGGATACCACGCGGACCATGCAATGGGACGCTCTGCATCGTTTTGCCAATTTGAACGCGACGCATCCTTGATCAGACCAGTTCGATAACCACAGATTGCCAATTTGATTCTCCTTCAATGGCAACGCTCTGGAAATATTTGAAAATTTTCAAAGGTCTTTTTGGATGAGCGCCACCAGGTCGCTTTGCCCGATCAGCCGCCGTCAATGCTGTGCAGGGTCTTCTCGGGAAAGCGGACGCGCGGAACTGAGATGCGCATCATTGTTCGTTACTCTGCTGCGTCTTGATAGGCTTCCAGAGGTGGGCAGGTGCAGATCAGGTGGCGGTCTCCGTAGGCGTTGTCGACGCGGTTGACGGGGGGCCAGTATTTGTCGACGCGGAAGGCGCCTGCCGGATAGCAGCCTTGTTCGCGGGAATAGGGACGGTCCCAGTCGCCAATCAGATCTTCGACGGTGTGGGGCGCGTGTTTCAAAGGGTTGTTTTCTGCGTCTGCTTCGCCGGATTCGACGGCGCGAATTTCGTCACGGATGGAAATCACTGCATCGCAAAACCGGTCAAGTTCAGCTTTGGTTTCGCTTTCGGTTGGTTCGACCATCAGGGTGCCGGCCACTGGCCAGCTCATCGTTGGGGCGTGAAAACCGTTGTCAATCAATCGCTTGGCGATATCGTCGACGGTGATATTGGCGGATTCTTCGAATGGTCTTGTGTCAAGAATACATTCGTGGGCAACGCGGCCTTTGCTGCCTTTAAAGAGAACATCGAACGACCCTTCCAGGCGTTTGGCGATGTAGTTGGCGTTCAGGATCGCGACACGCGTGGCTTGGGTTAAACCGACGCCGCCCATCATCAGAAGATAGGCATAAGGAATGACCAGGATGCCGGGGGAACCATAGGGGGCGGCTGACACCGGGCCCGTTTCGCCACCCGTTTGGGGATGACCCGGCAGGAAGGGTTCAAGATGTGCGCCGACGCCGATCGGGCCCATGCCGGGGCCGCCGCCGCCGTGGGGGATACAGAATGTTTTGTGCAGGTTCAGGTGGCTGACGTCGCCGCCGATTTCGCCGGGTTTGGCAAGGCCGACCATAGCGTTGAGGTTTGCGCCGTCGATATAGACCTGACCTCCGTGCTCATGGGTGATGTCGCAAACCTCGCGCACTGTTTCTTCGAACACGCCGTGGGTTGACGGATAGGTGATCATGCAAGCCGCCAGTTTGTCACCGGCTTCGGCGGCTTTGGCGCGAAAATCATCAAGGTCGATATCACCGTTTTCGGTGCATTTTGTAACAACCACATCCATGCCGCACATCTGTGCGCTGGCGGGGTTGGTGCCATGGGCGTTGATGGGGATGAGGCACACTTTGCGGCCTTCGTCGCCGCGCGAGTGGTGATAGGCTTTGATCGTTAACAACCCGGCATATTCGCCTTGGGCACCAGAGTTGGGTTGCATCGACATGGCGTCATAGCCGGTAATTTGGCAGAGGCGTCTGTTTAGATCAGCGATCATCGTTGTGTAGCCCCTAACCTGATCGGCGGGGGCGAAGGGATGGATGTGGGCGAATTCGGGCCATGTAACAGGCATCATTTCGGCCGCCGCGTTCAGCTTCATGGTGCAGGAGCCAAGCGGGATCATGGCGCGATCAAGGGCAAGATCGCGATCAGCAAGGCGACGCATGTAGCGCATCATTTCGGTTTCGGCGCGGTTCATGTGGAAGACGGGGTGGGTCAGGAATTCGGTTGTGCGATGAAATTCCCGGGGGAGCCGTGTGTAGCCTGCGTCGAAGTCATCGCGTTTGTAGCTAAGACCAAAGGCACGCCAGACGGCTTCCAGAGTTGCCGGGCGAACGGTTTCATCGAGCGCAATGCCGACCTTGGTGGTGCCGACTTTGCGGAAGTTGATTTTCTCGCGGATGCCAGCGTCCATGATGACGCCCTGAAGTGCTCCGACTTCGACGGTGATGGTGTCGAAGAAGTCTTGTGGTTCGACCGTGAACCCCCCGGCTTCGAGCCCTAGCACAAGGCGTTCGGTTTTGCGGTGAATGCGTTGCGCGATGGCTTTCAGGCCTTCGGGACCGTGGAAGACGGCGTAGAATGACGCCATGACGGCAAGGAGCGCTTGGGCGGTACAGACATTGGACGTCGCCTTTTCGCGGCGGATGTGTTGTTCGCGGGTTTGCAGGGATAGGCGGTAGGCTTTGTTGCCGCGCGCGTCGATTGAGACACCGACAAGGCGGCCGGGCATCGCGCGTTTATAAGCGTCACGGCAGGACATGTAGGCGGCGTGCGGGCCGCCGAACCCGAGGGGGACACCGAACCGCTGGGTGGAGCCAACGGCAATGTCGGCGCCCATTGCGCCGGGTTCTTTCAACAGCGTCAAGGCAAGCGGATCGGCAATCACAATGCCTAAAGCTTTGTTTTCGTGAAGGTTTGCGATCAGATCGGTGAAGTCGCGGACATGGCCATGGGTGCCGGGATATTGGAAAATGGCGGCAAATACTTTTGTGGCGTCCAGCGTGTCGGGATCGCCGATTATGATTTCGATATCCAATGGGGCCGCGCGGGTTTTCATGACGGCAATGTTTTGTGGGTGGCAGTTTTCGTCGATGAAAAAGGCTTTGGCTTTTGATTTTGCAACACGTCCGGCCATCGTCATGGCTTCGGCGGCGGCAGTCGCTTCGTCGAGAAGCGAGGCATTCGCAATTTCGAGCCCGGTCAGATCGCTGACCATGGTTTGATAGTTCAAAAGCGCTTCAAGGCGGCCTTGGGAAATCTCGGGCTGGTAGGGCGTATAGGCGGTATACCAAGCGGGGTTTTCAAGGATGTTCCGTTGAATTGCAGGCGGCGTGACGGTGCCGTGATACCCTTGGCCGATCATCGTGGTGAAGACCTGGTTCTGGTCAGCGATGCGGCGCATCTGGAACAGAAGTTCGCGTTCTGAGCGGGGTTTTTCGAAATCCAGCGGCGCTTTTTGCCGGATGGATTCAGGCACGGTTTGGTCGATGAGTTCATCCAGTGACCCCACCCCAAGGGTTGCCAGCATGTCGGCCATTTCCGCAGGCGACGGGCCAATATGACGACGGTTGGCGAAGTCGTAAGGCAGATAATCGGTTGGGGTGAAGGTCATTATATTCTCCATCGGGCGGCGAATTTCACGGATAGAAATTCAGCAGGGCATTAGCCGATCATGTCGTTGTAGGCGTCTTCGTCCATGTGATCATCAAGCTGACCCATGTCGTCGACTTTCATTTTGAAAAACCAAGCCGTACCAAGCGGATCTTCGTTCACAAGACCGGGATTGTCGGTGAGCGCGTCGTTCACTTCAACGATTTCGCCATCCAAAGGTGCTGTGATATCGGACGCCGCTTTGACGCTTTCGATGACAACAATGTCGTCGCCCTTGGCGACTTTGGTTTCGGCTTCGGGCAATTCGACAAAGACGACATCGCCCAGCTGTTCGGCGGCGTGCGATGTAATGCCAACAACGATCAAGTCGTCGTCAACGCGCAGCCACTCGTGTTCTTCTGTGTATTTCATTTTTAGTCTCCCTAGCGTTTATAAGTGGATGGTCGGAACGGCAGGCCGGTCACCATCAAAGGCATGCGTTTGCCGCGGACTTCGGCTTCGAGGTTGGTTCCCAAGGTCGCGCAGTCTGAAGTGACATAACCCATCGAAATGGGGCATTCGAGGCTTGGGCCGAAACCGCCCGAGGTCACGGTGCCGACATGCGTGTCGCCGTTAAAGATTTCAGTGCCCGCACGCATGGGTGCGCGCCCTTCGGGAAGCAGGCCGACACGACGACGCGCCGCCCCGTTTTCCATTTCGTCGAGGATACGGGTTGCTCCGGGGAAACCGCCTTCTCGTGCGCCACTAGTTCGGCGGGCTTTCTGGATGGCCCATTCCAGCCCGGCTTCGATGGGCGATGTCGTGGTGTCGATGTCAGAGCCGTAAAGACACAGGCCAGCTTCAAGGCGCAGGGAATCGCGCGCACCCAGGCCGATGGGTTCGACGTCTGGCTGGTCGAGAAGGGCGTTGGCGAAAGTGACGGCTTCGGTTTCTGGCACCGAGATCTCAAAACCGTCTTCGCCGGAATAGCCCGAACGGGAGACCCACAGTTCGGCACCGTGCCATGAGAGCACAGCCACATCCATGAAGCGCATTTTACCAGCAGCGGGAACCAGTGCGGCCAAGGCAGTTTCGGCCCCCGGCCCTTGCAACGCCAGTAGTGCACGGTCGGTGATCGGCGTGATTTTGCAATCCGTCAAATTGGTTTGCAGATGCCGGATGTCTTGGTCTTTCATCGCGGCGTTTACGACCAGAAACAGATGGTCGCCCCGGTTTGCGATCATCAAGTCATCGAGAATGCCGCCCGCGTCGTTTGTGAACAGCCCATAGCGTTGTCGGCCTTCGGCCAGACCCAGAATCGACGCCGGAACCAATCGCTCCAAAGCGGTGGCGGCAGCTTCAATTGATCCGGCTTCGACACGCACCTGCCCCATGTGGCTGACATCGAACACCCCCGCGGCCGTTCGCGTGTGGATGTGTTCTTTCATCACACCGGGCGCATATTGTACCGGCATGTCGTAGCCTGCGAAAGGCACCATCTTTGCGCCGAGCGAGACGTGCAGATCGTAGAGCGGTGTGCGTTTCAATTCTGACATCGCGGTTCCCTATCACTGGCCCGCGCGGTCCACGAGCACCCTCCGGACAATCCCGTCCGGCAAGCACCCCCTCTGTCCTTTCGCCTGAGATCGCTATCCCTTCGGCGCCCCTGTTCGGGGTCTCTCCAGAGTTTTCCCAACACGTCGGTCCTTTTGCCTGAGAGTTTACCGGGGTGGTTGCTCCTTCGGCACCGGGGCTGGCCCGGCTTCTCCCGTCGTGTTGTCTTGGTTCATGCATATGCCGAAGTTTCCCACTCTGGCAAGCCCCTGTGTTCCGTCGTAAACGAACTGTTATGATGACACCTTATTTCTTCGGGTACGGATCATTGGTGAACCGGCAAACCCATATTTATTCCGACGCCCATGTGGCGACATTGGTAGGTTGGCGACGCCGTTGGCGGCATATTGCGGCTTTGGAGACCGCGTTTCTGACCGTGGTGCCTTCGGAAACCGATCGGATTGACGGGTTGATCGCGGCCGTTCCGGGCGCAGATTGGGCGGCTTTAGACCAACGCGAGATGTTTTATACCCGTGAAACAACAGTCGGGATTGACCATGGGTTAGGCGGGGATGTGCAGGTTCAACATTACCATTCGCCGGTCGCGTTGAACGAACAATCGGATGTCCTGCGACCCATTTTGATGTCGTATCTGGATGTGGTTGTGCAGGGCTATTTGGCGGAACACGGGGAAGCTGGCGTGGCGCGGTTTTTTGAAACAACCGATGGCTGGGACGCGCCGGTTTTGGATGATCGCGCGCAGCCGCGCTATCCGCGCCATCAGGATCTGTCAGCGGCAGAACGCGCATTGACGGATCAGTGGTTGCATAAGTTTGAGGTTCGAGTTGTGTATTCGGATGCCGATTAACATAGCCCGTATTGTTTTGCTTTTAAGCGTCTGTCTTGCGGGCTGTGTCGACCGTGCGGTTTTGGCAGACCTGCCAACCGAGGCTGTCGCAAAGGATGTTGTGCCGATATTCACGGCAACAAACCGAAGTTTGGAAGCTTCACTCCCCGGAGATGGGCGGTCGGACGAGGTGGTTTATTCGCGAATAGATGTCTCGGTTCCGCCGGACCGTGTGCCGGGTGCCATTGCGACGCCGACGCGCGGAGCGGCCAATCCGGTGACCGACTTTCTGGTCGCCGACGAAACGTCTTTCGGCGGAGCGACGGGTTTCCGCAAAGCTGTATCGCGGGCCCTGCGGAAGCTTCCAGCCTCGGAACGGGACGTTTTGATTTACGTACATGGGTTCAACAATAACTTTGCGGATGGCGTTCTCCGCATGGCGCAATTGTCTCACGATTTGAATGTACGTGGCCTACCCCTGCATTTTAGTTGGCCAAGCTCGGCCAATCCATTGGGCTATGTTTATGATCGTGCCAGCGCCCTTTATTCGCGTGATCAGCTGGAAGATTTTATTCGACTGGTTCAGGTGCCTGAAGCCCGGCGCGTGATTGTCGTGGCGCATTCCATGGGTGGGTTTTTGACGATGGAGGCGCTGAGACAAATGGAAATTCGGGCGCCCGGACGTGTGCACCGTGACATTGACGGTGTGGTTTTGTTGTCGCCGGATATTGATATCGATGTCTTTCGCACGCAAGCCGCCGAGATTAAACGTTTGCCGTCTACATTCGTGATTTTCCAATCGGAAAATGATCGGGCACTTGGTCTGTCGGCGCGGCTTACTGGCTTAAAGGATCGGTTGGGGAATATTGCCGATAAATCTCGCATTTCCGAATTCGACATTACGCTGGTGAATGTCACCGAGTTTTCAAGCGGGCTTGGGCATTTTTCGCCCGGAAGTTCGCCGGATCTGATCCGTATTCTCGCTAATGCAGACGCAATTGATACAGCGTTTTCTGGTGGAGATTCCGGGCGGACCGGATTGTTGCCCGGGACGGTTATCACCGTGCAGAACCTGACTGAATTGGTTTTGCCGCGCTGAGTTAGCGGCGATGATGGAACAATTGGAACAGGCGGGCCTGGCGGGTGAAGGGTTTGGTTTTCACTTTGTCGGGCTCGGCGATGGCGACCACACGGAACAAAAGAACCAGTGCGATAAGCGCAAAGATGACGCCGCCGAAGGCTTGGCCGATGAGGATGCCGGGTGCGCCGAACCATGCCGCGCCGATCATCACGAAAGGGACGGTGCCAAGAGTGTGACGGCCCCAGTTGATCCATGTCGAATAGAACGGGTGGCCCAGATTGTTGAAGGCGGCGTTGGTGACGAAGATCACGCCGTTGAAAAAGAAGGCAAGCGCAAGCGGGCCGCAGAACAGGAAGACCAAGTCTTTGGTGATGCCGTCAGCTTCGAAAAGGGCAACAACCGGACCGCGGAGTGCATAGAGCGCCAAAGTGACAAGGACAACAACAAGCGCGGTGAAAACCAGTGCATCGCGTAACGATTCGCGGACGCGGTCTTCGCGACCTGCCCCATGGTTCTGGCCGATGATCGGTCCGACGGCACCCGACAATGCGAAGAGAACACTAAAGGCAATGGGGATCATGCGGCCCACAATTGCCATACCTGCAACGGCCGCTTCGCCGAATTCGGCCATGGAGCGTGTGACAAAGGCTTGGCCCAATGGCGTTGCAAGTTGGGTCAGGATCGCGGGGGCGGCGATCGCGGCGACGGGCATCAGATCTTGGTGGAGTTCGGATACGGTTGGTTTGGCGAGCGCCTGATGGGCGCGGATCAGGGGCATGATGCCGAACCACGCGATGGTGGCGCGGGCCGCAACGCTTGCCAATGCCGCGCCGGTTAGCTCCAAATCGAGCCCGAAGATTAGGATCGGATCAAGGACAGCGTTTACAAGCCCGCCCCAAACCGTTGCCATCATCGCGCGGCGCGCATCACCGTAGGCGCGCAAAACCGCGCTTCCGACCATCCCGAAAATCAGCAGGGGCAGACTTGGGATAATGATGGTCAGGTAGGAAACGGCAAGGTCGAGAGTTTCACCGGAGGCACCCAACAGTGCCGCAAGCGGGCGCAGGTTCAGCCAGACTAGTAAGGCGAAGATGGCCCCGAAAATCACGCAATAGATCAACGTATTGGTGGCGCGGCGTTTGGCGAGTTCTTCGTCCCCGGCGCCAAGGGCCATGGCCACAAGCGCGCCGGCAGCGATGGCCATGCCGATCCCGAAGGAGGATGTGAAGAACAGCAGCGCACCCGCATAACCGATGGCGGCGGCAAGTTCGGCTTTGCCCAGCATCGAAATGAAAACCATATCGACAAAATCGACAAGAAACACGGCCATCAGCCCCACTGAGGCCGTCAGCGACATGACTGTGATGTGTCGGAAGAGATTGCCTTCTAAGAACTTGGCTTGTGTTTCCATGACAGGAGCTTGGCAGGTTGGTACAAATGGCTCAATGAAGAAAAGGCGCCTGATCTGACAGAGTTTTGCGGGATTGGTGCGCGAAAGCGAAACAAAACACGTGGCGGTGTGACGCGCGGTTTTCATTGTGTTTCCGCAAGCGTCCGTCGACGGTAGAGGCAGAACGATGGAGGAGCACCGGTCATGATTAAGGAACCGCGCATAAATCTGGCAACCCATGACGTCTTCAATCAGGCAAAGCCGCTGGTAGATAGGAACCTGTTTCTGATTGATCAGGCTATGGTCGACGGAGTGCGTCGCGAGGCTGGGGATTGGCTTTTTCAGAAGATGTCGGTTCTGGGCGAGGAGGTCGGGTCTGAACAAGTTTTGAACTGGGGCGATCAGGCGAACAGGCACGCTCCGGAATTACAGCAATTCAATCGCTTTGGTGCGCGCATCGATCATGTGGAGTTCCATCCATCCTATCATGACTTGATGTCGCTCGCGTCAGACCACCGCATTCATGTTGTCGCTTTTTCCAAGCCGGGCAAAGCACCTCATGCTGGGTATGCAGCGCTGACGGCGTTGTTTACGCAGGCCGATCACGCCACCATGTGTCCAACCACCATGACCTATGCGGCGGTGCCTGCTTTGTTGAAGTCACCGGAGATCGGACAGCCTTGGGTTGATAAGATCATTGGCGGTATATACGACGCGCCATTGCGACCGATTTCTGAAAAGTCCGGCGTCACGGTCGGCATGGTCATGACCGAAAAACAGGGCGGAAGTGATGTGCGCGCCAATACAACGACAGCCGAGGCATTGAGCGATGGGGGCTATGCGCTGACCGGGCACAAGTGGTTTTGCTCGGCACCGATGTCGGACGGGTTTTTGACCTTGGCGTATTTGGATGGTGCGATGACGTGTTTTCTGGTGCCACGGATTTTGCCGGACGGATCACTGAACACGATCAACGTGATGCGTTTGAAGGATAAGCTGGGCAACATCGGGAATGCGTCGTCCGAGATTGAATATCATCGCGCTTGGGCAGAGCGCATTGGCGATCCGGGCGCGGGGATCAAAAGCATCATTGAAATGGTGCATCACACACGACTTGGAGCCGTGTCCGCGACTTTGGGGATCATGCGGATGGCTTTGGCGCAGGCGATCAATCACGCGTCGGGGCGTATGGCGTTTCAGAAACGGTTGATTGATCAACCCGTGATGCGCGCCGTTTTGGCCGATCTGCAGGTGGAATACGAAGCCGCAGTTGCATTGGTTCTTCATATCGCGGCACGGTTCAATTCCCACGCGCCCGAAGAACAGGCCTATGTTCGATTGGCCGTTGCATTGGCCAAGTATCTATTGACGAAGCGATGCCCCAACTTTGTATACGAGTGTTTGGAATGCCACGGCGGCGCGGGTTACATTCAAGACGGGCCCGTTGCGAGACTTTACCGAGAAGCCCCCTTGAACGCGATCTGGGAGGGGTCGGGCAACGTGATTGCTTTGGACGTTTTGCGCACTTTGGCCAAAGAACCGGTCGCGTTTGAGACTTATGTGGCAAAGATTGAGGTTGTTGATCCAGCATTAAGCGGCGACATTTTGCGTCTGTTCGAAAATGGCGCACCACCCGAAAGTTCGGCTCGCCATATTGCGGAACGGATGGCGCTGACATTACAGAGCGCCCTTTTGAAAGATGCACCGATGGCGGTATCGGATGCGCATAGGGCGCGGATTGCGGATCCGTCGCGGACATATGGTGGCGGATCGGTGCAAATCGACATTGATGCGATTTTGGAGCGTGCGCGGTTTTAGATTTGGGATCTGTGTTTCATAAAAGACCGGGGACATATGCCCCCGGCCCTTCGAAATTTACAGCATCAACTGATATGTGGCTGGCACATAGTGATAGCTTCCGGGGCCGGCTTCGGTGACGTAACCGATGCCGGGGAACGGCATGTGGTAGCCAATGAGCGGGATTTTATCGGCGGCGACCATACCCAACAGCCTTTTGCGCGTTGCGGCGGCGGCGGCTTTGTCTTGGTCGAAGCGTACTTCCCAGTCTGGATAGGCCAGCGACCAGACATAGTGGTTTGCAGCATCGGCCATGAGCAGAACCTGCTCGCCACCCGATTCAACCATGTAAGTCATATGGCCGGGCGTGTGGCCGAAAGCTTCGACCGCGGTGATGCCCGAAACGACATCGCCACCACCGTTCAAAAAGCTGGTTTTGTCGGCAAAGGGTTTCATCTTGGCGTCAAAGGTTTCGTTTTCAGCCTTGGCCCAGGTGTCGTATTCCACTTGGCCAGTCACATAGCGCGCATTCGGATAAGTGGGCGCACCATTTGCGTCCGTCAGACCACCGATATGGTCGCCATGCATGTGGGTGATGACGACGATAGTGACATCGCTTGCGGCAACACCGGCTTGGGTCAGGGCGGCCAGCGTGCCTTCCGCGCTTAAGCCAGCGTCGAACAGGACGACTTCGGAGCCTGTGCGCACAACGGTTGGGGTGAAAAAGAACTGAGCTTTGTCGGCTGGAATGAAGTTTTGTGCACTGACTTCGGCGAATTCTTCTGCTGACACGTTCATGCCAAAGATTCCTTGGATATTGTCGACGACCCGCGTGCCCGCCAAAAGCGTCGAGACCTGGAATTCGCCCAATTCAAAGCTGTTTTGAAGCGCTGTCACGGGGGCCGCTGCGTGGCCATCGGCAAGCGTCATTGTTGCACCGGTGGCGACTGGCAATGCAGCGGCGCCAGCCAGTAGGTTTCGACGGGAAAGTGTAATGGCTGTCATGGGTATTCTCCCTCGCTGGTTTCATTATTCAATGGATCATGAAGTAATCCTCGCACGGGTAATGTCTAGGCACGGCTTCGTGAGAGCCGTACCGATTATATGATGGCGGCCATTCTTCTTGGGGATGCCGTTGCATGAACTTAGGGCTCGATCCTGCCACCATGGCACCCGCATATGGACAAATTGGGTCGCATATGAAAAAGCCTGCTCGATCAGGAGTACCCCATGACCACCACACGTTTCGCCCCTTCGCCAACTGGCTATCTGCACATCGGCAATCTTCGGACTGCCTTGTTCAACTGGATGATTGCGCGCAAAAACAGCGGGCAATTTATCCTTCGGATCGACGACACTGATCCTGAACGGTCGAAGGAAGAATATGTCGATGCGATCAAGGAAGATCTTGAATGGTTGGGGCTGACCTGGGACCGGGTTGAGCGGCAGTCGGAACGGCTGGAGCGTTATGCGGATGCGGCCGACAAGTTACGCGAGATCGGTCGGTTTTACGAAGCCTGGGAAACTCCGGTTGAGCTGGACCTGAAGCGGAAAAAGCAGTTGAACATGGGCAATCCGCCTGTTTATGACCGGGCGGCTTTGGCGTTGTCGGACGATGAAAAAGCTGCCTTGAAAGCAGATCGCGGCACAGGGGTTTGGCGGTTCAAGCTGGATCATGCGCGGATCAACTGGCCTGACGGTGTCTTGGGTGATTTGTCAATTGATGCAGCGTCGGTGTCAGACCCCGTTTTGATCCGGCAGGACGGTCAGGTGCTTTATACGCTGGCTTCGGTGGTCGATGATACAGATATGGGGGTTACCCATGTGGTGCGCGGATCAGACCATGTGACGAATACGGCGACGCAGATCCAGATTATCGAAGCCCTTGGTGCGACGCCGCCAACCTTTGCGCATCATTCGCTTTTGACGGGCCCGCAGGGCGAAGCTTTATCGAAGCGGCTTGGCACTTTGGCGTTGCGGGACATGCGCGAAAACGGTGTGGAACCGATGGCGTTGTTGTCACTGATGGCGCGGCTTGGGTCTTCGGACCCTGTAGAGTTGCGAGAAAATCATGACGAGCTGGTTGCGGGATTTGAGATTGATCATTTCGGACCAGCGCCGACAAAATTCGATGAAGATGATCTTATCCCTTTAACCATCCGTGTGATCCAGTCTTTAGGTGCTGAGGAAATGGCCGAGTATCTGCAAACGGTGCCCGAAAAACTCCGTGAAAATTATTGGAATACCGTAAAGGGCAACACACCAACGAGATTTTACGCGGACAAGTGGTGGCCAGTATTTGCCGGTGATGCGGTACCTGTTGTTGCGGATGAAGATCGGGACTTCGTGGTCGAAGCCTTCGCATTGTTGCCAGAACCACCCTATTCCGCCGAAACATGGAGCGTTTGGACAGGCGCTGTAAAAGAGGCGACCGGGCGCAAGGGCAAAGGACTTTTCATGCCGCTGCGTCTTGCGGTGACCGGCCAACAGCGCGGGCCGGAAATGGCGGATGTCATGGCGATGTTGCAGAAAAAGCCGGCGCTGTGAGCGCTTGCGTGTAGGGCAAAACTGCTTGCCGCGGTTGCGCTAACAGGACATGCTTTGGCACGTCTTAGAAAGCCAGATTGATGAAGTCTCACATCCTGACAATCACGCTAAACCCGACGGTTGATTTTTCGACCACCGCGCCCGAGATCGTTCCGGGCCTGAAGTTGAGATGCTCTGATCCTCAGATTGATCCGGGCGGTGGTGGAATTAACGTGGCGCGGGCTGTAAAATTGCTGGGCGGTCAAGCCACAGCTTTGGTGGCCATTGGTGGTGCGACGGGTGCGCACCTGTTGCAACTTTTGGCTTTGGAAGGCGTGCCGACGGTTGCGTTTCAGGGCCCGGGCGAAACGCGGCAATCAACCTCGGTCATTGATCGCAAGTCTGGCGAGCAGTTCCGGTTTGTAATGCCGGGCCCCGTTTGGGAAGACGCCGATGTTCCCCGCGCTTTGGCATCGGTCGATCAAGCCACCAGCGAGGATACGCTTGTGGTGTTGTCGGGCAGTCAACCGCCCGGTGTGGCCAAAGATTTTCCGTCGATTTTGTCGAACCATGTGGCGGGACGCGGGGCGAAGCTGATCGTTGACACCTCTGGACCTGCCCTGTTCCATTTGGCTGAACGCCCTCACGACGCGCTTTATGTGCTTCGCATGGATGGCGAAGAAGGCGAAGAGCTGGCCGGGCGGCCCTTGCCGACACGCGAAGATACGGCCAAATTTGCGCGCGAACTTGTCGACAAGGGTGTTGCGCGGATCGTCATTGTTGCACGCGGCGCGGATGGATCGGTTCTGGCCGACCACGAGAGCGCTTGGCACGCAGTGAACCCACCGGGGCCAGTTGTGTCAAAGGTCGGTGCTGGTGATAGCTTTGTGGGTGCATTTACACTGGCACTTGCCGGTTCGGAGCCGGTTCAGGATTGCCTAAAGCTGGGTGTGGCCGCCGCAAGCGCGGCTGTCAGCACCGAAGCAACGCAGCTTTGCGAACCCGACATCACCGAAGAGAACCGCTTGGCCTGTACGGTGACCCGGCTTTAAGATTTGAGCCGGTACCCGGTTTTGAAGATCCACCAGACGATGCCAAGGCAGATGCCCGCAAAGATCATGACGGCGATCAGGCTGGCGACGATGGGCACATCTGAGGTTCCAAAGAAAGACCAGCGGAAGCCGGACACAAGGTAAAGTACCGGGTTAAAGAACGACACGTTCTGCCAGAACGGCGGCAACATGCTGACCGAATAGAACGAGCCTCCAAGAAAGACCAAGGGCGTCACGACCAACAGCGGAACAAGGTTCAGCTGTTCGAAGTTTTGCGCCCAGATGCCAAGGACAAAGCCCAAAAGCGAGAAGGTGACCGCCGTCAGCACCAGAAACGCCACCATGAAAACCGGATGTGCAATCTGGATGTCGACGAAGAAGAAGGAGGTGATCAGGATGATGATCCCGATCATAATCGCCTTGGCTGCGGCGGCACCGACATACCCGATGACGATTTCCAAAGAGCTGATCGGGGCGGTCAGGACTTCGTAGATGGTTCCGATGAACTTGGGGAAATAGATGCCGAAACCTGCGTTCTGGATCGACTGTTGCAGCACCGTCAGCATGATCAGGCCCGGAACGATGAAGGCGCCATACGACACCTCTTCGATCTGTTGGATCCGGCTTCCGATCGCGGTGCCGAAAACCACGAAGTAGAGCGATGTGGATAGTACGGGGGAAATGAGAGACTGGGCGATGGAACGGAAAAACCGTGTCATCTCGAACATCCAGATTGCAGAAATACCGGTCCAGTTCATGACTTGTCCTTCACGATGCCGACGAAGATGTCTTCGAGCGAACTTTGATGGGTCGAGATATCGGCCAGTTGCGCGCCAGCACTTTGCAACGCGGACAGCAATGCGGTTATGCCCGTGCGTTCGCCTTTGGTGTCATAGGTATAGACCAGCGCATCGCCATCGTCGGTGAGGATCAGATCGTAAGCCTCCAGACCGGACGGGATGGTGGTGATTGGATCGCGCAAATGGATTTTCAGCTCTTTTTTGCCCAAACGCGCCATCAGCGCAGCCTTGTCTTCAACCAGTAGCAATTCACCGTTGTTGATGACGCCGATACGATCGGCGATGGCTTCGGCTTCTTCGATGTAATGGGTTGTCAGGATTATCGTGACGCCCGAGGCGCGGAGTTTTTCGACAAGCGCCCACATGTCGCGGCGGAGTTCGACATCAACACCTGCCGTCGGTTCATCCAAGAACAACACGCGGGGTTCATGGGACAGCGCCTTGGCGATCAGCACCCGACGTTTCATACCACCCGAAAGGGCGAAGGTGCGGCTGTCTTTCTTATCAAGCAGCGACAGATCACTGAGAATGCCATCGACAATCGCATCATCTCGCCGCATTCCGAATAGCCCGCGGGTGAAGGCAACGGCGTCGCCGACGCGGGTGAAGGGTTCAAGGTGGATTTCCTGGGGGACCATTCCGATCATCCGGCGCGCGGCGCGGTAATCCTGAATGACGTCATGACCGCCGACAGTGATGGTGCCTGATGTTGGGGAAACAAGGCCGCAAATCGTTGAAATAAGAGTTGTTTTTCCCGCGCCGTTCGGGCCAAGCAAGGCAAGGATTTCGCCTTCTTCGATGTCGAGCGAAACAGACTTCAGCGCCTCGAACCCACCGTCATAGGATTTTTTCAGGTCTTTGATTTCGACGATAGTTGGCATGTCATTGCTCCCTGTTCGCCGCTTTTAACTGGTGTGGGCCAAAGACGGAACTGGTGAAAATCGCATATCATACATGCGCTTCACAAACATGCGCCGCACTTCTAACCTTGTGAAATACATTGGCATCGGGATTTCAACATGGACATGAATGCACTTCAATCGGGCAATACGGCACTTGTAACAGGCGGCGCGACCGGAATTGGTCTTGCGGCGGCCGTGCGGTTTGCCGAGCGTGGGATGAAAATTGTCATCGCTGACCGGCGGGAAGATCTTTTTGCGAGTGCCGAGGCGATTTTGCGCGAAGCGGGTGCGCCAAATGTGATGTGTAGCGTGGTGGATGTTTCTGATGCGGCGACCGTTGCCAACTTGGAGCGCGACGTGACGGCTAAGTTCGGCGGTATTGATGCGTTGATGTGCAATGCCGGCATTCAGCCCGGCAGCGACATTTTCAACCAGTCGGACAGTTGGGCAGATGTCTTGGCGGTGAACTTGGGTGGGATCGTAAGTTGTTGTCAGGCCTTTGTTCCGGGCATGATCGCGCGCGGCACGCCCGGCGTTGTCATCAACACCGGATCAAAGCAGGGGATCACCACGCCACCCGGCGATCCGGCCTATAACGTCTCAAAAGCGGGCGTGAAGGTCTTTACCGAAGCCTTGCAACACCACTTGCGCGGTTTGGAATCGAAGATTACCGCGCACCTTTTGGTACCGGGATTTGTGTTCACCGATCTCACCCGCCATGACCGGACTGAACAACCGGCGGGGGCCTGGACGCCGGATCAAACCGCCGGTTTCATGATGGATCGTCTTGCCAGCGGTGACTTTTACATCATCTGCCCCGACAACGACGTCGATCGTGCAACGGATGACAAGCGGATGGCTTGGGCCATGGGCGACATCATCGAAAACCGCCCGCCTTTATCGCGGTGGCACCCAGACTGGGGCGACGCGTTCGAGGCTTATTTGAAAGACGGGCAAGCCTAGAAAACGGGCTTGAACAGCATCAACCAGACGATGGCCAAGACGGCGGCAAAGGCTGGGAACCCGCAAGCAAACCAGCGGCGATAGAGTGCGTGATATTCAGGCGGTAGGGGCTGGCCTGCATCCCGAGCCGCCCGCGCGTGATCGCGCATTCGGATTTGCATCGCGACAACCGGCAACCAGAATGCACCGACGACGACGTAGAGTACTAGGGACAATCCGACCCAGCCTTCCAAGATCGGCCAACCAGCGTGCCGTGCCAGAAAGTAACCGGTGATCGGTTGGAAAAAGGCAGCGGTTGCGGTGAATAGCATGTCCGCCAGAACGACGATGCCCGCGACATGGGCGATCAATGCAGGGTCACGGCTTTGGTGCGACATTACCATAAAAAACGCGATGCCCGCACCTGTGCCAAGAAGGACTATGGCGCCGATCACGTGGGCATAAAGAAGAAAATCGTGGATCATCGGTCTTCCAGAAATCCAAGTGTGACAAGCGCAAGTGTAATGCTCGGCAGGACTTTGACGAAAGGTCCAAGCGGGTCTGCCCAGATGTCGGGGGTCATTAATGTGCCTGCGCCCAGGTATCCAAGCGACAGCAACACCATGCCGAGACAGGCCATTCTGGCCCATGGCCTGAACAGGATGACTGCGCCCAGAATGATATCTGCAATCCCGCCCCCGACGACGGCTAAGGTCGCCATCCCTTCGCCAATACCCTGGTCGGTTACAACGGATTTCGCCGCCGGGATTTGCGCAAGACCGATCAGCCCTGAGGCCAACCAGAACACCGACAAGGTGACGATGGCCAGCGGCAAAGCCATGTAAGCTTTTGCGAACCAACGATCTTGTAGGATTGCGGGCATGGTATGGAAAATCGCATCCAGATCGCGGCAAGCTTTGCCGCCTGCTTTTGGAAGCGCTTGGGCGTCGCCACGCACTCCATCGCGCAGAACCTGTATGGCCGTGGAACGAAGCGGTGACCGCCATCCGAAACGCCCTGTCAGGTCAGCCACACGGGTGATCAACCCAAGGACAAAGTTTGGGATTGGGATTGTGAACCGGGCCTTTGGAACACCCAGCCAATCCCGTGTCTGGCACAGAAGGTTGGGCAGGCAGTGTGCATCGGGACCGGTGACGTCTAGTTCGCTACCGCTTGGTATCCGCCCTTCGACGCTGTCCAAAACTGCCTTGGCCAGATCGTCGATCAGAACGCATTGGATCTGAGTGTCGGGCAAAATGCGCGGCAAAACCCAAGGCAAAGCGGCCCCTGCCCGCAAGAGCGCCGTGCCGCCATAGGCGGTTGGCGCGAGAACCAGTGTCGGCCTTAGAATGACGAGTGGAACGTCGGCCTCGCGAAGCGCCGCATCACCCCGTGCTTTGGTGCGAAAGAATGCTGTGGTTGCCTTGACATCAACACCCGCCGCCGAAATCTGAACAAATCTGATCGAGGTTCCGGCGAGCGCTTCGGCGATCCGACGTGGCGCGGTTTCGTGGATTGCGGTCAGATGATCGCGCGCGCCATCCTGTAAGGCACCGGCGGCATTGATAACAACGTCGGCGTTCTTCAGAACTTCGCGCCAACCGTCTGTTGTTTCAGTGCCGATATCAAAGATGCGCCAATCGATGGGCAAGCCGGAGCGTCGTGCGGATGCTTTTGAGCGACCAACACCCGTTACAGAATGCCCGTTCGCCAACATCGCCCGCGTTATCGCAGCACCAATCAGACCATACGCGCCCAGCACCACCAGACGCAAAGGGACCGGCGATTGACCGGTCCCTGCTTCACTGTCCATCGTGATATCTTAGTTTTGTGCGTAATATTCGATCACGAGGTTCGGTTCCATCAGAACCGGATAAGGCACATCGGAAAGACCGGGGGTCCGTACGAAGGTACAAGTCATTTTGGAATGATCGACTTCCATGTAGTCCGGCACGTCGCGCTCGGGCAGTTGGGCTGCTTCCAAGACCAAAGCCATCTGCTTGGACTTGTCGCGGACTTCGATCACGTCGCCTTCTTTTACACGGTAAGACGGGATGTTGACCTTTTGGCCGTTCACCCGAACATGGCCGTGGTTCACGAATTGACGCGCAGCAAAGACAGTTGGCACGAACTTGGCGCGGTAAACGATGGCGTCCAGACGGCGTTCTAGCAGGCCGATCAGGTTTTCGCCGGTGTCACCACGTACACGCTCGGCCTCGGTAAAGATGCGGCGGAACTGTTTTTCCGTCAGATCGCCATAGTAACCTTTCAGCTTTTGCTTGGCGCGCAGCTGTAGACCAAAGTCCGAGATTTTGCCTTTACGGCGCTGGCCATGCTGACCGGGGCCATATTCGCGGCGATTTACGGGTGATTTCGGGCGACCCCAGATGTTTTCACCCATCCGGCGGTCGATTTTGTACTTGGCAGACGTGCGTTTGGTCACGGCTGATCTCCTTCTAAGTGCCCGTTGGGGCGTGAAGGGCGTTGTCCTCCTCCCCGGATTTGGCCGGGGCGACAGGTTTCCCCTTGCGGGGTCCACCAACACCAATGAAGGCGCGGTTATACAGCCCGACAATGCCCTGTCAAGCAGAGGCAAGTGGCTTTCATCCATTTACGAATATGCAATGCGGGGGAGCGTGAGCGCGTCCCGTTTGGAAACGTCCAGCTTAGTCCCACCAAACCCAAAGACGCTCGGCACCCACAAGGCTTTTTCCGTCGGAGCCGATCAGGTCGCCATTGATCTCAATCGCACCCAAAAGCTCGAACCGGCGCATCACTTCTGCGGCTTCGATCAGCGATGCAATAGGGCGTTCCATCTGAAACCCGACATGATCGGTGGATGCCGTGATCAACCGCGCGCCGTTTTCCAGCCACAGCCAACGGCAATGCGCGACAAAGACTGCCTTTGGCGCACAAATGGCATAGGCGCCATGTTGCAACCATGCGGCAGATTCCCAAGGTTCGGATGTTTTCACCAACCCAGCCGCCATGTCGCCACCACGTCGGGGCGTGACGTAATCGACCGGGTCGGGAAACAGGCCGCCGTCCACACCGGCTTTGATCTCGGCAATGACTTCGCGGATTTCTGCTAGCTCGGCTTCGGTGCCTTCGCCAGCGGCTTCCAATTCAGCAAGCTGGCTGCGCAGGTTCACAACCAACTGGTCTTCCGGTGCTTCTGTTTCGGTGGACTTCGGCGTGCGCACCAACCCTTTGACCATCCGCAACGGCAAGTTAAGTGCCGCACTTGGAAGTTGAACCATTCGCGTTAGCCAGGCTTGCGCACGATGGGTGGCACCAAGGTCCACGGTGCGGGTTTCCCGCCGCGTTCGACGATTGGCAAACCAACGGTTCGCATCCAAGGCGCGGGCTTCTGCCAGAATTGTGGCTGGGTTTTCGAAGACGTCAACGTATTCGGCCCATTCGGTCGAGAAAACATCCCTGTCGCCCAGAAGTATCGGCGACACGCCGTCTTCTGCGTCGATCAATGCCTTCAAAGCTGTCTCGGCCTGATCCGCCGGTACAGTTTCGACCTGAAAAGGAATGTCTAGCATCTTGGCCCCTTAGTTTTTCAAAACAAGGGATTACAACAAATTTAGTCAAAATGAGGGCGTTGGAAATAATACCCGTTCGAAACGGCATATTGTTGCCAACCGAGAGTGAAATGTAGATGTTAAGCCGCGTCCGGCAAAAGCGCGGCCTCGGCACGGCTGAGCACCCTTCGCGTCATCGGGCCATAGGTTTCGGGGTCGTAGGCAAGGTCAGGCATAACGTCGAAGAGCCGTTGGCGCTGATCTTGCTCGATTGCGTCCAGACGGGCCGCTGCCGGGTGAAAGCTTTCGGTTTCGACACCGTTAGCGACCAAAACATGGTGACTGGCCAGCATCAGGTGGTGATAGGTGACAGATTTCGCGGCCATGTCGCGTGTGACACCGCGCCCGTTTATCAGATCGCGCGCCGCAACCAGCACTTCGTCTTCGCCCCAAAGTGCACGGGACGCATGACCCTGAATAAGCATGCGGTGGTCGGGCGACACGATCAGATCGCCGTCAGGTCGCCCTGCACCCAAAGCACTTTCGCGAATGCGCACGGGACGCAGATCGGGCATCGCATAAAGCCGCGCGCCAGACACACATCGGCTGCCCGCCCAAAGGATGGTCTCAGCGCCGGAATCCTTGGTGATCACCTTGTCGCCAGCAACAAGCTCTTCGACCGGTTTTGGACCGCTTGGCGTTTCCAGACGTGTGCCCGGTGTGAAACACACCACACCTTCGCTGCCTTCCGTCGCATGCACAAAATGCGCGGATTGGAGTGCGCCTTCTCTCACAAACAAAGGCGTATTGGCGGGTGGCATCACGCCTGCAAACATAAGAAGTGGGCGCGCAATTTCGGGCATGTCGATCAATGTCGCCGTCCAGGTGCGATGCCCGTCGGTGACGCTGAACGAGCGATCAAATGCGGCGGTGTCTTCGACAAAAGGTGTGCGTGCGCCTTCCTTGACCAAAGCGCGGGCCACGATCCGGCGCGCGCTGGCTGCGGCACGTTTTCGGTAAAGTTCATGGCCTTGACTGGTGCGCAACTCGGCGCATCCGCTTATAGCCGCATCAATCTGTACAGGGGAGCCGCGCCAAATCCACATCGCACCTTCGTCAAGCGAGGTCACCGGCGCACCAGCCAACCCCTCAACTTCGGTCTGCGACCAAGAAATGACAAACGTGCCCTTCGAGCCCGCCATCATATTCATCTACCTGCCTCGGTATTTTATTTTTGTTTCTTTTGTAAGACTGTAGCGCCTGCACGACTATTGGGAAACCAAAAGGTTAACGTATCAATCTGGCTTATCGAAGTGAGTCCTCACGGCCACAGATGGAACAACCCTTGGGCGAGTTTACTTTAGGTCTTGCAGTGTCAAAAGTTCCAGACGGCGAGCTAACAACTCATCACCCTATTCATGTGGATTGCCCCATAGTATTGCCATTTCACATTTATAAACCTTTGAATTCGTTGACCCCATAATTTCAAATTGTGGCTCAAGTTGCCATTCGTGACCCCATAAAACTGCCATTCGAGCGCAATCCTCGAAATACAGGCCAATCGCTATTCGTTCTAGGACGTTCCCTGCCCTTCAATCATGTCAATCGCCCTCAGCATGACCTGAAGCTCCGTTCGCACCAAATCGAGGCGTGCAAAGGCATGCGCCTCCCTCCGTCCCGCAAGAGCGAGCACCGCTGAAAGTACAGCATCAGAGTTCCTCATCAGCTCGATAAGATGTTCTCCTGCTGGTGCATGAGAACCTGACATCCAGTTTCTCGCAGTCCGTTCACTTACCCCAGTCCACCGCATCGTTGTCTTTGCCGCCTGATGTGTACCGCCCAGCTCGTCTGTCAGTGCACTCCAAATCGCGTCACGGTATTCTATCTGCGAATTCAACTTACTGCCGTTGTTTTGAAAAGTGTTGCCTGTCTTAGGAAACATGTTGCCGCCCTTCCTCTGTTAGAAATGAAACAAGGAATCGCAGACGATCTGTTCGGATCTTGGAAATTGAATAAAGGAGAGCCGAAGCATTGGGTTCGTCAAATAGTGATCAGAGCGAGAGAAGTAGCCGAAAGATGCGCAAAGCGGCGCAGTATGTCCGCATGTCAACAGATCACCAGCGCTACTCGACCGAAAATCAGTCGGACGCCATTGCGCGTTATGCCGAAGAACGCGGTTATCATGTCACTGAGACTTATACCGATGCGGGCAAAAGCGGATTGCGGATGGAAGGGCGTGATGGCCTGACGCAATTGTTGAGCGACATCCAAGCCGGACAGACAGATTTCAAAACCGTTCTTGTCTACGACATCAGCCGCTGGGGTCGGTTTCAGGATGCCGATGAGAGCGCGTATTATGAATACATTTGCAAACGTGCAGGCATAGCGGTCGTGTATTGTGCGGAGCAATTTGAGAATGACGGCAGCCCTGTTTCCACCATCGTTAAAGGCGTCAAACGCGCGATGGCAGGTGAATACAGTCGTGAGTTGTCGCAAAAGGTTTTTGCGGGCCAGTCTCGGTTGATTGAGATGGGATATCGTCAAGGCGGCCCACCGGGGTTTGGTTTGCGGCGGATGTTGATTGACGAAGCCGGCAATCAAAAAGGCGTTCTTACTCGAGGCGAGCACAAGAGCATTCAAACGGACCGGGTGACACTTGTACCGGGGTCCGACGATGAAATCGCGGTTGTGAACCAGATCTTCCATAGCTTTGTAGATGACAATCAATCAGAAGCCATGATCGCGGCCGATTTAAACACGAAGGGCATCAAAACTGATCTGGACAGGGATTGGACACCCTCGGTGGTGCGCCAGCTTCTCTCAAACGAAAAGTACATCGGTAACAATATCTGGAATCGCAACTCTTTCAAATTGAAGAAGCGACACGTGCGCAATAGTCCTGAAAATTGGGTACGATCAGTTGGCGCGTTTAAGGCGATCGTAGACACTGGATTGTTTGCAGCGGCTCAGGTTATTTTCAGCGCAAGGGCGCAGCGCTATTCTGATGAAGAAATGCTGGATGGACTGCGAGACGCACTCGAAACACATGGTTTTCTATCTGGATTTGTCATCAACGAAGCCAGCACCTTGCCGTCCAGCGGCGCGTATCAAAGCAGGTTTGGTAGCTTACTAAGGGCTTACAAATTGGTCGGTTTCACACCCGACAGAGATTATCGATACATCGAGATCAACAAACGTCTGCGGAAGCTTCATTCCGGGATTATTCGTGAGACGGTGGATGGAGTCGAACAAATTGGCGGGCACATCCAACAAGACGCCAATTCCGGCCTACTGACCATCAATCATGAATTTTCTGCATCTGTCGTTATTGCCAGATGTACGCAAACCGGTGCCGGTGCGTATCGATGGAACATACGGTTGGATACCGGTCACTTGCCGGACATCACTGTGGTTGTGCGTATGGATCAGGCCAACGAAACGCCGCTCGACTACTACCTTTTACCAACAGCTGATATGACACTTCCGAAATTGCGCCTTTCGGAAAGTAACGGCTTGTCGCTCGACGCATACCGCTTTGATGACTTCATCCTTTTTTTCAACTTGACCGAACGCACTTCAATTTTGGAGGTCGCATGATGCCAGACGTACCGCAGGAACACACCGTGCTCATTGCGGTCAACGTAATCACAGTGGTTAACCCTCGTATTCGCAATCAAAAAGTCTTTGACGAAATCGTCGAAAATATCGCTGAGCTTGGCCTGAAACGCCCAATCACGGTTGCAGCCCGCAAAGATGAAGCAAGCGGTGATTTGACATACGAGTTGGTTTGCGGCCAAGGCCGGTTAGAAGCCTTTAAGGTTCTAAAGCAAGAAAAAATCCCAGCTGTCGTCATCACCGCGAGCTCTGAGGATTGTCTTGTGATGAGCTTGGTAGAGAATTTGGCGCGCAGGCAGCATCACTCGCTTGATTTACTGAGAGACATCAAACGCCTCAAAGAAAGTGGATATGCCGAGCGCGAGATCGCTGCGAAAACTCAGCTTTCGTCCAAATATGTGCACGGCGTCATTCGACTGTTGGAAAGCCATGAACTCAGGTTGTTGCGCGCCGTCGAAAGTGGAAAGATTCCTGTCAGTGTCGCCGTTGATATCGCCGAAGCCGATGATGTTGGTGTGCAGGCAGTCTTGCGCCAAGCCTATGAGAGCAAAATACTGCGAGGCGGTCGCCTGATGGCCGCAAAACGATTGGTGGAAGCACGTAGAAATTTTGGCAAAGGGCGTGGCACATCAGACAAGCGTAACCGAAAAAATCTCTCCGTCGAAACCTTGCTCAGAACGTATCAAAACGATGTGGAAAAGAAGAAAATCCTACTTCGCAAAGCTGGAGCAACACGCAGCGAGATGCTGTTCTTGACCCATTCCTTGAAAACGCTGCTTTCAGACGAGAACTTTGTCACCCTGTTACGCGCCGAAGGCCTATCCAACATTCCCAAAACCATCGCAGATCGACTGACCCGCATTGATGGAGCCATGACATGACATCGGATCGCTACGACCAGGTAGTTGCAGCTGCATTCGAACGCGATCTGTTACCTATCGCGTTCGATCAAATCGCTCCTTTGTATTTGGTTAGCCCCCAAACAAAGGAGACAGTTAAATTCAAACGCATTGTCGCGTCTATTCAAGAGATTGGGCTTGTTGAACCAATTGTGGTTTCCCGCGACGCGAAGGATCCCAAGCAATTTACGCTTCTTGATGGGCATCTTCGCCTTGAAATATTGAAAGGCCAAGGAGCGACGGACACGCACTGCATCATTTCGACTGACGATGAGGCCTTCACTTACAACAAGAGGATCAGCAGGCTTGCGACCATCCAAGAACACAAGATGATTTTGCGCGCCTTGACCCTTGGTGCGTCCGAAGAGCGTTTAGCCAAGGCATTGAATGTGAACATCAGAACACTTCAGGAAAAGAGACGCCTGCTCGACGGTATTTGCCTCGAGGCTGCAGAGATGTTGAAGGACAAGCAGGTTGCTTTGACCGGGTTTCAAATCCTCAAGAAGATGAAACCCATGCGCCAGATAGAAGCCGCACAGTTGATGGTAACGATGAACAAATACACCATCAACTACGCCCGGTCCTTGTTGGCTGCGACGCCAGATAACCAACTAATTGCTGGCGCAAGACCCAAGAAGTTCACTGGAATATCTCGCGAACAGTTAGACCTGATGGAAAAGGAATCTGCCAACCTCGAGCGAGAAGTCCGTTTGGTTGAAGACAGCTATGGCACTGATCATCTCGATCTCATTTTGGCGCGCGGCTACGTCAGTAGATTAGTGAGCAATGAACGGGTCACCAGATATCTTGCGTTGCATCATGAAGAATTTCTGCCTGAATTTGAGAAGATCACGGAACGAGAAGCATTCGCGTCCTAAGCTGCCCGATGGATGAGATTAAATTGGAGAACCCGGACCCATGAAGCGCGGGGACCACAGGAGACGCCGCACTGTGGGGCGGATCAAGAGTGGTGATGGGGATGGCGGCGATCCCGTTTGGACCCATCGAGCCGGGCCATATGTCCGGTGATAGTGTTCCGTCCGGTCTGCGCGTGCTCACTCCTTTTTGGGAGCACGTGCAGACAACCTCTAGCGGAAAAGATCCGAGGTACGGAACCATGAACATCTGCTAACGGGTGTTATGTCAATTGATGAGCAATGTCGGCTTGTCTGCCGGTTTCAACGGATCGACGCAACACTTTAGTCTTTGAGCAAAGATGGAGTGTACATAATAACGTACTGGAATCGGATATTTGTCACGGATAAGCAGAAGTCAGAGATTTGGGATCCCTCTCAGCGATGCAAGCACCACCTGCCAGCTGACAGGAAGGCCATTCAGCCACTGGCGAGCATACCCGTGTCCGCAAGCTACTCCTGGTCCGGAAGATCCTGCAAAGTTTCCATGTCGAACGCGATCAAGAGCTTCTCGGTCGTGACATAGGTGTAGGGCGCCACACGTCGCGGGGATCGTGGGCCTGCCCCAATCAGTCCTTGCGCATGTAATCTGCCGATCAGATCGCGGCTGATCTCCTTGCCAAAAATGTCCTTCAGCCTGTCCCGCGTGATCGGTTGATGATAGCCGATGGCGGCCAGCACAGCGACGTCGACTTCTCGCAGGTCGAGATCCTGGTCGCCAACGTCCGCAGCCGTCCGGATTGCCGCCGCATAGGCCGGTCGGGTCCGCAACATCCAGCCGCCAAAGGCCTTGGCGACTTCGAACGACCGCCCTTCGAGGTCTGCCGTTAGGTCGTCGATCAACAGATCAACCGCGGCCCCCTGCCCTACAATACGCGCCGAATCCTTACGTGGCACAGGCGACGCACTGGCGAACAGCACGGCTTCTATCCGGCGCATCCATTCCCGCCAGCGCAGATCGGGAGGCAGATCGTCTAGCTCCCGATCGAGCACCAGATCTGTGTGATCCTTGGCCATCGTTCAGACCCCATAGGGTAGTGTCGCAAACTTTTGGAGCGCTGTTGCGCTTCTCGACAGTGAAGTTCATTGGGCAGCCTGGCGGCATCTCATTCAAGGTTTAAGCGATCGATCAGTTTCAAAGGCGCGCATTACCCGAAATCGGTGATCCTATACGCGGTCTATTTCTACGTTCGGTTTGCGGTATCGTATGGGGATCTCGAAGAAATCATGGCCGAGCACGGCGTCGATGTTGATCATGCAACGCGCAATCGATGAGTCGAGAAATATTCTGTCGCCGTTGCCTGTGACGGGCGTCACAGTCATAGGCACTAGTCCAGTCTAAATTGAAGCCATCAACTACAGGAGGTTTCAATGACAACGAAGACAAAAGTAGCAGAATTTGAGTGTTCAAAGCCAGGTCGCAACTCTCGTGCGGTTGCCAAAGGAGGTATCGCTATGCCGCTTCACAGCGAAATGGCGATCAACGGATCGACCAATCTGGCGGGAGTTGTAAAAGGCAATTCGGGCGCTTGCGTTTATGGGGTAAGGCTTATGGAGTCGTCTAATCCGCTCTACAAATACCAGATGCAAGTTGATGCTAAGGGCCCCAAAGGCATGGGCAGTGGTTCGCTTCATCTGTTGTTTGAGGATGAAACACGTGACGGGTATAAGCTCGCCATCACCTCAAGCACAAGAAAACCCCATACTGTCAGCTTTAATTCAGACAAATTGGGTATCGTGCGCTTTGACTGGGGCGACAAGATTATCCGGTGAGGGCAGATTAAGGTGAACTTGTCTGATGCGCAGAAAACATATTGATTTCTGCGCGTCAGAAAGCTGTGGATATCTAGCAATCGAGAGTACAGAAGCCCGTCAAACTTCCGCAGATTTACCTGTGGGTTGATCAGGGATTGGCTAAGTTTCTAATAGGGCCGCAAGTGCGGGTTTGTCGACTATCGTCAGATGCTTGCTGTCAGGATTCTGCTGCAGCGTGCCGTCGGCAAGCCATGCGCTTAAAAAGCGATTGACGTTTTCGCGCGACAGGCCGGCAAAATCCCCAAGCTCTCTTTGGGTGAAACTACTGCCCAGCCGAACTGCACCATTTTCGTGTTCACTGCCCCACCTATCGGCAAGGCGCAGAAGGCTGGACGCAAGACGGGCCTGACCCGACAGCCTTCGTTGAGTTTCAAACATATCAGATGCGTTACGGACTTTGGCACAAAGTTCGGAAATCATCGCGAACATCGCTTCGTCATCTTTGCGCAAAACCCGCAAGATTGCCTCGCGGTTGACAATGACGCCGGTGACTTCGCTGGCGGCGATCGCATCTGCGCTGCGAAGGCCACTATCCAGCATTGCAATTTCGCCAATCACGTCTCCGGTTTCCATATAGTTCAGGATCGACACCCGCCCGTCAGCGGCGGTGACGCTAATTTCTACCCGCCCGGTTTCGATAAAAAACACCGAGTTACCGCTTTCTCCGCGCGCGTACACCGTTGTTCCTTTTGAATAATGTCGCCGCGCGCCCGTTGCCAGTAACACTTTTCGGGTGCTGTGTGACAAGCTGGAAAAGAAGACCGCCACCCCTTCAACTTTGTCATTAACCATATTTTGCCCTCGGTTGTGACGCGCGTCACAGATTGATTTCTCAAAGTCGGGTCATCTGCAGGTGCTTCTTGTTTGAAGCGAAGGTCGCGCCCCTCCGTGTGCAGAGTTCCCCGTCTCCAGTTTCTGGCGCGGCCTTCCAAATTGCAACCAAAAGGAATTCAAAGATGTTGGACAGTCAATCCATTGCAAAGAACCAGTCTGCTCAAATCGCTTCGACCAACAATTGGGATACCGTTTTTGCCGTTGATTTTGAGGCGGTGAATGACGGAATTCGCGAGCAAGGCAGCTCTCCGGATGACTTCGATCACACACAGTCCGGCGGTGGCGAAACAACCCGGCTATTCGGCGACTATGGGAATTGGGAGTTGGTCGGCGGATCGGGTCACATTCTAGAAATGCGCCTGCCGATCACCACCTTCACATTTGAAATGACGGGCGAACCAAATCAGACTCGTACCGACGCATGGGCGACCATCCAGCTTAGCCTGCATCAAGTGACCGGCAACGAGGGTTCAGGTGTCGGTGGTGGTACACCGGTGTCATTCTGTTCGTGCCCGCCAAAAAACCTTCTGATGAACGCCAACGAATTTTCGGTGGTTGTAACAGGATTCGGCTGGCCCGGATCGGACAGCGAGCAAGACCTTGTGGACGATTGCAGGATCATGCTGGCCGATTACTACCGTCTGGCAAGCAGCCTAGAGGATTTCGACCACACCTTTGTGACCGTCAACCTCAACAGCCGTCTTGGCAAGGAAAATAGCGATTTCTCGTGGATCGCCCCAACGGATACGTCTTACGGGGTTCTTGAAGATGGTGGCAGCGGTGGCGGATCCTTTGCGGTGCTTTGCATGATCAATGGCAACACGCCGCCTGAAAACCACAATGTAAGCCCCGCTATCAAGGGCGGCAAACGCGCTGGTTTTCTGATGAACAAACCGGTCTTCATTGATCACATGGTTAAACCCGGCATCGCCAATATGTTTGGCCGCGAATTGGACGACATTGAATGGGTCGATGCGAACTTTGTAGTGGACACGGATTCAATCACGAACAAGAACGCAGTTTCGATTTCCGACTTTAGCATTGATGGCAAAGACGATGTCACCGCACAGGTGCCCGCGCGCACGTTTCGGATCACAATGAATGACACCGAATTGGCGCTTGATTATCAAGGCATGCACCATCCGTTTTACAAAGTTCTCGATTCGTACTGGTACGAGGCGTACCACTACCTGACGATCTCGTCCAAAGCTAGCTTTGACCCGGACACGCGACAATTCAAGCTGCTGCCCAATCTGGACGATGATGGCAATCCGGCAATAGATTATCGGGCCAGTCTTGAAAAATCCCAAGCGGGTAAAAACGTCGATATTGCGCTTTTGGTGCTAGATATTGTCGGTGTGGTTTCGGCGGTTTTCAACGGGATCGCTGCGGTGAAGGGTGCGACGGTGGCTGCGACGGCCGAAGGTACGGTCGCAACCGGCATGTTCGCCAAATCCATAGCGAAATTAGCCACTGTCGCTAAAACATTGGCTGAATGGATGAAAGCCCACCCGGCCTTCATTTGGGCAGGTGTTGCCATCGGGATTCTTGGTATCGCAGGGACGATCGCCAAAGAGCGTTTTGAAGAAGCGCGCGAAACCGATCCGACGTTGATCAAGCCTGACATGCAAGAATTCGCGCTGAATGTTCTGGCCCCAGTCCAGTGGCCGAACGACGCAGGCCTTACAGTCGAAGATGTCTGCTTCAACGGCGGTTTTCAGATCACGGGCACCCCTGATTTCACACAACCAGTTGAGGCTTGAGCCATGAAACCCATGAATTTCACATTGCCCACTGCCAGCCAGCAGCGCGCTGATACGTCAGGCTGGGATGCAGTGAACTGCGTGCGGGTCGGCGAAATCAACGATGCGATCCGCAACGCCGGGACATCGCCCAAACGTCTTGAGATTGATTTGGGCGACGCACGCACGGTCTCGGGTGACTTCTCTAGCTGGGAAGTTGCGCCGGGTGGAGATGGGCCTTTGATCAACCTGCAAATCCCCATGCGCGACATCACCGTCGCGCGGGGCGATCAATCGGTGACATTGGATAACATCGTCATCGAGGTTCAGGTCCGCATGGAGCTGATCCCCTCAGGGCGCAAGGCAGCCGCGCCTGATGCGGTGGAAAAGCTCTTGGTGATTGCCAAAGCACCAAGCGGTCTGTTGATGGGCAGCGATGGGGTGAAACGGGCGGCGACGCTTGTTGGCATCACCGGCGCGGATGATCTGCGCTTGCGCCTCAAAAGCACGCTTTCCAGCGGGGTCGAAACCTGGCTGAACGACAATATCGACGCGTTCACCCATGTTTTCGCGGCTGTGAACATCAGCGAAAAAATCAGCGCGGAAACCGAAGGCGAGGCCTTCGCGTGGCTCAAACCCACATCGGTGTCATACGCCTTTGGCGCGAGCGGGGTTGATCCTGATTCCAGTGTTTTGGCGATTTTATGCCAAACCCAAGGGCGCAGTACAGACGGGCTGGTGCATCAGGCCGACCCCGGATTGATCCCGCCAAACTGTGATGCAGGGGTGTGCATTTCGCGCACGCGGTTCTTGCGCAATATGGTCGGTGAGTCACTGCCCAAAGCCTTCAAAGGGCTAAAGCCGACGGACATTCGCTATAAAGATAAGGACACCGGCCTAAAACTTTCCAAGCCTGTGAAGACTGAAAAGGTCAAACACGATAGCAAGACCTATGATCCGGTGATCCATCAGTTGGACATCACATTGCGCGACAGCGAGATGGAGCTGAAAAGCCTCACCAAAACCGAGGTGTCACCCGGCATTTTTTCGGTGTGCAGCGCTACGGCGGCTTATGCCTTTGGATTGATGAAGCGCAAAGACGGTGCCAAAACCATCGGTTTCGTCGAAACGCGCCCCATCAAAACGGTTGAAAGTACCGAAAAGACCAAGGCAGTAACGATCACCGAATTGGTTCTGACCGCACTGGCTGCAATTGGTGGCTTGGTGATTACTTTCGTGTCCTTTGGTACCGCCGCCGTTCCTTACTATGTGGTGCTTGCCATCGTGCTTGGCTCGCTTGCAGGCACGATCTCGATCAAGCTGATTGAGATGACAAAAGAGGGCGACGCCCCCCCAATTGATCTGCTGATCGCCAACGCCACCGGCGCGGTCAAATGGTCAACCGGTGCAACGTTCGATCCAACCTTTGCGGCCCTGAACAACGGTCTGCAAATCGGCGGCAAGTTTGTCAAAACCGACACCGGCCTTTTGGGCGCAGCCCCAGACGCTGGCCCGACCTTCCACAAAACCTTTCAAGACGACTTTGCTGGGTTAATGCAGAACAGGAGAGACCAATGAACCTCGATGGATGGGACACATGCTCGATCGTATCAATCGATCTGGTAAATCAGGCGCTGCAAAAAGCAGCGAAAAGTACAATCCGAACCTTTTCCTATTCGGAGGACGGACTCGAGATTAGCGGTGAATTTGACGGTTGGGCATTGGTACCGGGTGGTACGTTTCGGCTGGTGAACGTCACCATGCCGATCCGCTCTGGGACAATCCGCGAAGCAGGTGCGGCCGAGGTCGATATCAGCGGTGTCTCGTTGACGGCGCAGTTGAAACTATCGCTGATCGACAGCGAGGGTGCAGACAAGCGCAACCTAGCCTTCGACACTAGCTATCAGGAAGGCGAAGGCGGATTGACACCACCGATCAAGGTGACGGACATAGACGACCCGACAGGGCTTTTGGAAGCCTTCGATCTTGATCTGGTGAAGGCGGCCTTGACCGCCTGTCTTTCGGCCAATGCGGCACAGGCGAGTTATGTGTTTGCCTCGGTGGATGCGCGTTCAACCGCGCAAGCTGCAGGTCTGGCATGTCCGGCCAACGATTGGGCCTTCGTCGACGCAGGTGAAAACCGCAAGTATCTGGCTTTGCTTGGCTCGCTAGACAAAAATCGTCCCGACAAGGCGATCCGGTTGGACCCTGGTTTGATGACACCCGCTGCACCCGCTTACTTTGCGGTCTCGCAAAGGTTGTTTCTACTGCGTGCGTTACTGCCGATCCTGCAGCAGACCTTCCGTCCGCGCACCAGTTTTGCGGTCAAGGGCGGCTCGGTTCAGTCGACCAA
This sequence comes from uncultured Paracoccaceae bacterium, assembly GCA_938005545.1. Lineage (GTDB taxonomy): Bacteria > Pseudomonadota > Alphaproteobacteria > Rhodobacterales > Rhodobacteraceae > CALKXV01. The sequence goes on from CALKXV010000013.1 coordinate 96,554, forward strand.
ACCTGTCGGATTGGGAAAGAAGAAAATTGCCATGTTTACCGTCGCGCCGGTGTTGCGGAACGTGACGGTGACGCCGGTGAAGAACGCCTTGGCGATCTCAGCTGTGGCGCGTGCTGATTTGCCTTTGTCCACCCATCTGGATGTGACGGTGAATATGAAACTGCCGTTCCATCACGATCCCAAAACCGGCGCGATGTCGTTCAAGCCGGATCGCAAACCCATCGTCAAACACAAGCTGAGCAAGAAGGGCATCTTAGGCAACACACTGGGTTTGATCATCGATTTGATCGTCGCTTTGTCAAAAGATGCAATCCTTGGTTCGGTTCAGAAAATCGCAACTGGTATGCAGGCGCTGAACAACCCGACGACCAAACCGGTGGTTTGGACTGGCGTGCGCGATTTCCACGCCTCGCAAGCACGCTGGGACGAAGGCATCTGGATGGCTGACACCCGCCCAGTCGAGGTTACCGAAAAGGAGAAAATCGATGAACTTGCCTGAAATTATGTTCGTAACGATTGGGCTTGCGGCGGTCTACGAGACCGCCGCCTACCTACGCCACCGTGGCCTGATGCGCTTTCTGATCGTTCTGGCGTTCCTCGCGATGGCCGCGATTTTAACCCGGCACTGGACGCTTGAGGCGGCACAAGACGCCGCGATGTTCGGCGCATCAGATACGGGTTTTACGGTTATGCCTGCAATCGGCGTTATGCTAGTCGGAATCTGTCTAGGCATCCTTGCACGTTATATCTTTGAGGCCGATGCCGCCGACACGCTGAATTGGTTCGCCTTACTACGCCCGCTGGTGATTTCGCCCATTCTATTGCTGCCTTTGATTGGCACGCTTGATGAGGGCGAGTTGCAGCCCTTGCAGGTCGTCAGCCTCGCTGTTCTGGCATTTCAGAACGGGTTCTTCTGGCAAAAGATTTTGGCTGGTCTGAGTGCTGGGCAAGAGACGGCACTTCAAAATAGTTGAGAAAAAATACGTAACCGACTACCAAATAAGGGTAATTCGATGATGATTGTACTGATTAAGCTGAAAAGCCTGTATTCGAAGGGGATGATTGTGAGAATTTTAAAAACACTGACCATAACGACAACCGCGATCTGGATTGGATCGGCGGCTAGCGCAGCCACGATTTTCAACATTGATGGGCCAGACGACGGCTCGGCTTCGTTTGGTGAAAACCTATCTGAGAAAGGCGCGTCACAAAGCTTTACAGCGCTTCAAGATCTTACCAATGTCAGTTTTGGCTTTGATCTAAGGTGCTTGTCTTGCGGCGGTGAAATCTGGTTGATTACGGGCAAGCCAATGAATGATGCCATTATTTCCCAACGGGTTTCACGCGCATCCTTCAATGGATTTCAAGGTGCGCAAGAGGCCTTGTCCGGCATCAATTTGGAAGCGGGCACGATGTATTCGCTGATCATGTCGATGACTACTGGAAACGGCATTTGGCGGGGCACAAAATCGCCAAGCAATGAGGGCGCTGGCATTCTTACCGCAGAAAGCGATCATCTTGCGTTGACGGCGTTGGATCCGAATTTTTTGCCATGGTCGCCCACGCGCTCTGATGCGGGGACGTTGAAATTCTCGATCTCGTCAGTCGCGTCGGGCCCGATTGATGTGCCAGCCGTGCCGCTTCCTGCGTCTGTTGGGTTCTTGCTGTTCGGCCTTAGTGGGTTTGGAGCGTTGCGTGCACTGCGTCGCAAACCGCACTAGCGTCTTTGGTGCCCGGTCACAAAATGCATTTTGAGACGTTCGTGAATAGCTAAGATATTGTTTTTAATTCTTTAAAAGGGGTTGTGATGCGTAAGAGAGCCCAGTCTGATTCCATTGACGGCATCCTGCGTGATTTAGGCGAAGATGCACCAAGGCCAATCGCGCCCGAAGCTTGGTTTCTTGGAGGCAATGCCGAAAACGCCGACCTTCTGGGCGCGTTGCTGACCGAGGCGCTGGCCGGTCACGTCAAAAACCGACAGGCCTATGCGCCAAAAGACCCGGATTTCCTTTACGACGAAGACCGAAACGCCGACTTTGCCAAGACCAGCGACGAGATGTTGGTCAGCTTGAAAGACCTCAATGACAAGCTGAAAGGTTCGATTCCCTTGTCGAGCTTTCGCAATCAGTCGCACATGTATTGGGACATCACGTTGCCGGGTATCGCGGGATATGTGGCGGGCATGCTGCACAATCAAAACCAGGCCGCAGCCGAGGCATCGCCGGTTACTACCGCGATTGAATATTTTGTGGGCCAGCAGCTTTGCACGATGCTTGGCTATGACACGGATGCCGTGCCTAAGCCATGGGGGCACATCACCGCTGGCGGCACGATCGCAAATGTTGAGGCCGCATGGGCGGCGCGAAATCTGCGCTTCCAAGCTGTGGCACTTGCCCACACAATCAAAACCAATGTGGACTTCGTCGATGCGCGCAACCTGACCGTAAAGACCTGTGACGGGAGGCGCATGGCGATCTCAAGGCTTTCAGATTGGGAGCTGATCAACATCGCAGTCGACGACATGCTTGACCTGCCTCACCGTCTAGAAAGCGCTGCTGGTATCCCCGAAGAAGCCATCGCGGCCGCCCTGGATACGTTTTCAGTGCAAGCCACCGGGCTTTTAGATTTTTACAGCAAGGCCTTGCCGAAGACCGCCGCACCGGTGGTTCTGGTTCCTGCGACAGCGCACTATTCATGGGCAAGGGCCTGCGGGATCATGGGCGTTGGGTTGAGCCAAATGATCCCGATCGCGGTCGATCATGATGGCCGGATGAGCACGGTCGCACTGCGCGCGGCTCTTAGCCGATTCCAGACCGAGAAGCGTCCCGTGCTAATGGTCGTCGCCGTCATGGGTACAACGACCGAAAGCGCGGTGGACCCGCTTGCCGATATCTTGGATATCCGGGACGAATACCGCGAAACGGGACTTGACTTTGTAGTCCATGCCGACGCGGCTTGGGGTGGGTACTTTGCCTCTATCCTGCGGCCCGCGACGAAAGGGCCCTTTGGGGCAACCAGCCCGCTTGCACCCATGAGCAACTATGTAGTTCGCCAGTTTGAAGCACTTGGCGAGGCCGATACGATAACTGTCGATCCGCACAAGGCAGGGTTCATTCCTTACCCAGCCGGTGCGCTATGCTATCGCAGTGGGATCATGCCGGGGTTGATCACTGTTGTGGCTGACATTGTGTACCATGGCGGCGATGCCATGACGATGGGAGCATGTGCGCTGGCGGGGTCCAGCCCCGGCGCATCGTCGACCGCTGTGTATCTATCACATCAAGCGATCCCTCCCAACCAGATGGGGTATGGCGACCTGCTTGGACGGTGTCTTTTTAATGCGAAAAGATTCTACGCCGCGCTGGTGACGATGGCCAAGGACAATGACCCATTTGTGTTAGTCCCATTCAAACCGCTTCCTGCCGAGCGCGCTGGAAAAACGTCCATTGAAATCGCCGAGCAGTGCGCCTTGATTGACGACCAAATCGTTGGCCTGAAAAACGAGGTGTTGAAACAAAAACTTCACGATGACGCGGCACTGAAAGAGCTATTTGATGAATTGGGCCCGGACTTGACTGTCTTCAATTACGCTTTCAATTTCCGCACCGCCGAGGGGATAAATGCAGATTTGAACTTAATGAACGAATTAAACACATCGATCTTCAACGCCTGCAGCATTCAAAAGAACGAAAAATACGAAGTACCACCGCAGCAGATTTTCTTGACGGCGCACAGTTTTGATCCCAGGATGCATGGGCAAGATTTCTGCGATCATTTCACCGCACGGGCCGGGGCTACACCCATTGCAGGCGAGAAGATCGATTATCTGGTGTCGACTATGCAAAACCCTTGGATCACCAATACTTCGCGCGGCAATTTCATCCCAAATTTGCGTGATATTCTGCGGCACATTGTTCAAAACGAAGTCGCGACTATCGTTCACCGTCACGGGCTGACTCCTATGCCCAAATCAAAGAGCTAAACTATGGTCCACATGAAGCCGCATATGCCGGAACCCGATGTCAAAAATATCCCACACCAGCACGCTTTTGTGCTGGTCGGTAACCAGACTTTTTTCGCAGTTCACATGGCGCAATTTCATTGCGAGCTACACAAATATCAATTGATTTTCAAATTCACGCTGAACGGTAAGGATGATGCTTTGCGGGAATTACGCGAAGAATTCCCAAATGAAGCGCTTTTTTTCTGCAATAGCGACGATAAAGAAGATTGGTTTTCCATTCCCTCTGTCGCGGCGGGCAATAGTGACGGATCTAAGAAAGAGCTGCGCGGCAATATATTTATCGGCATGCGTCCGTTTCCATCAGAAAATGATATGCCGCCACATTTCTTTCCGTGGAAATGCGACCGCGCCATTCCGGCGATCCCGGATGTAACCGTTACTGTCGAACGCGTTGTCCTTTTTCGCCCGTATGCGCATCACGAAGAGCTGCCCGACTTTGCAACGTATTTCCTATGGGGTGAAGGGTCTGAGGCGCATATCACCAACAAGCAAATCGCAATGATGTCCAGCAGCGAATTTGAAACCCGCGCCTTTGGCCCAGATGTTGATTTTGTGGGCTCGCTCAGCATTCCACCCAATCTCGATCCCGAACATGACCCCGATCCGGTGACCCCCGTAGACTGGCTTGAAGATACGCTCTTAAGCGCCTCGACCATCATCACTGTCCCGTCAATTCATGTGCGTGATCTTGATACGGGTGAGATCACTATCCCTCCAACCCCGCCTTTAAAACACGGTACGACCTATTCCGCACTCTATCGCGGCGTCACACCTGCGCGGCCCATCACGATGGGGCCAACTTTCATGTATTGCACCGCCGTTATCAACACGCCCGACAGAGTACCTAACCCTAAAGACGACATTTTTGGCATCTTTCCCATGCCCAAGAATTTCTGGGGGCCGGCGCCATGAAACACGAACACACCGACGGCAATGCCGAACTTTGGGCCACGGTATTTGGTCCCGGCCACCCGGACCTAAAAAAACAACACAAGATGCACAAACTGATGCCGTCAGCGCCGCGCTGTCGAATGTGTCTTGTTCCGTTTGGCGGAATTGGCGGTTGGATTATGTCCAAGAGAGGCAAGGCCCCATCTTCGCGCAATCAGCACTACTGCAACGCCTGCGACAGCTTTCTACAGGCTTTTCCCGGTGGGGCCGAAGTCGAAATGTCTATTCTTTATGTCGATATTCGCAACTCTGTCAGCGCTGCCGAAGGCACGCCAGCAGCGGATGTTTCAAAAAGGGTCAATGGGTTTCTCAAGCGCGCCACAGACATAATAACCCAAGGAGATGGCTTCGTGATGGCCTTTTATGGCGACTGTGTTGTTGCCGTTTGGCCGCCGGGGTTTTCAGGGCCAGAGCATGCGGAAAAGGCGCTTAGCACAGCACGCGCATTGCGGGAAGCTTTTGGCGAAGAGGATGACGTACCTGCGGGCACCGGCGTGCACACTGGCACGGTCTTTATCGGCACCGTAGAGGCAGGAAAGGGGACGTTCCGCGACATCTCGATCTTCGGTCATGACGTAAATGTGACTGCAAGGCTCGCCACGGCTGCCATAGCAGGTCAAGCCTTGGCGTCCAACGCAAGTGCAACCTTTGCAGGGCTTTCTACGAGCAACGCTCAGACGCTGGAAATGAAAGGCATGACTGAGCCTGTGATCGCCATACCGATCTAACGGTCTTAAAAGGGGAATGGCCGAGACCTGAGAGGCATGTGCCCGTCACTTAATGTAAAACAGTCAATCAACCTTCAAGAACTGCGGCTCTTGCAGCAGCGACGTTGTGTGCCTTACCCTCAATCAAACCAATTGACTCTAAAACTTCGAAGTCTGTCTTGGCCTATCTGAAAGCATTGTTTTAAAACCTGCTCTGCCGCCAACCCCAAGCGGACCTGTCGCGGTTTGATGCCGCTCCTTTGATAGCATTTATTGCAACAAAGGAGACGAACTATGGGACTGAAACGGACGGACGAATTTCGCCAAGATGCGGTACCGGTCGCGCTGACACGCGGGCTGACGCGCAAACAGGTGGAATCTGATTTTGGGCGCTGGCCTTTCGACGTTGAACAAGTGGGTTTCCGTCGGATATCAGCGATCAATATCCTCGTGATCCATGCGACTTCTGCCTAACGGGCACCACCTGAACAATCGATCAGTTGAATGTCCGCTTTCCCGATGCCAGAGCTCCCATAGACCATCAGACCTGGCATGCGACTCTGTCGCGGCGTTTCCATTAATGATGTTAATCGATTGAGGACAATCGTTGCACGATCAAAAGCGATCCAGTGGTCGCTGCGAATGCGGTCAATTCTTTCGGTTTGGGTCATCAAATTCATCTATGGGATAGGTTGGAAGATCAGGGTTGCCGGTATCAATCGCGAACATTTCACGAGAAGGGTCGCGCTGCTTTTGGGCCTTTGGCAGGCGCGCATCCCGCTCTTTACCCAGCCTGGCTGCCTTGGTTTTCTGGCGCGCTGCCTCGGCCAGACGCCTTTGCGCGTCTACCATATCAAAGAGCGCCTTTTCGTGGATCCGCCCACCGTGCTTTTCTTTCCATTCTTTCCATTCTTTTCGGGCGCGGCGACTTTCCCAAAGAGAGATTTCGGGATGACTGAGATTTCGGTAGCGCGCTTCGATCATAGGACCGTTGTCTACCTGCACCCAAATCTTCGATAGGTTCCGCGGATCAAATCTGACTTTCACCTTCTCTTTGCCCCGCCCGATCAAGGACGCAAACGCATCATTCCAGTAGCGCACTTCAAAAAGCGTGATCCCTGTGCGACCAAGCTTGCGCCATTCAAACAGCATGAAGCTCGATCGAAACGCGTCGACATCGACAACTTGGCTTCTCTGACGAACGTTTCCTTGCTCTTGTTGACCTCCTCAGGTGTTCAGTGCGGTGAAGACTGGTCGCGAACCCAAACTTTCAACGCAGGTCAATGCCGCATCCTACAGATGCAGGAGCCGCCAGGATACTCAGCCGATCCATCAGAAGATAAAGGACTCGCGATGTCTGCGCGTTTCTTCGACTTTTAGCTCGGTAAGTGCGGCGTCGCTCCAATCCATCAATGAATCGGGTCCGCACATAAATACCTCGCGATCCTTCACGTCTGCGACGCCTTGCAGGTCGTCGGTCTGCAAGCGTCTTTGCTCAAGTGTCAGCCCTCCGTTGGAGAAGTTCTGGCGCAGATTATCTAAAGCGGATTGAGAGTTTGCCTGATGCTCTGTGACGCTCTGGAACACAAGAACGCGAAGGTTCACACCTGCGGGTCTGGGGCCGCTCTGCGATACAAAATGCCTCACGACACAGATGTCGTCATCGCGACCGGAAAACAGAAGAACGATGTCGCTCGATAGGTGGTCGGGGTTCGCATCTGCAACCTGTTTGATCCCGTCCCACATTGCCATGAACGGGGTGACGCCAACGCCGCCCGCGATCCACAGCATCTTTGGTGGGATACCTGGAAGCCCTCCGTCAGGGCCCGGTGAGAAGCACGTAAAGCCGGCACCGGTGCCCTTGAAGTCAATCGGTATCTTTTGCTCGATCAGCTTGTCCGCATTGTCGTGCATGACATTGGACATCAATCCGCCGGGCATTCGTTTGACGGTAACGCTGACACGATCGCTTGCGCGGAACGAACGACTTTCAGCGTCAAAATCCGGTACGCTCGAAATTGTCCAAGTGCGCACATAATCTTCGTTGACCAACTGAGGGTTAGCCTCGTTCATATGGCTGTATCCGGCACCCAAAATCTTCGAGAAATCGAATACTCCGAACCCGCCGGGCAAAGGCGCATCGACCGGGGATGACAAGTCGAAGTTGAACGTCTTGATACTGTCGGAAAGGTCTTGCGTTGACGCGAGCGTGGCTGTGATCGCAGCCATACCGTCATGGGCGGTAATGGCGTGCCCCATCTGATCCAGTTCCTGCCGCAAGTACTTTACCGGCGGGTTGTAAGGCGACAACTGCTCCTTGGACGTCAGCCTGAGGTTGAGGCCATTTTTGACCAGGACCGCACCAGTTACCTTGATGCGCGTCAACAGGCTGGTACGCGGAATGAGAGCTTCGGCGTTCGTATCAAACAGGTTTTCAGCCTCGCCGGTCACGTAAAGGACATGTCCATTGACGAAGTCGGGAAAGACAAGCCCGACTTGTGGATCGGTCTCGATATTACCCAAGGATTGATAAAAGCGATTGCCGGAGTGGTCCGGCAAAACCAGATATGTCGTGACACCATCGCCATCTTCCTCTTCGTAGATGCGCGTAAATCCGGGGGCGCCGCCACGGTGGTTAACGCCCATGTCAGCCTGAATGCCGGAAGCATTGTCTTCGGTACTGTGTTTCGTTGCCAAAAAGACAGTGCTTGCGCGATCAACCACGGCTTTGGCGTCAGCAGGCAAGGCAGAAGTGCTCGCGTAAAAGCTGTCATAAGACAGTTCGGCCGTGCGCTGCGCATGGGCCAATGTGCGCACGGTTATGTATTTCGGGCAATTCCCAAGGTGTTGGTTGGACGTGAGCCGAAGCTGCACCTTTCCTGTATCTTCGACAGAGACTGTGTCGACTGACCCAGCTATCTTGTTGCGACGACGGTTGCTGAAATCGATCCCAACTCCAGCAAAAAGCCGCCCGTCCCCGGTAGATGCCGGCTCCTGCTGCAAGGCACGCGCAAAAGGGTCATAAGGGGACGTCTGTGCAATGACATCCGTCGTGTTGTCATCTAACACTTTGATGCCGACAGACGGGTCATCATCCGACGTCATGACCAAAACGCTGACCCACGGACGCCCCCGGTTATCCAGCGTGGCCAAAGGCAAGTAAGACAGGCCGGCAAAAAAATCCGCATGCTGCTGCGGCATATCGTGGTTTATATACTGCGGCATTCCTTCGATGATTTCTTGTGGTGTGCTACGACGCTCTTGCATCAGCAACTCACCCTTATGCGATTTATGTAACTGCGCCATTGCCGGTTCCATTTGTTTGTCTCGTAACAGGCTGCATTCAAGCCGCTTTTGGCGGCCAACACAAACCGCCATTGAAGCACATTTTGCGACCTTCATGGGTTAAAGTTGCCCTATCGGCAGCCCTTGTCATCAATTTTGGATCAGATATCCAAATCGCTCAGCCCCTAGTGATCGTCAGGATGCTAACCTGATCGCCGTTTCGCGCGCGGAAGGTAGGAGAGGATGGCGCGTGGCATCAGACGTCATTTCAGACACCCGTCATTCAGCCACAAGGCCAACGGCTGTCGCCGGCATTGCTTCAAATCCGGGCAGGGCTTCAAAACGGGCGATCCAAGCGCGTACATTCGGGTAGGGTTCAAGCGAGATGTTTCCTTCTGGCGCATGAGCGGTATAGGAGTACGTCGCAACATCTGCGATCGTTGCTCGGTCACCAACAAGCCATTCGCGACCTTCAAGACCCTGTTCGAGTTTCAGCATGGCTTTGCTGGCCGTTGCCGCTGCAAAGTCCGGGTCCAAACCTGCACCAAAAACAGTGATCAATCGCGCCGCACAAGACCCAAACGCGATTTCACCTGCGGCTAGAGTAAGCCATCGCTGGATATTGGCCTCATCGACGGGTGTGTTTGGCATCCAATCAGGCGCGAAAGTTCGAGCAAGATAGACAAGAATTGCGTTCGAATCCGACACGACGACCTCGCCATCTTCTAGAACCGGTACTTGGCCATTTGGGTTCATCGCCAGAAACTCGGGCGACTTGTGCGCACCAGCTGCCAGATCAACGGGAACTGCTTCATGTGCGATCCCTGCGAGCTTTGCGAAAACCAAAGCCCGATGTGCGTGACCTGATTTTGCGAAATGGTGAATACGAACGGCGTTTGGCATAAGTGTCTCCAGTCATCTTTCCAGCGCAGCGCAACAAATACTCGTTGCGCATCGTGAGGATAATTGCCAAAATTAGCGTAAGTTTAAGCCCTGAAGGGGCGCAATCATATGGACAAGATTGATCGCATGCGAGCCTTTGCGCTCGTTGCAAACAACGCCTCCTTCACCATCGCAGCACAGCGCTTGGGGCGATCTGCGCGTTTGGTCAGCAAATACGTGGCTGACCTCGAGAACGCGCTCGGTGTGCAGCTGCTTAACCGAACAACACGCAGTGTTTCATTGACGGATGCGGGCGCGACATACTTGGCTATGTGCGAGCCACTTCTCGACGGGTTTGATGAGCTCGAAGAAAGAGTTAGAAATGAACAGACATCTCTACGAGGTGCGATCCGCATTTCTGCGCCAACAGGATTTGGCGCATTGCGGCTTGCGCCATCGCTTGCTCTATTTGCCGCAAAGCACCCAAATGTAGAACTCGATCTTCAGTTTTCGGACCGTCGAGTGTCGGTTATAGAGGAAGGTTTCGATCTCGCCATCAGAATTGGCCCAATGCGTGACAGCTCACTCAAAGTTCGACAACTTGGTCACATGCCTCTGGTCGTATGTGCATCGCCTGACTACTTAGAACGGATTGGGACGCCGAGCCACCCGCGCACGCTATCGACGCATGAGTGCATTATCGACGGCAATACGACGGAACCGACAATTTGGAGGTTTCACATCAATGACCAAGAAGAGGCGGTGCCAGTGAATGGACGATTTCGGATGAACGCGCCCGCAGGATCCGCTCGTTTGGCTGCATCTGGGGCTGCAGTCGCTCGATGTCCTGCATATACGGTTGCCGACGCTCTGAATTCCGGAGATTTAGTAGAGCTTTTTGCAGCACACCGTGTCTCGCCATATGTTGTTGCGGCACTATTCCCACAGAACCGGCGTCTCACGACAAGAGTGCGGGCGCTCATCGATCACCTTGCCGGCGACACGGCATTATGTGTCGAAGGTTCATGACTGACTGGCTTTATCAATCTGCTACACACACAAGATTGTTCAAGGTGAACTGGCGTTCGAAATAACTATTCTCGAAACGACTTACGGCAGAGTTGAAAATCATATTGGAAGAAACTTCAGAATCCCACTTACCAAAGTATTTGTCGCAATCACCCTGCGCCAGAATGTGACTGAGGCTTCGACAAAGGGCCGCATACATTTTGTACGCAGCCCTTTATTTGTGCAAAATAGATGTGGTTCGAAGCCGTTTTAGGGGCGTTTGAGCAGCAAAACCGTACCCTGACCCCCATCAGCGCAGATGGAAACAACGGCAAGGCTGCCAGAGGGATATTCTGCCAGTTCCTTACAGGCCTGGCTCATGATCCGCGCACCTGTTGCGCCAAACGGATGGCCGATTGCGAGGCTACCGCCATTGGGGTTCAGGCGATCCATCGGGAAGGCCCCCAGATCATCTGTCACGCCTGCCTTGTCGCGGCGGTAATCAGGGTCCGAGATCATCTTGATATTTGCCAGAACTTGTGCTGCAAAGGCCTCGTGAATTTCCCAAAGCGCAACATCATCCAGACGCAAACCATGCCGTGCCAACAGCTTGGGGATAGCGCGGGCAGGAGCCATCAAGATTCCTTCGTCGGTGTAATCCATTGCTTCGATCTGCCAATCGAGCAGTTCACAGCCGTCATCACGACCTAGCGTTTCCATACCTTTGTCATCGCATACCCAGATCGCAGCAGCACCATCCGTCAGGGGGGATGAGTTGCCCGCTGTCAGGCTGCCTGCGTCAGAGCGGTCAAAAACAGGTTTCAGAGTGGCTAGTTTTTCCAGTGTTGAATCCGCTCTGGGAATTGCGTCGCCTTTGACGTCATCAACCTGAACAATCAGATCGTCGAAAAAGCCGGCACCTTGTGCATCCGTCGACCGTTTGTGGCTGTTAAACGCGACCTCGTCTTGTTGGTTTCGAGGGATTTTGAACCGTTGCGCCGTATCTTCAGTGTGTTCCCCCATGGAACGGCCCGAAATCCGGTTCGCCCAACCTTTGATTGGTAAATCAAAGTTATCTGCTTTCAGGGACTGGATCGCAGCCAAGGCTTCTGTGGGGTTCGTCATGGCAAGACCCGCAATCATTTGAGCGGTATCGGACTTGAGGGCAATCGGCACGCGGCTCATCACTTCGACACCACCGACGAGACCCAGATGAGTGCCACCGCGGCCCACCATTCCGGCGGCCTGAATGGTGCCCATCATGCTGGTGGAACAGGCGAGGATCGTGGAAAAGGCGGGAATGGATGGATCAAGCCCTGCTTCAAGCGATAACTCTCTGGATAGGTTAGAAATTGTGGGGCTTGGGATGACCTGACCCCATGCCACGAAATCAGGCCGCGCGTGCTCTGTCATTACTTTGATAACGGGTGACGATAGCGAGATTGAATCGTGTTTGGCGAAATGTGTTCCGGCCTTAACGAAAGGGGTCCGTTTACCGGGGACGAGATAAATTTTGGTCATTTGGTTGCCTTTCGATTCTTTTCCAGTCCCTGCACAGCAGACTGGCAGATCAACAGTGCAGAGCAGAGGGAACCCATTATTTGAGGTTCCTTGCAGCCATAAAGGCACGGATCCGCGAAGCGATCAGGGAGCCATCTTCTTCAAGGGCAAAGTGGCCGGTGTCGAGAATATGATAGTCCACATCCTTTACGTCGCGTTTAATACCTTCGGCACCAGGCGTTGGGAAAAACGCGTCATTTTTTGCCCAAACAACCAAGCTCGGGGGCTGGTTGTCTTTCAGGTACTGCTGCCATTCCGGGTAAAGTGCGACGTTGTTGCGGTAATCATAGAACAGGCCAAGCTGCACTTCGTGTTGACCCGGCCGAGAAAGTGATTGGTAATCAAGCAACCAGTTGTCAGGCAATATCCCATCAGGATTGCGGGTACCGTGCGTGTACTGCCACTTCAAACCTTCAAGGCTGAATACATTGCTGGCAATTGCTTTTTCCAGTTCGGCATCGCGACCTTCCCACAGTTTAATAATTGGCGCCCATGCTTCCTTGTTCAGGCCTTCCTCGTAAAGGTTGCCGTTTTGGAAAACCAAGGCATTGACCCGTTCAGGATGTTGTACTGCGATACGTAGGCCGACCGGAGCGCCATAGTCCTGAAGGTACATAGTGTAGGTCGAAATTTCACGCTGCTCCAAGAACGTGTTGACGGTTTTGGAGAAGTTATCAAACGAGTATTCATATTCGCTCGGGTCTGGAAAATCGCTTGCACCAAATCCCGGGTAGTCCATCGCAATAACATGAAACTCGTCGCCCAACTCGCGAATGAGGTTGCGGTACTGGTGGGACGAGCTAGGAAAACCGTGAAGAAGGACGATTGAGGATGGATTTTCAGCACCTGCTTCGCGGTAAAAAACTTTTACCCCATCGACGGTCTCGTAACCATAAGTCACGTCCGCAGCGATGGCTGCGGACGCAGATACGGACAAGGACAGCGCGGTAGCAAAAACGAGAAGCATCAGTTTTCTGGGATCCATTACTTATTCCTTTTGATCAGGCGATGAGGGGCGGACCGTCATTTTTTACAAATACCCCCAGTTAACAAACGCTCCGGTTATCACTAGCAGAGCCTGGTTTGTCACGAAGGTGTGGTGTAGCTTATTCGCTGGGTTTGAAATCAAACCCTTCGTCAGAAAACATAAAGAACTCGCACGGCGTATCCGAGACACAAGCGGTTGTGTGGACGCTTCCAGCCGCGACCGACCAGAACGATCCAGGCTTGAGGATTGGCGGGTTTTCTTCTCCTGAAAACGGATTTGTCATTTCACCGGATACGACGATTGCGCGGTAAGCATGCGAGTGGGTGTGGGGAGGTGTCTCGAAGTTCGCCGGAAAGCGCCCAAACGTTCCGTGCGATTGTCCGTCTCGATTACCATATGCTCTAGCGAAGTTGATCGTGTCATCGCCAGGGAAAGCCGGCAAAAACTCTTTCTCTTCAACGGGCAATGCAGAGTCTACTATCTTTCTATCATCTGCAGCGGCTTGTACAGTAACCGAAAAGAATAGCGTTACTGTGGCCAAACTCGTGACTGTAAGCGATGAGAGGGTGAAATTGTTCATTTTTGGACTCCTGAATTCGAGTTGCTCGATCTAGTTCCGACCAGCCATCACACCGCCGTCGACGTTGTGGACTGCACCAGTCGTCCAACCAGCTTTTTCAGACAGCAAGAAGACCGCGTGATTGGCGACATCTTCGACCTGTCCGACACGTCCAATCGGATGGAATGCGTCAAACCCGTCACTCAAAGTTTTTTCGATTTTGTCAGGTTCGATGAAGGCCCCATAAATTGGGGTAATGACCACCGCCGGAGCAATCGCATTAACTCGGATATTGTGTTCACCAAGCTCCATGGCGAGGTGTTGTGTTAGCGAATGAATTCCAGCCTTGGCCATGGAGTAAGCTGCAGAGGGTGTAGCTTTGATCGCTTGGTGGGCCCACATGGATCCAATGTTCACGATAGAGCCGCCCTCGTTTTTCATCATATTGCGTACTACCGCCTGAGTGAAGAAATACGTCGAACGATTCAGATCCATGTATTTGTCATAGTCTTCCGCTTCGGTCTCAATGAAAGGCTTTGGTGCGAAAACGCCAGCCGCATTGACCAAATGGTTGATATGGCGAGGCTCGTCGTCAATTCTTTTGATGAGCGTTGCAACTGCATCAGAGTCGCGCAGGTTGACCGCGATTGACTCCGCAGACCCTGCCCTGATGGCATTGAGATCATTCATGGCTTTTTCCAGCCGATCAGCTCCTTGAGAGAACAGGACAACTGTATGACCACTTTCAACAAGTTGCTTTGCCGTGGCAAAGCCCATGCCGGATGAACCGCCCAAGATATAACTTACATGTTCGTGCATTTTGCGTTCCTTTAATATTCTGTTCTTATTTCTTGGCTACGGGCCAATATGAAATGAATCCGTCAGCATTTGGCATTTCGACACGCGGCAGGCTATCGGCATTCATAATCGTATCGTCCGTGATGATTTCGTTCTGGCTGAGGAGGTAGGCAACAACCGCATAGACCTCATCATCGCTCAGACTGCCGGGCGCGTAATATGGCATCGCCCGTCGAACATAGTCAAAAAGCGTGGTCGAATAGGGCCAGAAGCTGCCTACGGTCTTGATGTGGTCGGGGCTCGTCAGCGTTCCGACGCCGCCAACCAGATCGCCGGCCGGGCCGCCCTTGCCGTTTTCGCCGTGACAGGCTGAGCATTGTTCGGACCAAATATTGCTGCCCTCGGCAGAGGTGCCGCTTCCGGTCGGAAGACCGACACCATCAGGCCCGATGGAAATGTCCCAATTGACAAGGTCGCTTTCGCTTACGACCTTCCCGAGGTTTTGCGCATGCACCGGCGTGACCAAAGTGAATACCGCAACGGCCGTGGCCGTTTTAATACCAAACTTACGCATAGACATTGCTGACCCCTCCGTCGCTGGACACGGCCCAGGCCTGAATCGCGTTCTGATGAAAGATCTGGTTCGCCGCATAAGGTTCATACCAGGCCTCCCGTGTTGGCTGTACGGTACCGGCTTCGTCGGTGGCGCGGCTCATCAATGTGGCTGACTGACCGGTCCACTGCCACGGCAACTGGAATCGGGTCAGCGCACGTGACGGCGTCTGATCAGGGATCAGCGCTTCGGCCCATGATGCACCGCCATCCGCAGAAACCTCTACCTTGTTAATCCGTCCGGCACCGGACCAGGCAAGACCGCTGATCTGATAGAGGCCCTTTGCGCCCGGCTCCCTGCCCGGCGAAGGGGATGTGATGACGGATTTTACGCCCATCTCATAGGTGAACTGGCGCGATTTACCGTCTTTTTGCAGCAAGGTATATTTTGATGTCTCGTCTTTTGCATGCACGGGGGCAGAGACAACCTTGACCCGGCGCAGCCATTTGACGTTCATGCTGCCCTGCCATCCGGGCACGACCAACCGCATCGGATAGCCCTGTTCTGGGCGAAGCCTTTCGCCATTCTGATAAAGCGCGATGAACGCGTCCCCATCAATAGCTTTCTCGATCGGGATGGAGCGGCTCATCTTGGCAGCATCACCGCCCTCGGCGACCAGCCATTTACCCTGGGGTGACACGCCGGCTTCTTCAAGCAGTTGCGCCAGTGAAACACCTGCCCACTCGGCGTTTCCGATCAGACCGTGGATCTCACCGGCTGTCCGTTGCTGCGCCTCGTCAAAGCTGTTGAATAGGCTGTTGCCAGCACATTCAATGAAGCAGGTCTTTGTTACCATCGGATAGCGCAGCAACGCTTCAACCGTGAACACAAGCGGGCGCTCAACCAGACCATGGATCGCAAATTGATGCTCGGCTGGATCAATCTCGGGGATGCCGCTGTGATGCCGCTCAAAGAAAAGACCGTTTGGTGTTATCGTTCCAGCAAGCTTTTCTAAGGGCGTGAATGAGACGCCCGACCCATCTCCGATACCCTCAGGAAACAAAGGTAGTGTCGGGCGCACCACTTCGTTTTCAAAAGGTGACGGCTGACCATAACCGGTCAGATCAAGGCCGGGCGAAGAGCTCCAATCAGGAACTCTCAGCTCCTCTGCATGAACAATTCCAGAAGATAGACCCATTGCACCTAAGGTGGGGAGACCAGTGCGAAGCAACCAGCGCCGGGAAACGAGACCATTTCCAGCGGTGTGCTCTTCCGTGCTAAGGGGGAGAAGCTTAGAGGAAGTCATTTCGGATTTACCTTCTAAAATTTGGTTCAATCGGACAGTAGAGGAGGGTTGTTAACTAGATGCTTTGATCCGCGTGACAGCGTCTTCGGTCCACCAAACGCCATTTGCAACCATGCGGTAATTGATCAATGCCGCCAGATAGCCATCGCCTTCGGGGACTTTTGCGCCAGCCGTCGCGTCACGAACAACCGCAACTTCATATCCAAGCTCAAGCATCTCATAGAGGTGAGCTTGAACGCACAAATTCGCCGACATACCGCCCAAGATCACCTTGTCGATGCCTTGCTTTCGCATCTGCAGGTTCAGATCATTCTGCGCCGGTCCGTAAATCTTGTGAGGCGAACAGACCACTGTCTTGCCGTCATTGATGTACTTTTTGTACTGAGGCATCCAATCCGCGCCTGACCCGTCGAAGTTGTCGACGTTAAGTGCACTTTCACGATCGAACATTTTGATCGCGTGCATCGTTTTTTCCAACGTGCCTTCAAATTTCCACTTGTGGTCGTGCGGATAGTAATAATGAGGGGAAATGAAGACGGGCATATCCACCGACTTGGCGGCTTCGAACAACTTCTCAATGTTGTCGACTGTTTGTTGTTCTGTCACGCTTTCGCCAACGACGCCCCAAGTGACGCCCTTTTCAGACAGAAAATCGACCTGCGGGTCGACGATGACCAAGGCGGTTCTTCCGGGCTCGATCTCCATATCGACTTCAGGCAAGCCACCCTTTTCAGGGTCGGCATACAGCGCTTCGGCCTCATCTGTCGCGGCGTTTACAGCACCAGACATCCCGGTTGTCACCGCAGCTGTTGCCGCGGCAAGCGTTATGCCGCTATTTGCAAGTAAACGGCGCCGTGACTGGTCGATCTGGCCCGGGTCTGCTTCACACCCACATGGGTTGGTCGTTTCGTCCACAGGTCCACTCCTTCTTCTGTTTGTCTTTGGAGCATGATGCGCGTTCGAGGGCTCCCATGATTTCAGAAAACGTTGGCAGATCCCAAATTCTTGCAGAAATCAGTTTTCTTTCCACCCTTCGTCGGGACTAATTTGGACTATCTTGCAGGGGGAACATGTGACGCCAGAGACATTATACGGTACCATCTGCATTGGCTTCACCGGCAGACGTGTTGTGCACGCTTGCTATGAGTCTAAGCAGTGTAAGCCGCTATCTCGGCACGCCTTCACAAAACTAAAACCAATCCATTCTGCGAATTGTTACCGGCTCTAAATTGGAACATGCGGTCAAAGATTTACCGTTTTGCGTTTAAAGTAGCACTTAAAATCCTGAACAATGGAAACGCATCGCAGCATTCTGGCACCGCCGCAATATTTCGATATCACACCATCTAAAATGGCATCAATCTGATGAGAAAGTGGAATTTCGAAGATCCCTGAAAAATCGCTGCCGGCAAGGAGTGCCAACCATGTTAACAGCTTGCAGACAAGTTAGTCCTACAACGCTAATTGCCATCGGTATCACTTCAATTTTTCTGTCAGCGACAATCGGTCAAGGACAAACCGCTGCTGATCCTTCAAGTTCTGTCGATCAAGCCGGAAATATTCGGGTTCCAGATGTGAACTATCGCAAAGAGTGGATCGCCCTAGGCACCTGGGCTGTTGCCGCTGATGAGGGGGGGCTTGGTTCCAACGGCATGCACGTCGTGTACACACAGGAAGAAACGATCACAGCCTATCTTGAGACAGGCAAATTTCCTGACGGCGCCGTTCTTGTGAAAGAGCTGCTAGGTACCGAAACCGCCGAAATGACAACTGGAACCATCAGCCGAGCTGGCGAAGTCGAAGGTTGGTTCGTTATGGTCAAAGATTCAACTGGCAAATTCGAAGACACAAACGGCCTTTGGGGTGAAGGCTGGGGTTGGGCATACTTTGGTGCTGACAACAGTGCTGAGACAACAACGACAGACTATGAATCAGAGTGTTTAGGCTGTCACGTTCCCGCGCAGGATAACGACTGGATCTACACCGAAGGCTATCCAGTCCTGAGATAAACTTCGCATATCAACTCAATAATCCGATGGTTGCGGACGCCGTCCAGTCAACTGAAGTCCTTAAAAAACTGAAACCCTTATATAAAGGAATACCAAAATGAAAAAGCGATACACATTTGCATTGACGCTCGCTGCCGTGGCGGCCATGGGAGCAATTGGTCACGGATCGTTTAAACCTGCCGTCGCGCAGCAATCTGAGAATTGGAAGCCTGTTTGGACAGCGGATGGTCAATTGCAGTTGCCGACCGGATACCGTGAATGGGTTTACCTGGGTTCGCCTCTCACGCCAAATGCATTGAACGGTGGTGCTGCCGGCTTCCCCGAGTATCACAACGTTTACATGCACCCCGAAGTATACGCGATCTATAAAGAGACGAAGACGTTTCCTGAGGGTACCATCCTGTTGAAAGAGCTTCAGCTGACTCTGGAAGCTCAGGAAGACGACGGTTCCCGATCAGAAGTCTCGGGTCGTGGATTTTTCCCTGGCGCGTATAACGGTATCGACATTGCCGTGAAGGACTCGTCCCGTTTTGCCGATAGTCAAAATTGGGGTTACTTTAACTTCGGTCACCACGCACCACCTTATGCTCAGACAGCGGCTGCCGCACCGACAGAAGCCTGTGCGTCTTGCCACATCGACAATGCAGACGAAGACATGGTTTTCACTCGCTTCTACGCCATTTTGGGCGCAGAATGAAAGCTCTTGCCGGAGGGGTCGATCCTTGGATCCCTCCATCTTCTTGAGACAATTGGTGATGGGGTTCAACCGGATACGAAGGTCATGAGTTTGCTTCGATCATCCTAGGATCTGCAATCGCACAATCCAGAATTGGCCGCGAATAGAAATGAAAGCACAGTCATGACCCAAAATACAAAACAATCAGCAGAATTGGCAAAAACGGTGCATTCAACAGAAAGCGGCGATGCCAACGAAGAGAAACCCGAAACCGCGCGCGCAACCGAAACCACGGGTGGGAAGTTTCAACAAATCGTCACGAGCGGCAACCACCGTGTTATGGCCGATGAACCTGTCGGCTACGGTGGTCTCGATACTGGCTTGTCGCCTTACGACTTCTTGTCATCTGCGGTGGCCACCTGTACCGCAATGACTCTGCGGGTCTATGCCGAGCACAAGTCCCTTCCGCTGGGTCGCATCAGTGTGGGCGTTACACATGCCAAAGTGCATATGGATGATATGACTACTGCCGCAACATCTGACAAAAAATCCAGTGGATACATTGATCGCTTCCAGCGGTCGATCTCAATCGAAGGTGATCTAACGGACGACCTTCGCGACAAATTGATTTCGATTGCTGACAAATGCCCTGTTAGTAAGACACTTGAACGTTCGTCCCAAATTGTCACAGTATTTGGTGACAGCTGACGCCGCAGAATTTTGCCTCAAGCGCGCCCTCATCCGGTGACAAATAGCGTTCGGTCCGCTCCACAACCGCCGTTGGGCTACCTTCGCACGAAGCGCGTTCAATGAGGAAACCGACGGAATTACAAAGGGCTGCGATCTGTCACGTAGGGGCGCCAAGCTCGCGAGCAGGAAACAACCGCCACAGGAAAGCACATGACTTTGGTATGATGTTCGGTCATACTTCAAGTAGTGCTTCAAAACAGGCTTTCTCTAAGTTGCTTCGCGCGATTTTGGTTCCATTTGCGCACCAACCATCCAGGATATCTCGTCTATTTTCCGAGAAAGCTCACTCAGAAGATCAGCAGAACAATTATCGTTGAGCTCTGCAACAGTCTTTACGCTGGCGCGAACAAGAATCTTCAGCTGGAAGATCGAACTTGAAAAGGCTTCAATATGATTTGTCGTTGATGCGATATTCAGCGGGTAGTCGGGGAGGTGCGTGTCCTTAGCCGCCGCTTGGATTGTGCCTTTCACCTGTCCGCCCAACGCTGCGATCCGTTCAGCTACAATGTCAGCATGGTCATTCAACTCGGCGTTTACCTTGTCAAAGAACTCGTGCAACGCCAAAAATTCCCGCCCTTGCACAGTCCAGTGAACCTGTTTCGCGTGACTAGCCAAGTCGATAAGATCATACAAGCGCTGCTGCAGCACTTCGCATACATCATCGTTTGGTGGGACAAATCTATTAGGCATTGTGTAACTCGCTTTTGTGTCTAGCAGACGTTTGCATTTTCGCGCGGTCCTTGTGGTCATGCGGCAGCTTCTCCTTATCGTTTGGGAACTTCGGAAGACAAGACCCACTCACACCATGCGGCATTACGCTAAACACTATCGCGCAGTTGTAAGAGGATATCCCAGAATCTTGCTAAATTTCTGAGGAGTAAGAGTTTTTTCTGAAACCTTGATAAGGTATTTTAAGGGGTTACCTACCTCTTCTACAATAACATTGCTGACGTCACGTCAGCTAATTGCACTCATGGAAATCAATTTTTGGTGCCCTGAGATTAATGACCCAGCGCCCTGATCCGGGTCGTTCAGGTGTAGAATCCGTTCCTGTTTCTTTCTGTTGATTGGGTTGTGGTCAAGGCCGAGTGGTGCGGTTGAGAATTTCAAAGAAGGCCGGAGCCAGTCCGCCAAGTGATGTGCGTGTTCGTTCTGTGTTGTAGTCGATCCTCCAGTTTTCCATGATCTTCCGCGCCTCAGCGAGGTTATCGTAGATATGTTCATTCTATTCGCCCTGGTGCCTGCCGTTGAATAACTCGACAAAGGTATTTTTCATCAGCGTTCCCGGTGCGATGTAATGCCAGCCGGCGCCAGTATCCTAGGTCAGCAACGTTAGATAAAACTTATCAAACGCCGCGACGGCTTGGCTATCGATCCAATCAAATATGACACCATAGACTCCCCTTGGCCGCGTCGATAGTTTCAGAATCTTGCGGTTAGTTGCACCAATCAGCGTCCAGAAGCTGGATTTGGCAGTATGTCGTGCTATGGTCCAGCCAACGAAGGACGCCAACGTTGTCCAAAGCGCTGGCCATCAAGTTTCGAATTGGGAGTGATCAAATGCAAGCTGCACGGCAAGCCGAATGGCCCAGGAACGGTAAGGCTATAGGATATGGAGACTTGACTTTCGGCTATGCAGCCCCGGTCGAGAATCTCGACACTGAAGCTGTGATGCCATTTAGTATCGTGGCTCTTCACCAGAGTTCATTTGTAGCTGATGCTGCTCTAGGCGGTCGCAAAATGCAGCGCTCCAGCGTGAAGGCAGGCGAATTTTCGTACATTCCAAAAGGCGTTTGGCAAAAAACATCATCCGAGAAATCCGGGGCTTACCTTTACCTGGTTTTTGACGACGGGCTTCGTCAGCGCTGCGAGGCCGAGCTTGGTGTCTCTAAACCTCTCTTTGATCCAATAGACTTCCACCCTCGACTAGAACGTAGCCCGCAATACTCGGCTCTGATCAACGACTTTCTTGGATCAGAGGGGCTGGGTGGTCGGATGCGTGCGGAGGCTTTGGCGTCGCTGCTCGTCTGTGAAATTCTAAATTTCCGGGGGGCCACGCATGAAGCCGTACGTGTTGGCTTGGGCAAGTTCAAGGTTGCCCAGATCTTGGAATATATCGATGAACACACCGATGAGGAATTATCCTTAGCAACGCTCGCAGAGATCGCGGGTGTCAGCGTTTTCCATTTCTCTAGGATGTTTAAGATTGATACCGGGATGACACCTCACAAATTTGTGCTGCGTCACAGAGTAAACAAAGCGCGCGAAATGCTCGAACGCGATGACATGCCCCTTGCAGAAATCGCTTATGAGGTTGGATTTTCGTCACAAAGTCACATGATCTCAAGCTTTAAGCGCTTCGTGGGAACAAGTCCCGGACGGTATCGTAAGATTATCAAGCACTGAATTGAAATAGAAACCAAAGTTCGGCCTGATCATCTGGTTTTTGCCGGGGCAGTTTTTTTTGGTTGCCGTTGTGGCTGGGGCTGAAGTTATCGCGATGATATGGTGATTGTAACGGTCCATCCATTTGCCGTCGAATGGAACGACTTAATATTTTTGGAATGCGTTTGTTTGAGAATTCATTGTCGTATTCTTTGACCATCGATCGTCTTGGCTAGGGAAATGATGTTTCCGGAAACGTTAGCCGAATATTTGTACCTTGTGGTTCAACTGAATTAATCGTCATCCGAATACCCATCGCCTCAACCAATTGTCTAACGTTTCGCAATCCTACCCCGTGAACTGGCGCGCATTCATTGTTTGCAGATCTTAACACGCTGGGTGGTCGACAAACACGGCTTGGCATTCCTGAGCCATTGTCACGAATATCGACATATGGCAGCTGTGTTTCCGGTTCAATTCCAATGTGGATCCGAACAATACCAAAATTCGACGACAACACGGCCTTTCTTGCATTGTCTGCCAGGTTGAATATTACACGGAACACTTGAAGTTTTCGAACGAAAACAACAGCGTGTTTGCTATCAGAAGAAACCTCAATAATGTCTTTCGATCCCAGTGCGTTGAGATCAGACGCGACCTCTTGAGCGAGCGCGAACAATGCGGTCAATTCTGAGTTCGGTTCGTTCCGTTGATGTAGGGCCGCATTACAGATATCCATGCATCGATCGACACACCTTTCCATTCGCATTAGTCGCTTGCAGGCTTGCAACTGGCTAGTGTCGGTAAGGGTATCGATGTCCATCTTCAACGTTGAGATAACATTGCGAATATCGTGGAAGGGACCGGCAAATGTGACGGTCGGATCAACTGTATCATGATCTATCGGTTTCATAGTCCATAATTAGCCTGATCAATTCGAACTCTATATCAAATTTCATAGTAAACATCACAATATTGCACAATCTGATGAACAAGTAACAACAAAGGTGAAACGTTGATCGGCTCGGTCCGCACACCCGAAATGCAATTGCCGGAACACCATTGGATATCACAAGCTGCCAACGATCGCCCATTTAATGTAAAGCTGGTGGATCGGTTTCAACGGCACCAACTCTCGTCAAAGAGCCCAGCGAGCGCCAGCTTTTCAGACCACGCAGAGGTGAATTTTGGAAAAGGTGTAAGGAAAGGCTTGTAAATTATTCTACCTTCTAGTAGGTTAGTATATCCGCAAGCAACGGAGAGGCGTAAATTTTGATGATGAACTTGCGTGCAGAACATACGCTGGTGAGGACGATGGGTGCCTATTTCTCTCATGCGACGCAGCGGCCCGGCTTGAAGCGTATCAATGTTCTGATTAGGGCAAAAAACAGAAAGAAGTTACCAGCAAGACAATGATATATCTCGGTGAGTTTCTGGCGGACAACACGTTTATGACCCGTGACACGTTTCCGGCCGCGGACATTATCGTGTTTGCCGGTCTGACCTTTGTTGAATTTGCAAAGGTCGAGATGCGGCAGAACCGGACGCATCTGGACGTGTGGAGCGCAAATGTTGCGGCATGTCCCGGCGTTGCAACCTGAACCCTGGCGCCCTCTCAAGTTGGAAGGAAAGTAAATGGAACTGAATGCAAACTTTAATGAGCGCGTGGTGGTCCACTCCGATCAGCTTGAGTGGAATGCCTCGCCGATGCCCGGTGTGGACCGGCGTATGCTGGACCGCATCGGGGGCGAGGTCGCACGCGCAACAACGATCGTGCGCTATGCGGCAAACAGCAAGTTTTCGGCCCACACGCACACCGGCGGTGAAGAGTTCATCGTGTTGGATGGCGTCTTTCAGGACGAACATGGCGACTTCCCGGCAGGGACTTATGTGCGCAACCCGCCAACGTCGGAACACACGCCAGGCTCTAACGCCGGGTGCACGATCTTTGTGAAGCTTTGGCAGTTTGACATGGATGATCGCAACCAGTTCCACAAACTGATGGCTGACGAGTTGGCCGCACCTGTCAATGGGGTCGCGACAGCGACGCTACACAAAGACAATCGCGAAACCGTGACCTACAGCCATATCGACCCGGGCATGACCTATGCCAATAGTGATGCGGGCGGGATTGAAATGCTGGTCATTGATGGATCGGTTGTCGAAAGCGGCGACACGCTTGGCAAGGGTGGATGGTTGCGCGTGCCTGAAGGTCAATCTGTATCCGCAGTTGCCGGAACGGATGGCGCAAAGGTCTGGGTCAAGACCGGCCATCTTCCACACGCAAAGCCACCGGCGGTCTGATGGCGGTAGACAAGAAATTGGCGCTTGTCGCCGGGGCAGGAGCTGGCCTTGGCCAGTCTCTCCTCGCTCGGTTTGAGGCAGGCGGATATCACCCCGTCGGGCTTGGCCGAACGCAGCCCGGCGTGCCCGTGGGCGACTTTCATATGCTTGATCTGGCCGATAGCGCAGCCGTCCCGACCACAATCGCGGAGATCATTGCAGAACATGGCCCGCCAAGTGTCGTGGTACACAACACCGCCGAACTGGTCATCGCTCCTTTCACCGAGGCGCGTCTTGAGGATTACAGCCGGACCTGGACATCCATGGTGCAGACAGCCGTGTTGCTGGCGCAGTCAACATTGCAGCCCATGACGCGCGCTGGCGGCGGCACGTTCATCGTCTCGGGTGCCACGGCCTCCTTGCGGGGCGGTGCGCGTTTCTCTGCCTTTGCCAGTGCCAAGTTTGCGCTGCGGGGGCTGACCCAATCGCTGGCGCGGGAATATCAACCGGCAGGCGTTCACGTGTGTCACACCATCCTGGACGGGATCATCGACACGGAGCGTTCGCGCGATCTGCACGGCCTCGATCCCGCGAAATTGATGAAACCAGACGACATCGCCGAGGTGTATTGGCAGCTGGCACATCAGCCCAAATCAACATGGACGCACGAGCTTGACATGCGGCCAGCATCAGAAAGTTTTTGACATGCAAACTCTGATCATTGGTGGCGGACTATCTGGCCTGGCTTTGGCCGAGCAACTTGAAGCGCAGGGCCACGACTACATGCTGGTTGAAGCGCGAGCGCGCTTTGGCGGCCGGATCAAGACCGAGACGCTTGGCGCGGGCTATTTCGATATGGGTCCGGCATGGTTCTGGCCAGGGCAGCCCCGCATCGCCGCAATGATCAACAGGTTAAAATTGGAAAAATTCAATCAGTTTGCTGAGGGCATTCTGTCCTTTGAGGACGAGCAGCAAAATGTGCAACGTGGCCGTGGCTTTGCTTCTATGGAAGGGTCCTGGCGGTTAAAAGGAGGCTTGGCGCATCTTACTCAAACGCTCGCGGATCGCTTGCCTGATGCGCGCAAACGTCTGAATGCCAATGTGACCAGCTTATCCAAGGCCAGCTGCGGAATCACGGCAACCTTTGCGGACGGCACCACGCTGACGGCGGGCACAGTTGTGCTGGCGCTTCCGCCCAGAGTTGCCGCTGAAATCACGTTTGAACCCGCTTTGCCAGCGGGGACGATCCGCGCGATGCAGGGTATTGCAACCTGGATGGCAGGCCAGGCAAAGGCGGTTGCCGTATATGACGAACCATTCTGGCGAAAAGCAGGGCTTTCTGGGGACGCGATGAGCCGGTTTGGCCCAATGGCCGAGGTCCATGATGCGTCACCTGCCGAAGGTGGGCCATATGCCTTGTTTGGATTCATCGGTGTTCCGCCACAGAACCGCGGGGATGAACAGGTGCTGCGTCAGCAGGTGTTGGCACAGTTTGCCCGGTTGTTTGGCGCAGAAGCGACCAATCCCAGAGAGCTGTTCATCAAGGACTGGGCGTTTGATGCGCGCACCTCGACGGAGGCAGACAAGAAGCCGCTTTATGAACATCCCAGCTACGGCTTACCGAACGCGATGGTCGATCTTTGGGGCGGCCAGCTCCACTTTGCCGGAACAGAGGTCGCACCCCAGTTTGGCGGCTACATCGAGGGCGCGCTGGAAGCTGCGGATAACGTGGCACGAACAATTGGGCACAGCAAAATGAATCGTGCTCATGCCAGTTGATACAAAATCTGATCTGTTAGAGTCCGCCGAACGCACCCTGCGCGCGCGGTTTCGACGAATTTAGCATGCGGACCTAGCCAACGACGTTGGCATTCGCAAGGCCAGCATTCATTACCACGTCCCAACATAGGTCGCCTTGTCAATCGAATTGATGCAACGCTACCAAACAGCCATCTGCGAGGCCTGTGCGGAAATCGAGGATGGCCCAACAACAGCTGTCGGGCGGCTTACCGCATTGGTCGCCCTCTACCGCGGCGCATTGAATGACGGCAAGAACCTGTGTCTGTGGTTTCATTTTTCGCCAGCCGGGAAAGCCTGCTACCGAAAGTCATCGTCCAAATCGGGCCATTTCGGGTTATGATTATTAACTGACTGACTGAGGTATTTAAGATGGGTGCACAGGATGACACTCCATCAGCGGTGTTAGCAAAGCGATCTTAGAAGTGGCTACGGCTTGGTCCCTACTAGAGGGTGCTCAATCGAGTGCAAGAACAGAAGAGAATGTTGCCCTATTTGACAATGCTCTTGAGCTTTTGATCGCTCGTGTTGGCTCTGCTCGATTATTTTAAGCGATCACGGATTTTCTTTAGTTCAGCGATCATTGTCTGCGCTTCGTCGTCGCTTACCCCGATTGCGCTGCAAAATGCCGACGGGACGGAAATTGCCTTTGCACGCAGATTGCTGCCTTTTTCGGTCAACATCACATTTACACGTCGTTCATCATCTGAATTTCTTTCCCGCACCACCAGACCAAGCTTTTCCATGCGCTGCACAAGAGGTGTCATCGTTGCGCCTTCCATTTCCAATGCTTGTGCCAACTGATTGACACTCATTCCGTCATTCTCCCATAGGGTCAGCAACGTCAGATATTGCGGGTACGTCACTTGCAGGCTCGCAAGGAGTTCAGCATACTTCTTGGTTATCGCTCGCGACGTCGAGTAGAGTGCAAAACACATCTGTTCCCTAAGTAGCAGAGGGTTCTTTTCTTTCGTCACCGCCATTTTCGACCCTTTACTGGTTTAACTGGTATTGGTGGATCTCCCAAATATCTACTAGAAGGTAGTAAGCAGGTCATAAATGCAACCCTGTTCCTCACGCCGCTAAGATAAGTTCTTACCAACGTAGCTCGAGGACATCCCGTTGGTTTAGAGCTTTATCACGGCCATCTTGTTTTGGGTCATGTCCTGCATCGTGTACCCGATACCCCCGGTATTGTATCCAGATTGCTTGCGTCCCGCGAACGGCATCCAGTCAACACGGAACGCTGTGTGGTCATTGACCATCACAGCGGTCGCATCCAACTGCTTGACGGCATTCAGCGCTGTATCAAGATTTTTTGTAAACACGGCAGACTGGAACGCAAACGGCAGCGCGTTCGCCCGTTCAAAGGCATCATCAATCGAAGCATATTCATACACACAAGCAACGGGCCCGAAGATCTCTTCACGCGAGACAAGCGCCTGTTCTGGGGGTTGGAACAAGATCGTCGGTTCATAGGTTGAGGCGCTGATCCTTTGCCCGCCGGTCATGACCGCGGCACCCGCCGCCTTCGCCTCTTCCACCCACTCGGCAACACGGTCCACCTCTTTGGGATGGATGAGCGGCCCGCAATCCGTTGCCTCCTCAATTGCATTGCCAACAACGAGTTGTGAGGCTGCCTGCGACAAAAGCGTCGCGATTTCCTTTGCGGTGTTTTTGGGCGCAAATATGCGCTGGACGGACACACAGACCTGACCGGAGTGATAGAATCCACCCTTGACCAGACTAGGGATCATTGCTTCAATATCGGCTGTCTCATCAACGATCACCGGGGCAATGCCGCCATGCTCAAGGGCGCATCGCGTGCCGGGGGCCAGTTTGGAGCGCAGCATCCACCCGATCTTTCCAGACCCGATAAAGCTGAAAAAGGCCACCCGCGGGTCCGTCACCATCTGCTCGGCCGAAGCAGTGTCACAGGGCACGAAGCTGCACCATTCTTCGGGAAGCCCCGCTTCGTACATGATCTCGACAAAGGCTTTGCAGGACAGGGGAGTGTTGGCCGCAGGTTTGACCAACACCGGGCATCCTGTCGCAATGGCGGGGGCCACTTGATGAACAATCAGGTTCAGCGGATGGTTAAAGGCTGATATCGCAGCAACCACGCCGATCGGTTCGCGGGTCGTAAACGCTATCCTTCCCGCACCTGCGGCGGTGAGGTCCATCGGGATCTCCGTGCCGGCAAGGTTCGGAATTTCCTTGATGCACAAACCGACGCCATCAATCGCACGGGCAACCTCAATCCGAGCATCCACCAGCGGTTTTCCACCTTCATTCGCAATCAGAAACGCCAGTTCTTCAAACCGACTCTCCATGATTTTGGCGGCCCTGTTCAGGATATCAATACGCTGATGCGCGGGCAGCCAGTTCTTGCGGTTGCCATGTAGCTGGGCGGCGGTCGCCAGATGCGCATCAATTTGATCCCATGACCGAAGCGTAACGGTTCCGATGGGTTTCAGATCGTATGGATTGACTACTTCTCGGATTACGTCGACGGTTTTCGGTTTTGCGTTGGTCATATCAGGCAACTCTTTTCAGAAAGTTCATCAATGAGAACCTTTTGGTTCTCGGAATAGTCCACCGGCAGGTCGATCAAATGAACACCTCCTGCCTGAAAGGCTTTCTCAAATGCAGGCACCAAATCCTCTGTTGCTGTAATTCGGTGCCCCGTAGCACCATAACTTTCCGCATACTTCACAAAATCAGGGTTGTTGAATTCCAGCCCCCAATCCTCAAACCCAGCGGCAACCTGCTTCCAGCGGATCATGCCGTAAGAGCCGTCGTTCAAAACGGTGATGACAAGGTTGAGACCAAGCCGAACTGCCGTTTCAATCTCCTGACTGTTCATCATGAACCCGCCATCACCGCAAACCGCCATAACGCGACGATCCGGGTTCAAATACGCGGCCGCCATCGCAGATGGCAGTCCGGCACCCATTGTTGCCAGCGCATTGTCCAGCAGAACCGTATTTGGCTCGTAGGCCTTGTAGTTGCGGGCATACCAGATTTTGTAGATGCCGTTGTCCAGCGCGATGATATCCTTGTCGCTCATCACCCGTCTTGTATCAGCGACAAAGCGTTGTGGTATCACGGGAAACCGATGGTCATTGGCTCCTTCGGCGAGATGCACCTCGATTTCTTTTCTGACCTTTTCAAAGTAGGACGTGTCAAAATTCAATGCAGCCCCAAGCTTCTCTTTCAGTCGGGTGATTGACGCCTTCAGGTCTCCGACCACTTCGACCTGCGGAAAATATACCTGATCCACCTGAGCCGATTTGTAGTTAATATGAATGACCTTTGTGCCTTCTGTCTCCATAAAGAACGGCGGTTTCTCTACAACGTCATGGCCGATGTTGATAATCAGATCAGCGCGATCAATTGCACAATGCACATAGTCACCATCCGACAACGCCGCAGTGCCCAACGACAGATCAGACCGCTCATCCACAACACCCTTCCCCATTTGCGTGGCAAAAAACGGTATTCTGGCGGTATGAACAAAATCAGATATCGCGCGGCGCGCATCCTTTCGGTTGGCGCCAGCTCCGATCAGAACAAGGGGCATTTTAGCTTGTTTGATCAGATCCGCCGCCTTATCAAGCACGGTGTCATCCGCAACTGCGTAATAGCGTTGATGGGGCTCGATCACCTGTTCGCTGCATTGCTCCTCGGCGATATCCTCTGGTAGCTCCAGCAGAACAGCCCCCGGACGTTCTTCCTCGGCGGTGCGGAACGCTTCGCGGACCAGCGCCGGAATGGTGTCACCATGCACAATCTGCTTGGACATCTTGCAGATTGGCTTGAACAAGTTGACCACATCAATGATCTGGAACTGGCCTTGCTTTGATTTCTTGATCGGCTTTTGACCGGTGATCATAATCAGAGGAAATCCACCCAAATGCGCATAGGCGGCGGGGGTTGCAAAATTTGTGGCGCCTGGGCCGAGGGTCGCCAAACACACACCGGCCTTGCCTGTCAGCCGTCCGTATGTGGCTGCCATGAATGCGGCACCCTGTTCATGGCGGGTCAGGATCAACCGGATGCCGGAGGATCGCAGTGAATCAACAAGGTCAAGGTTTTCTTCACCCGGCACGCCAAATACAAACTTTACGCCTTCCTTCTCAAGCGCCTGAACGAACAGATCAGATGCTTTGGTCGTCGGTGCAGGTGCTCGTGCCATTTTGTGTTTTTCCAAACTTAAATCATGTTGTGTCAAAGGTTTATCCTTGCGAGTATCCCGTATTGCTCACAATTTGGTCTGCCGTCTCATTTTGGCCCGTGTCGCAAAAAACTGTTCGACGGCACCATGTCCATCAGTGAAAACGTATCGTGAAACCTGTTGGCCACGCGATCATGTGCGGTCTTTAAGGCAGAGAACCTCCTGTCCAAGAGAGTCAGCACGTACAATACTGGGTGACGCCAGAACCATAAGAGAACCAGCCGCAGCGAGAATGAGACGGCGACGGGAAAGGTTGAAATTCTTCAACATGAACGTCCTCAACGTGTCCAAAGACATATGAGGCCAACATAGGTTATCGCAACCAAATCGTATTTCGGGAAAAAATGTTGTAGCAATTTCTTGCTATGCTAGACGAGTTCCCGCCTTTGCGCGCTGGCGGACGATCATCATACTTATGTCGAAAACGTTCGACACTCTTTGCGCCAAAGTCGTCCGGAGGTCAGAGACCCAGAATTCCGTAACTTTCAAGCGCTACTGGATCTCAACATCCACAAGGTCTTTTCGTGCCACGTAAGCCGATCAGTCAACATTCCCGCTGTGACGTCATCAACAGCATCTTCTGCATCCTGAAAGGCACCACGAAGACACTCAGCAAGTGTAGTGTGTGAATGGATCAGCTTTGCTACCATGTCATCAGCAGAGATAGGCATCTCTTCTTCCGGGTCATCTGCAAGAGACATCAATTCTGTCACAGTTCCTGGCGCTGCAACGCCCAAGGCCCGAAGTCGCTCAGCCACATCGTCAAGCGCTTCCCACATGTTCGCGTATTGATCTCCGAACAATTCATGCAACTTGAGGAATTGTGGTCCTTGAACATTCCAGTGATAGCCATGCGTTTGAACGTAGAGACGGAAGGTTTTACCCAAGACCACTTTTAAGCTTTCAATATGTGAACGTTTCTCAGCAGTCATCTTGCACCCATTGTATTGGAACAATCATAGCTAGCGTGCTAATATTACCCAATATAGGGTAAAACTGAAGGGATGTTAGTCAAGGGCTGGAGAAAATAAATACCGACGAACCGCTAGCTCGTTATTTTAAATGTGTTTTTATAACAATTTTGGTAGTTATCTGCAAATTGGAAGCGTGCTAATCGGAACCTTATTGCCGATTGGTTAAGGCAAAAAACGAAATCTGGATCTCTAGTAGACGACCCGGAAACCCACATTGCCGGGCGGCAATCCACCACCACAGCTTGCATTGCCAGGGTCACGGACAAGCTCCGAAAGAACGGCGAGGTGTTCGCCCATCACCACACGCCCGCCACCGTTGCAGACGGATTTTACAGCCCGACCATCGGCCACAGCGCAGCTTGTGGCGGTCCATTCCCAAACATTGCCTTTCAGATCTTGGATGCCAAAGGCGTTGCGACCAAAACTGCCGACCGCCCGCGTCCGTTCATCCGATGGGCGGGCGGTAATATCGTAATCCGCTGCCCAAGCCATTCGGGGATCGGTGAACAGTTTCTCTCTGGGTTTTGGGGCATCCTCTGCCGCAAATTCCAGCCATTCTGCATGTTCAGGCAACCGCACTTGCGTGCCCATCTGTTGGGATAGCCAGCCCAGATAGGTTTGGGCATCAAACCAATTGACTCCCGTAACCGGGTGGAGGTGTGAGGCCCCTTTTGGCATGCGGATTTCCGGGCAGGTCTGCGCATCAACACATTTTTGCCATTGGCTCCAGGTAACCTCACTGTCTGCAATGTGCAGTCTGCGGCCATCCGGCATCACAACCGGCAAAAAGGCCGGCCAATCGGCGGCATCTGTCACCACCGATTGAGACGTACCGTTTCCGGCAGCGAAGGTCAGAAAAACTGTGGCGCTGGCCCCAAGAAAGATCAGCGCGGCAACCGATTTCCTAATCACTTCAATGGTCCGATATAGACTTGCTGCATCAGCTCATCATTCCATTCTCCTTCGACAACCACATGACCTGCTGCGCCAAGCTCTACCGCCTCGATGAGGTTGTGATTGAGATAGGCATAAACACCGGGTTGCAGGAATGTATACATCGCAGCCCCAGCGGAACCACCACGCACCAGCATTGTTTCAAGATCTCGCAGAGGCGGTGAGATGAAAGAACCCGTTTCCCAAGCATAATCCAGATGACCGCCGATCAGGTGTGGGCGTGAATCACGGTTCGCCGTGACATGCACAAACATCACTGTTTCGCCCACTTGCGATGTCATCGCGTTTTCGCCTGTCAACGCACCGACACGGCCGTTGAACACCACATGGCTGGGCAACAGCGTTTTCATAACCTCGATCCAGTCCCCTAGATCTTCGCCCGCGTCTTCATAGGTTTTGAAATCACCGTTTTCGTCGCGCGGAACATAGAAATCGTTTTCGCCGACATAATACATCTTGTCATAGGTCAGCGGTTTCCCGTTTTCATCCTTGATCCCGTCACGGGGAAGCACGGTAATTGCCCCCGTCATTCCGTGCGTAACGTGATAGGGCGTCATCGACCCTTCCGGAGCACAGTGATATAGGAATGTCCCGGTTTTGGTCGCCTTGAACCGTAACATCGTTTCCTCGCCAGGGGCGATAGTTGTGATGCCTGCACCCCCCAAAGCGCCTGTCGCCGCATGAAGATCGATGTTGTGTTCCATCAAGTTGGACTCTGGGTTCTTCAATGTTAGTTCCACGATATCATCCTGGTGAACAATAAGCATCGGGGCTGGGATCGAACCGTTGTAGGTCAGAGCAACGATAGTTGTTCCGTCACCGTCCAGCACCCAGGATTTTTCTTCAACGATCAATTCTATCTCGACTATCCTAGGGGCGCCTTTTGCGACTTGATCATGCTTGGGCACATTCGGAGGCAGCACCAATTCTTGCCTGACCCGCTCCATATCGGCCAAAGGATCAACATTACCGGCAGCCATTGTTTCATCAAACGGAGTGTCGCCATGGCTCATACGGTTGCCATCTGCGGCGGCCTCCTGCGGGGACAATGTCCCGAGGTAGGCAATCACATCTCTGCGTTGCTGTTCGTCATCCAGTTTGAATGACATCTTGGTCCGCGCGTTTGAATCGCCTGTATGGCCACGAATAAAATCTCTGGGGTTGGCAAGCCATGCAAAAATCGCATCTGGGGACCAGACAAGACCATTCTTACCCGCACTCATAAGGCTGCTACTGTATTTGTAACCTTCGAAGGAGGCAGCGGTCCGCCCCACGACACCATTTAAAACAGGTCCAGTCGCATTT
The DNA here is from genome assembly GCA_938005545.1 of uncultured Paracoccaceae bacterium. Classification (GTDB taxonomy): domain Bacteria; phylum Pseudomonadota; class Alphaproteobacteria; order Rhodobacterales; family Rhodobacteraceae; genus CALKXV01. The sequence goes on from CALKXV010000013.1 coordinate 130,545, forward strand.
TTCGCCCCGTCCCCGACGCGGTGACAGCTTGCGCATTTGCGGAAGACCTTTTCGCCGGCAACCGGATCACTTTCTTGCGCCCATGCCGATATCGGGGCCACCAAAATGCAGGCTGGAAACACGATCATTCCCAGTATCTTTTTGCTAAGGGTTAAGTAGTTCATTGAATCCTCCAAAGGAATTGAGCATGAGCTCAAAGGTCAAATTCAGTAGATCGTTTCAGGTTATGTTCACGCCTAAATGCGTTCCATTTTCCTTGGGAACCCGCAGGCAAGGCCAGATCAAAATCTACTGCTACGACCCGTCTGGTTGCTGTCCGTATTGACGCAGGCAGTTCACCTTTACCCTATGAGGCAGACCCAGGCGGTTCTTTCACATTCTATCGGGATCACATATTCTTGCTGGTTCGAGCGATGCTGAACGCAAAATAATCGATGATGAGATAGTAAGGTGATCGACAATTTTGGCTCATTGGGTCCCCGATCAGCGGGCGCGGTTCAGACTGTTCAGCATGGCCTCATCCTGCCAGCACCTCATAGTTTCAAGCGGTTGGAAAAATACGTCACAAGCAGGATTCTGAAACTTTTTTCAGTATTTGAAAGATCGCTATATTTTTGCCGCACATAGTTCGACGGGAGATGGCAACGCCTCATGACTACGTTTGAACACCAACAGTATTGGCGGGATCGATGAATTTTGACGCATTTTTTGAAACCGCTCTGACGGGTCTTCGCGACGCTGGGAACTACCGCAGCTTTAACGATATCGAACGCCATTGTGGAGATATGCCAAGGGCAAGCCGTTACTGCGTTGATGGAAAATGCAGCGACATTACCGTGTGGTGCTCCAATGATTATCTGGGGATGGGGCAAAACCCGGCTGTCATTCAGGAAATGAAACAAGTCCTGGAACGCTGCGGCGCAGGCGCAGGCGGCACCAGGAATATTTCTGGTACCAATCACTATCATGTGATCCTCGAACAGCTTCTGGCGAAGCTACACGGCAAGGAATCCGCACTGCTGTTCACTTCGGGGTATGTTTCAAACTGGGCGACACTTGGTTCACTCGCGTCCAAAATCCCAGGAATGATCGTCTATTCGGACGAATTGAACCATGCCTCCATGATCGAGGGTCTTCGTCATGCAAGATGTGAAAAGCGGATATGGTCGCATAATTCACCAGAAGACCTCGAACGGCTGATGCAGCAAGATGATCCCGCCGCTCCCAAGATGGTCGCCTTTGAAAGCGTCTATTCTATGGATGGTGACATTGCCCCCATTGCCGAGATTTGTGATGTTGCCGATAAGTACGGCGCGCTGACCTATCTGGATGAGGTACATGCGGTCGGGATGTATGGGCCACATGGCGGCGGTATCGCCGAACGCGAAGGCGTTATGGACCGCATTTCAATCATCGAAGGAACGCTTGGCAAGGCGTTCGGCGTGTTGGGCGGCTATATCTCGGGCTCAGAAAAGATGTGCGATTTCGTTCGTTCGTTTTCATCCGGGTTTATTTTTACAACAGCGCTTCCACCTGCAATCGCTGCCGGTGCTGCGGAATCGATCCGTCATCTGATGGACAGTAATATTGAAAGGTTGCGCCATCAAAGCCGAGTGCGTGAGGTTCGCCAACAACTGGACCGTGTGGGCATCCCGCATCTAGACAATCCAAGCCATATCATCCCGGTGATCGTAGGGGATGCCAAGAAGTGCAAATGGATCTCAGATCTGCTACTGGATCAATACGGTATCTATGTTCAGCCGATCAACTACCCCACTGTGCCTTTCGGGACCGAACGGCTTCGCATCACGCCGTCGCCCTTGCACAGTGATGAGGATATCCGGCACCTGGTATCGGCCCTCAGCGAGATTTGGTCGCAATGTGCGCTGGCACGAGTTGCAGCTTGATGGGCTGAAGGCCGGGTTGGCGCTTCGTACCTTAGTCTGTTTAGCAAACCGTGCCTGAACCTGGAATCCGGGTGAATCCAATCCCGTGACCGGCATTGCTGATAGTCTTGGCCAGAAAAACATACGGCGAAATTGCAATCACGACAGGAGTATCAGTGATTTCTGATGGCCGATTGTGTGGAAGAACAACGTGTTGCGATTGCGGAAAGTAGTGGTTTGAACGGCACGTAGTGACCAAGCTTGCGCAACGTACGGCCCCAATGTTGTGAGGATCCGCAGGCCGCAATCCCGATCGTGCAAGGCGGCAAAGTCTCGAAGAACACCAAAAGCTTTGCTCGCTTGATCGCCTTGTTGAAAGATACACGTCCGTTCTCGGAAATACCGTGAACTTGGAAAACTTCCTTGGCCAAATCCAAGCCGATTGTTTTTACTGTCATGAGGTGGCTCTTTTCCTAGCAGTCGATGACAGCGGCACTTTGGCACATTCGATGCCGGTGGAGGCGGAGCCACCCATCTCATCCGCAATGGGCCGCTCCGCGAGATCCGTTTGAGATGGAAACCCATGATCCGCTGAGATCGTTCGGTATCGCTAAGGGCATCCAACTTGCGACTGCGGCGCGCTAGAAAATCGGGTGGTTGCAGTCGGAACTTGTGCGGGGGCCCAACTGCAACCACCGTCAATTATTCGATGAAAGTTCGCGCCAGCCGCGCTTGCAGAGGTTGGGATAGATAACTCAGCGCTGTGCGTTCACCCGTGTTAACAAACAGGTCGGCAGGCATGCCCGGGATCAGTTCCAAAGCGGCCACTTCTTGTGATTGGATTTCGTCGAGTTGGACCCGGGCTTTATAGTAGAATCGACCGGTCCGCTCGTCTTCAAAGCTGTCTGCGGAAATGTCGACGATTTTGCCGCTTGCTTCAGGCACCTCGGCGAGATCGAACGCCGAAAGAAGGACACGGCTGGATTGGCCAATATGTAGCTTTTCGATGTCGGCGGTGTTCACGCGTGCTTCGACCACAAGGCGCTCGTCGTTGGGCACAATGTCCAAAATTGGCGCGCCAGGGCGCACCACGCCGCCATCGGTAAAGACCGTCATGGCCACCACACGTCCGCTGACAGGAGCTTTGATCGCAATGCGTTTCAACCGTTCGGTTGCACCGAGATATTGTGGTTCCAGTGAGGCAAGCAAAGCCTCGACCTGAGCCAGTTCGGTCGAAATCGCCTCGTCGCGCAGTTTTTGTTGGCCCAGACCTGTCAGCATCAGTTCTCTGATCTGGTTTTCGGCCGCCGCTTCTTGGGTTCTGAACGAGGCAGCAGCGCCATTCAAGCGTTCAATGTCAACGCGGCGGGCGTTAACACGTGCGGCGGCCACCAGACCTTTTCCGAACAGTGTTTCGAGGTTTGCGAGTTCCTGAAGGGTGATTTCAAGTTGGCGCGTATTGGACGCACGTTGTTCGACCAAGCCGTCCAGTTGCTGACGCAACCCTTCAATCTGCTGGTCTTGCAGAGCCTCTTCCGAGGCGCGGGTTACCCGTTCGGCGTCAAAAAGCAACCTTTGAGTGGTATAGGCATTGGCCCAAGCATCTTTTGGCAATGCAACCCGCAACGTGTCGGTAACCTGCATTTCGTCAAAGGTCTCAACTTTGCCGATTTGAGCCAGCAAACGTGCACGACGGACGGCCAGATCGCCAAGCTGGCTTTTCAACACATCAAGGTTCACGTCCAGATCGGTGCTATCAAGTTCAAGCAGTGTTTGTCCGGCTTCGACCATCTGGCCTTCGGTGACCAGAATGGCGCGCACAATTCCGCCTTCTAGATGTTCAACGGTCTTTCGATTTCCGTCGACAACCAGCGAGGCGGGCGCGACCACTGCGCCATCCAGCCTGGAGGAGGTCGCCCAATATCCGGCTCCGCCCACAAAGAGCGTGACAGCCAATGTGCCGAGCGCGACGAAGCGCTTTATGCCAGCGCCTGCTGATCTGTTGTCATGGTTTCGGTTGTAGTCTTCAAGAAGAAGCGTGCTTTGTGCGGGATTGATCCGGGCGAGAGGTTTCATGATACTGCTCCCTTCTGAGCGTGTGTCGGTGAGGCAGGTGCGGCCACTTGTGGACGCTTGACAGCTGCCAGATGGTCTTGTGTACGCGGGCGCAGGATGCCTTCCTTGTCGCCAAAGTCCGTTTGTAAACCGCCGGTCAAGATCAGAATCTTGTTGACCACTTCCAGCGTGCTTGGTCGATGGGTCATCACGAATGTGATTGCTCCGCGCGCCTTTGCGCTGTCGATGGCATTACGCAACGCCTGTTCGCCTTGATTGTCTAAATCGGAGTTCGGCTCATCCAAGATCAGCACAAACGGGTCATTATAAAGCGCACGTGCCAAGGCGATGCGTTGACGTTGACCGCCCGACAGGTGGAAACCACTTCCGATATGCGTGGCGTATCCATCGGGCAAGCTGCTGATCAACCCATGCACATCGGCGTCGATCGCGGCTTGCAACACTTTGGTGTCATCAATCGCCGTAGAGAAACGCGCGATGTTTTCGCGGATGGTGCCGTCAAACAATTCTACGTCTTGCGGCAGATAGCCAACCATTTGCCCCAAGGCTTCGGCGTCCCATTTGGCAGTAGGGTTGCCATCAAGTCGGATGCCACCTTGTTGTGGCACCCAAATTCCTGCCAACATCTTTGCGAGGGTCGATTTGCCCGACCCGCTATGACCAATCACCGCAACGACGTCGCCTGCCATGACTGAGAATTTAATGCCACCGAGCGTTGCGTTTTGAGCCAGTGGTGGACCTGCTTTTGCAATGTCGACATCGACCGACAATCTAGGACGGGGAAGACTTAAGCGCGCAGGCTGATCCGGGAACTCTTTGTCCAGTGCCATCAGGTTCTTGTAGGATCCACGCGCCGCCAGAAACGTGCGCCACTGGCCGATCAGTTGATCAATCGGGGCCAAGGCGCGAGCCAGCACAATCGTTGCCGCAATCATGACGCCTGCCGTCGCCTCACCTGTGATGGCCAGCGCCGCGCCAAGACCGAGCATTCCAGATTGCAAACCCATTCGAATTGTTTTTGACATGACCGAAAAGGACGAAATTCGATCACTGACGCGCATTTTAAGATGATGGGCGTCATGTTGCAGAGCCGTCCAGCGACGGGCGAGATCACCAGTCATACCCATTGCATGGACGAGCTCTGCATTTCGTTCACTCGTGGTGAACAAAGCGTCGGACCTGCTACGCGCTTGTGAGGCTTCCAACATGACATCGGAAGAACGCGCATTATTGATCAAGGCTAAGATAATGAGCGTCACTGCACCCGCGAGGCCAAGGGCACCCAGAAGTGGGTGCAGAATGTAAAGAACACCGAGGTACAGAGGTATCCAGGGTGCATCGAAGAACGCAGTTAACGTAGGACCGGAGATGAAGTCGCGGAAGCCGGTCACATCTGCAGCCGGATTGTCGCCGTGGCCTGATTTGCCTTGAACACGACGGCGCATTGCGGACTTCAGGATGGGTTCTCCGACGTTCAGCTCGAAGCGGGCTCCAAGGCGACCCAGGATGCGCATCCGCACCAGATCTAACAGACCAGAAACTATGAAGACACCGACCAGCAAGATGCTTAGTGCGATCAGCGTGTCCATGTTCTGGCTTGTCAGAACACGGTCATAGACCTGTAGCATATAAAGCGGGCCGGCGAGCATGAGAACATTAAGGATGAAGCTAAAGAAGGCGATTGCGGCAAATCCGGCTCTGAGGGAGGCCCAGGTGGATTTGATTTTGGATTTTTTCTGAAACATTGGGGTGATCTCTTTTCAGGATGAAGGGGCGGCGATCTATGCCGCCGCCCCGTTGGGCTACTGCATCAAGCGATGAAGTCGTCTTCGGACAATTGCGTGCTGTCGATACCGTCGAGACGGACGGACGCATCGCTGGAGAAGGAAATGACCGCATCCGATCCATCTTGGGAGATCGCTGTGGACAGATCGAAATCCGATCCAAAGTCGCTTAGCCTGATTTTATCGACACCCAGTTCAAAGCCTGCAATGAGGTCGATGCCGTCGCCCGGCTCGAAAGCGAAGATGTCTGCGCCTTCACCGCCGATAAGGATGTCGTTGCCACCCTCACCGCTGAGAATGTCGTCACCGTCGCCGCCTTGCAGGATGTTGGCACCGTCGGAACCCGTGATGACGTCGTCATCACCCGAACCAATGACATTCTCGATAGAGCTGAGGACATCGGTTTCGATTTGGTTTTCGATGACATCAAGCCCAGACACACCAGATGCGACATTTGCATCAATCGTTGCGCCTGCATCCACCAGCGTATCTTGCACGACCGGACCATTTGCCCCGGCTGGTGCATTATGCAAGTGGATAGCGGACAAGACGCCAGATGCCGGTGTCTGCAAGTCAGCTTCGTTTAGACCAACAACGCTCAGTTCGCTGGAGTAGAAAACCTCGCCGGCCTCGTTGAACGAGATGGTGAGCGTCGCTTCTCCAGTCGCAGCACTGTCGGACAATGGGCCCGGCTCTTGGCTCGCGTCCAACGATCCTGCTAGCTTGATCACACGATCATGCCCAGTGCCGGTGTCGCTGACCACTTCCAATTGACCGCGAATTTCGCCGCCAGGGAAGTCGGCAGTGTGGATGTTGAAGTAGAGGTTGCCCTCGACCGCTTGCTCCACAAACTGTACGCCATTTGCGATGTTGGAACCGAACTGTGCAGGACTGCTAACAACCTGTTGGTCCACAGAGACGTTAAAGCCTGTGTCACGGGTTGCCGTGCCGTTGCCGTTTGGCCCGAGGTTCACAGTGACACCAACATCAAGGTCGGAAAAGTCGGCTGTATCGAAACCATCGCCGCCGTCGATGAAGTCATTGCCAAGGCCGCCAACAATCACGTTGTCGCCCTGTCCGGCAATAAGCACATCATCGCCTGCGCCGCCGTCGACGACACCGTTGATCTGACCGAGGTCTACAACGATGTCGTCTCCGTTACCCAGCAACACGTTACCGTTTACAACACCCTCATCATCGTTAACAAAAGTTACTGAGCCAGCCTCGGTTGCATCGATGGCATTCACGGTACCCGTGATTTCGCCGTCGTTTACAATGGCGCCGAGGATGTTCAATCCGCCGTCAATCCGAATACCGGCAGCGGCGTCGCTGTCTTCGGACCCAGCGATGATGCCATCGTTCTGGACCAGACCAGCGAAGTTCGCGTCTTTTTGGTTGCTGAAAAGCCGCAAGCCGTCGCCGACCTGGTTACCTTCAGCTGCGTCGCCACGACCTTGTATCGTGCCCTCGTTGAAGACCGCAGCAGAGACAACGTCACCATCAACGTCACCGGTTTGCAGCGATACACCTGAACCATTATTGCCTTCGCCTGCATCGACAAGACCGGTGTTGGTGAAGGTGTAATTGTCAGCCGTGCTGTCTGCGTAAACGGTCCCGTTGCGCTGATTGCCAGTGCCCAGGATTTGACCGTCATTGACAACCTCAAGACCTTCACCGTCGATGTTCAGTGCGCGGCTACCCGAGGTGACGACGCCACCTTCTTCGTTCACAAACCGACCACCTGTGTGATCGCCTGTCCCGAAATAGACGCCGTTTTGTACGCCTGAGATCAAGCCGGAGTTCGTCAATTCACCGCGAAAGTTAACGTTGTTAACAGTGCGGAAACCGCCAACAGTTCCGTTTTCGCCTTCAGATGCGATCTCGCCGCGGTTGACGATGCTACCATCGAATGTACCAGAGTTGCCTGGGTTTCCGACCCGAACACCGTCCCCTGCCAAACCCGTGCCCGCAGCACCATTGCCACGCCCTTGAATAAGGCCATTGTTTTCGAGATCGAATGTATTTGCGCCGTCTTCTGCGCCGCCGATCTCAGCTGCGAAACCGGAACCAAGGTTCCCCTCGCCCGCATCGATAGTGCCGTTTGCAAGGTTACGAACCGAGAAATCATCAGCGGTACCGTCTGCGTAAACAGTGCCGTTGCGCTGATCGCTGGTGCCCAAAATGTCGCCGCCGTTGATCAAATCAACGCCTGTGCCATCAATGTTAACCGCGCGGCTGCCAGACTGGATCGTGCCAAAGTTTACAACGTCGAGGTCATGCTCGCCCTCACCAATGTAAAGGCCGTTGCGCGCACCTTCGATCGTACCGGTCGAGGTGTTGAGGATGCGGCCTTCAGCAGCAACGCCATCAGCAATGCGGATACCGCCAGCGGTACCTTCGTTGCTTTCGGACGAAATCAAGCCGCTATTGACGATATCGGTATCCGAGACCGTGCCATCGGCACCATTGTTGATGCGAATACCGTCGCCAGCACCTGGCGTATTTGATGCCTCTTGGCCACGACCCTGAATAATTGCTCCAAAGCCGTTGAAAACAGAATTGGACACAACGTCACCAGCTTCGTCGCCAACCTCAAAGGAGATACCTGCACCAGACACGCCAGCGTCGATGGTTCCGCCGGAGAAGTTGCTGATTGAGACGTCTTCAGCTGTTGCGTTTGAATAGATCGTTCCGTTGCGCTGTGCGCCGGTGCCGACGATGTCGCCAAAGTTGCGGACCGAAACGCCTTCACCTTGGATATCAACTGCGCGGCTGTCGGACGAGATCACACCGCCGCGGAAGTTATCGAGCGTGCCCGAGCTTCCTGCGCCAGCGAACTGAACACCGTTAAACTCGCCTGCAATTTCGCCAAAGTTGCGAATGTCAGCGCTTCCAGTTACTTGCACGCCGGACGCCAGTGCATCGGGCCCCGAGTTGGCTTCGATGGAGCCAGTCCGGAAGTTGAAGACCTGCGCATCTTCACCACTTACGGAAACCGCCGCGGCTGCATTGTTGGTGACAACTTCGCCAAAGTTCAAGAAGCGTGCAGAGTCATTGTCCAGCAGGAAGGCCGGTGTGTTGTCGACTACAGCGCTTTGGAAAAAGCCGTTGGTCAGTGTCTGCCCGTCACGGACAGTTTCTTGGGCCAGTGACGATGAGGTCAGCAATCTGGCGCGCAAGGTTTCAAGGAATTGAGTCAGCATCGAAAAACTCCATTATATGTGTTTGTCCAGTCAGCCCCGGTTTTGGAGGGAGGGTTTGAGGCCGCTGAAGACACAAATGCGGATCGACGCGTGTTTTAGAAATTCTTGCTGCGAATGGGTGCAATAGCCAAAGCAAATACTCACAAGTTTCGTGAGAACAGCGGGACACTTAATTGCGCCTTTTCAGTATCTTAGGCCTTGGTTTAGAATGGCCCGTTTTTATTCTCTAACAAAGGCTAACAACCCTGTGAGCGTAAGTGATCAAAATACCAGTACTCAGGAATGTCCGTTGCCGCGCGAAACCGCCCTGGTTCAGGGAATATTCGGGCGATGGTGGCAAAAAGGAATCGGCGTCTTCCATCAAACAACAGGATTTCGCCCGTGGGTGGCACGGTCGTCGAACGATATAACGGAAAACTTAGTTTGTTGCCGTAACAGCGGCGCCGACGATATCACTGATGCAAGATGCGATGGTTCCAGCTGGAGCATCTTTACAGACACCTTCTTGCAGAGCGGTAATGATCTCTGGATGCGGGTATTCTGGGCGTGTCAGCACGCCGAGCTCGCGCATATTGCCCTCATTATCAAACGGAATGAACGACAACCCAAAGCCATCGCGTTTGAATTGCTCGGCGGCAATAGCATTCACAATTGTGCAGGCGTCACTTTGCGCAACGTAACGACATACGGTTTCGAACCGTGCACTTTTGACATCAATACCCGTGGATTCAGCAGCAGCATCAGAAGGGGTTGGTAGATCTTTTTCCAAGTCATACCCAAAGGAAATTCCAAAGCGGATCAGTTGATCCGCTGGCACCTCATGCGCCCAAATGCTGTTCTTTGCGGCCAATGGATGATCCGCACGAAGAGCAAGATAAAGCGGCTCCAGCCAAAGTGGTGTAAAGATAAGAGGACGCTTGGCGTCTTCAAATATCTTGTCAAAACTCTTGCGCGCAATGAAAGCCATATCAACCGCGCGGTCAGCGACCATTTTGGAGAGCGCAACCGGATAATCCTCAACGATTATGATTTTGCGGTCCACCGCCATCGCCGCAAATAGTTCACGTACATAGAGCGACAAATACGCGGCAAGCGTCGGGGTCATTCCCAGTCTCAAGGGTTGGTTTTCGGATGTTCGGTACTTGCGGGCGACATCACTGATATTGTCGACCAGTTCGATAATCTGCTTGGCGTTGACAACAAGATCACGTCCAAACGCCGTCAGGGTCACACCACCTTGTTCGCGTTGGAAGATCGGGGATCCCAATTCAGCTTCAAGTTTCTTGATCTGGTTCGAGAGAGCAGGCTGGCTGACCGCCGCCGCCTCCGCCGCGCGCGTAAAATTGCGGTGTTCTGCCACCGCGAGGACGTATTGCAAATCTCTCAAATTCATATGCGTCGCCGTGGTTTTTTCAAAACAGGGATTTGGTCAAAGCAACAGTGGAACCAATCTACAGCATTTCTACTGACAGATTGACAACAGGTTTCTGTTCTAATCTCGTTCTTTTGATGTAGTTGGTTTGAGCGAACAGCTTATGATGCACTCTACGAATTGTAAATCTACACCGCCTTGGTTTTGCGGATAGTTTACTCGATGTATCAAGTTGCAAAGGCATTGGGCGTATCCACGACGGCGCTTTATCGTCATGTTTCAAGGAAAAATGACTGGTTTTCTTGTGTACCGATGTGGTCACGCAAAGCGTGGAGGTACCTCATCGCGATGACTGGAAAGCCAAACACGATAAACCGGACAGACCGGGTAGCATTGCCGAATAACACTTGGGCATTGGCCAATGGCATCGGATCGGACCACGAACAGAACTTTGAAGTCGGTCTGCCTTTGCGGTCTTGGTTCACTAGCGAAGGCGAAAAGATGCAGCGCTTTGATTACCCGACGGTAGCCGTAGTGCGTATGGCCTGTCCGCTACTCACCTGGTTCACGATTGATCAGAACTCGGCGGATGCCCCAACCGATTGGTTTGCGATGATTGCCGGGATGCTTTGGCTCCGGCCCCCAGATCGCTTGATATGTGTCGATTGCATATCCGCTGCGCTGTAAGTGGACAAAAACCGAGACGAGGCTAACCCACCAAACAGAGATCACAAGCCACATCCAAATAGGCGCGTTCACTTTCCAAAGGCCCGAAAGGATTGTGAAAGCGGCCAGCGCAAGCACAGAATAGCCGATGGTTTTATGGGTCCATTCGAACATGATGCGCCAAGGGGTCATGTCATAGTGATCGCCACGTAAGGAACCATCGCCACTTTGCGCGGTCGGGCCGCCTTTGGTACCTCGGAAAATGCCCAGGCCCATTTGGGCAATCAACAAAAGAAGCACCGCATAACCGAGCGTCATGTGCACGTCCATTCGCTCTGTTCCACCAAACACCAGCCCAAAGCCAGCGATAGCCAACAGAAATACCAGGCTCTGACCAATCCAGTGGCTGCGCCACCAAAGCCGACTGTCCAATTCGTTTGGCCAGTCCTGTGATGGCAACACCTTGCCGAACCGGGCAACAAGCACGGCGAGCGGCGCAAGAACGCCCCAAGCCAAAATCATGCTGCGACCGTGCCAGGCAACTCCGAAGGTCACCTCATGGCCACGGGTTGCGTCGATGGGCGCCAGTAACCAGTCCATCAACCTTTAACTGCCCCTGCCGTCATGCCCGTGATGATCTGGCGACTGGCCAAAAGCGTGAAGATGATCGGCGGAATGGCCAACAACATGCCGGTGGCCATAATGACTCCCCACTCAACGTTGAACTCGCTCATGTTGTTGACGATCAGGATTGGAACAGTTTTGGTATTCCGATCCGACAAGGCAGAAGCGAGCAGGTATTCGTTCCAAGCAATACGGAACGTGAAGATCGCAGCGGCCGCTAACCCGGGCTTGATCAAAGGTAAGACAACCATGAAAAACACTTGGAAAGGTCCGGCGCCATCGACGCGGGCTGCTTCCTCAAGTGATCTTGGCACCTGAACGATAAAGCTTTGCAAAATCCAGATGACGAACGGTAGGTTCATTGCGACATAGATCAGAATGATCCCAGAGTGCGTTCCCGCAAGACAGACGTCCCCTCGCCCCCCGAAAGTTTCGCGGATCAACCCGCCGATCAATCCGTCCCGGTCCAGGCAGAATTCATTGTTCCAAAGCCCAAAAACCGGCACCAACAAGACGGCGGGCGGCACCATACGCACCATAAGCGTGGTCATGGATACCGTGTCGCGCCCAAAGAAACGGAACCGCACCAGGGCGTAGGCTGCCATTGATCCAATCACCAGCGTCAGCACTGTCGAAACCAGTGCGATGATCAGTGAATTGACGAAAGCTCCTCCGAATTTGAGTGAGCAGAAGTCAAGGTGATCGGGCTCGTACCACAAGACATCGCACAATGCGGTCTCATAGTTCTGTATCGTCGGCAGGAACAGCAGGCCGGTTGCGCCCGAAATAATATCGACATCCAGTTTGAACGAGTTGACGAACATCAACAGCACGGGGCCGATCGACATCAAGACCAGCATCACGATGACGGCATAGAAGGCGGTGTTCTGGCGGGTGTTTTGCATCAGATCTCTTCCTCGGCCATTGCCCGGATCCGCGCGGCACGTGCCTCTTGCCAGCGGGTGAAAGCGAACATGGCCACCGTCAGCAACAAAAGCAGGATCAAAAGATAGTTCGACATCGCAGCGGCAACACCCAGCTCTCGGAACTCGGTCGCGGTACGTGAAATGCGCAAAGCAAGGATCTCAGTCGACAGCCCTGGCCCGCCCTCGGTCAGAACCAGGATCACTTCGAGCACTTTGAATGCATCGATCAGACGCAACAGACAGGTGACGATCAAAACGGGCATCATCAGCGGCAGCTTGATGTAAATAATTTGTTGCCACCCTGTCGCCCCATCAATGCGGGCGGCTTCCAGCGCCGAGCGCGGCAGAGATTGCAAAGCAGCAAGCGACAAAATGAATATGAAAGGCGTCCACTGCCAGATATCCGCGATGATAACACTGGTCAGCGCGTGACTGCCCAACCAGTCGATCTTAGGCAGGCCCAGGCTTTCTAAGGTTTTGTTAAATGTGCCGACGGTCGGGTGGTACATATAACGCCACATTAAGCCGACAACGACCGGCGCAATCATCATCGGCAGGATAAACATGGTCCTTAGGACTGACATACCGCGCAGCTCGCGATCAAGCAGCAGCGCCAAACCCACACCTACGACCATTTCGATCGAGACACAGAAAAACGCGAACTCCAAAGTGACCCAAAGACTTTCGTGAAAGTTCGGATCGTTCCAAAGTGTGGTGTAATTCTTGAATCCAACAAATTCGGCTTCGCCAATCGTCTGGCTTGGATCCCAGGCGCGAAAGCTGCCCCAAATCATGTAACCCAATGGATACAGCAACGCGATTGCCATGATCACCGCCGCGGGCACCATGAACATATATGGCGAAAGGCGGTTCAATCTCTGCACCGTCGTGCGAAGCGCCTTGGGCTTGGCCAACTTGGCGGAATTTATGGCAGAAGACTGGGCCACAACGTTACTTTCAGAAGAAGGGTTCATAAAAAACGCGTCGGGGCGGGCCAAAGCCCACCCCGACAGGGAGGATCAGTTCCAGGTGTAATACCCGGCTTCTTCCATCACGGTCTTCGTGCGCTCGGCGACACCATCAAGGGCTGTCTGGATATCCAGATCTTCGGTCAGAACTTTCGACAGCGTGGTGCCTAGGTCTGCGTTGATCTTACCCCAAACTGGGATGATCGGGCGCCAGTCGGGATCGGCGTGCTTCAGAGCTTCGCCAAACGTTGCCATGTGCGGAAACTTGGCATTCACATCGGCGTCTTCATGGGTTGAAAAGCGCGATGGGTTGCCGCCAGCCAAAGCCACCAATTTGTCGCCCTGCTTTGAAGTCAGCCACTGCATCAACAGGAACGCGGCTTCTTTGTTCTCGGCGTTTGATGGAATGCCAATACCGAAACCACCGGTTTGCGAACCGCGACGGGTTCCCATTGGATGAAGGGCCCAGCCAACCTTGCCGACCACCTGTGACTTGTCTGGATTGTCGATCTGACCGGCAACCACTGTCGTATCCAGGAACATGGCTGTATCACCGTTGAGGAATGCACCAAGCGCTTCGCCAAATCCGAAGTTCGTGGCGCCTTCCGGGCCACAATCAACGATCTTTTTCAAAGCATTCGCCGCTTTTACACCGGCTTCATTGTTGACGATTGGGTTCCACTGTTCGTCAAATACCCGGCCACCCAGAGGAGCGAGGTGCAGCAAAAATGCGTGACTGGCGTGGTGGCCCGATGCCGCACGCGAAGACAGTCCACCCATTCCCGGTTCAAGTTCGGGGATTTTGCAGGCGATTTCCAGCATCTCATCATAAGTCTCAGGCACCGCCAGACCGTGTTTTTCGAAGATGTCTTTTCGATAGCCAAGCACCGAAGTCTCGGATCCATATGGGATTCCAAACAACGATCCCGTTGCGCCTTGCAGGTAACCCTTGTCACCCCCGGCAAAACCGATGTTGTAGACATACCCATCAATCAGATCCGAAGAGTCATAGGCCGGATTGGCCAGCTTTGGATTCATGAAATACTTGGCTAGGTTTTCAAGTTGGTCAGCATAGACGTAGTCAGCCTTTGAAAACACGACATAAGCAATCAAGTCGTATTCGCCTTCATCCTGAGCAAGCTCGAGTGTCTGACGCTCACGCATTTTCAGGTAAGGCAGTTGATCGACTTCAACTTCGATGCCGGTTTCCTTTGTGAACTCCGGTAAAATCTGCATCACCGCATCATAGTGCGGATGTGCAGGGAAATTCACGATCAACGTCGTGCCTTCGTATTCGGCATAAGGGTTGGCCATCGCCGTCCCCGCCATTAGCACTGCGGTCGCACCTGCGACCACTGCTGTTTTTATTGAATTCAACATTCTATTCCTCCCTTTGCATTTCATAATTCAAGCAAGCGCTTCTTCGGTTTCATGATCGAAAAGATGCACACCGTTCGGGTTGACCGCGAAGTTCAGCGTCTGGCCCAGGGCAACTGGTGTTTCTGAGTTAAGTTCGACCATGACTTTGGCTCCACCGCATTCACACAACAGAACCGATTGAGCACCGACGTATTCCGACACAAGAACATTCAGCGACAGCAAGCCGTCAGACTTGGCATCTGCATCAAAACGCAGGTCCGAAGGTCGGATGCCCAGGATCACAGATTGCTTTGAATGTCTGCGGGCAATGTCTGTCCGTTCGCCTTCCAGACGCAGCCGGAAGCCATCGCCAGAAACAAATATCTGACCTGCTTCATCTAGAAGCTCAGCCGCCAGAAAATTCATTGGCGGAGATCCAAGAAAACCAGCTACAAATTTGTTTGCCGGACGTTTGAACAAGTCTTCAGGCGCACCTTGCTGCTGGATATATCCGCCGTGCATCACCACGATCCGATCCGCCAATGTCATCGCCTCGATCTGATCGTGGGTGACATAGATCATGTTCTTTTCGACCCGCTGACTCATCATGGCAAGTTCTGCGCGCATCTGACCGCGCAATTTGGCGTCAAGGTTCGAAAGCGGCTCGTCGAACAGGAATATTCCGCTATCCTTCGCCAAAGCACGCGCCATGGCCACCCGCTGGCGCTGACCGCCAGACAAAGCACCAGGCTTACGGGCAAGGAACTCGGTCAGACCGACCAAATCGGCGACTTCACGCACTTTCGCATCGATCTCGGATTTCGGTCGTTTCTGTAGGCGCAATGCAAACGATATGTTTTGTGCGACATTCATGTGCGGATAGAGCGCATAGTCTTGAAACACCATCGCGAGGTCACGATCTTTGGGTTCAAGATGGCTGACGGGCCTGTCACCGATATAAATTTCGCCGTCAGATACATCTTCAAGGCCAGCAATCATCCGAAGTGTCGTCGACTTGCCACAGCCAGATGGGCCAACCAGAACGGTGAACTCATTGTCAGCCATCTCAAGCTCAATGCCATGCAAAACCTCAACCTCACCATAACGCTTGACCAAGTTGTCTAATTGAATTGCTGGCACTTTGACCTCCCTGTTACCGGTCACAATTGCGCAATGTGACCGGTAACACAAGTGGCTTTATCTAACTTGGGTCAAGTAAAGATTTATATTTTATTTCAGCGCCTTGGTGCTCATTCGCAAGTCTGGTGCTGGCTCCACATCAATTTGCAGGTGCTCAGGAAATTGCTCAGCGCCGTCTAACAATCGCCCAATCAGCCTCCCCGCTTCGCGCCCGATTCGCACCGGATCAACGACCACGGTTGAAATTGATGGAGACGCAAAACGTGACACTTCAAAGTTGCCGAACCCGGCAACCCCGATCTGGTCAGGTACGGCAATTCCACGCGATTTTAGATCAGATTGTACGCCGAATGCCGCGGCATCAGAAACACAGAATATGCAATCAGTATCCGGAAATTTTTCCAGGATCATCGGCACCGCATCGGCTCCATCTTCGATAGACATCGGCGGTCGGCCAACCTGCACCACGCGCGTTGACGACAGTCCAGCATGTGTCATGGCGCGTTTGAAGCCAGCGCGCCGCGCCGCGCCCCGTGTCCAGTCATCGCCAGCCTCGGCCAAAAATGTGATGGCCCGATACCCAAGCCCAAGAAGTTCTTGGGTCATTGCCGCCGCTGCATCCTCATTGGAAAACCCAATTGAATGGCCAATCGGTTCGCGCGGACGTTCCCAGAGTTCAATCACCGGAACCTGGGCATTGAGCAATAGATCAACCGTCCGCTCGCTATGACCGTCATAAGACAAAACAATTGCCTCCGGCCGCCGGCGCAACATTGTTTCGACCAGCTGCTCCTCTCGCTCACTGGAGTAGTTCGTATACCCCAAAAGGATTTGCTGACCGACCAAGGCCAATTCGTCAGTCAAAGCCTGAACCGTTTCGGCAAAATGCAGGTTATTCAGCGAGGGAACAAGCACAGCCACAAAGCCTGACCTCTTTGTAGTCAAGCTACCGGCCATCTGGTCGGGCACGTAATTAATTTCGCGTACGACCTTCAGTATCCGATCACGAGTTTCTTTCGAAATCGGACTATCCGGTTTCAAAGCACGTGACACAGTCATGCGTGAGACACCCGCTATCCGCGCCACATCCCGCATCGTCGCTAAATTCTTAGATGAACTATCGGACATTGATCTTCCTGTTACCGGTCACAAGCTTGCGACGGCAACACTCAATGTTCAAGAGTCAGAATAAATGTATCACTGGCTCAAAACACAATAGCCGACCTTAAAGGTGTGAAGATGAACGGCTGAAAAGTCCGCGACCCGATTGTTCGAACCCCGCGCGGCGAAAGTGTGGTTTGGGAATACCTAATTTTGACCCTACCAATGGCCGCTCGGGTTAAATCCGCTGCGCTGCAAAATGCGTGCCACTGCACATGCGAGGAAATGCTGCGTCAACAGCGGCCGCAACCACGCAAGGCCGGTTTTTCCATGAAACTGCCAATTAACTGCGCAATTTTGAGCGGCAGATTCCAAGGGAAAATAACTCGACCGCGGAACAACAATTCGGCACGGCACATGATCCGGCCACACTGAGTTTGAACTCCCTGCAAAGCCCCCTCAAACCCACGCAATGGACACACCACCGATCTCGCCTTCCAGAACATTCAAATCACTCAGCGCGTTTTCGACTTCCGTGATATCCTTGTTAGAGGGCCCTTCGACCTCCAGGTCGGCCTGTCCGCCAAAATCCATCTCAAACTGCCGCCGATCGTCAGCTATCACTGCGACGCGCGCATGTGGCGCCCCATTAGACGGACCGTGGTTGATGGGCGCCTGCCCATTCGCTTCATCGATTCCCATTCTGGCCTCGAAATCCCGCTCCGACAGCCCTGAACCTCTCGGCGACATCGGCATGGCTTGAACGCTCAAGGGCACATTCCCTAAGGGCAGTGGTGGCGGTCCTTCCGGGAACGGCAAATCCCCTGCTGCGCGGCATGAATGCTCTGGAAGAACGGATCCTCAAAATAGACGACCCGCTTTGCACGCACGGGCATCTGCGCATCGACAACGACAACGAATTCATCGAGCGGCAAGCGACGCGCTTCATCCTCTGGGAGCAGCGGCGTCTCTTCTGTCCGCTCGGATTGGCTGCGCCCTTCGAAGGGGTTTTTCCCGACGGCCCGCGAACGGGTCACCACAGTCTTCGTGGTTTTACCCACGGCTTTGCTCAGCTCTTCGACTGTCTTTTCATCCGACGGGGTAAGGTAGAGCTTTACGCCGGCGTTGCCTTGCAATGCACGCCGGGTGTTCTCCCCATAGATTTCGTCAATCGCCGGGATCGTTTGCGTGAACACAGCCAGATGCCCACGATAATGCCGCAGCACCTCGATGCTCTCAGCCACGATGGGCATCTTGCCCAGCCGGTTGAACTCGTCGAGCATGATCATCACCGGCCATGGCTCGTCCGCGCCCGGCTCCTTGTCCTGCAGGGCTGACAAAAGGTCCGAGAAGAATAATCGAATGAGCGGCGCCAGCGGCTTTACCATCAAAGGCTGTACCACGAGATAGACGCTGAATGGCTTCTTGCGGATTGTCCGGAAATCAAAGTCCGAGACAGAGGTCGCATCGTCAATCGCCAGGTTTTGCCACTGGTCGAGGCCTGAGGTCATCAACAGCGACACATAGGAGGTCAGCGTGTCGTTGTTGGTGGACGCCAACCGCGTGAAGATCAGCTTCGCCGCCGCGTTATCCACCTCATGACAGCGCGTGAGGTACTCCTTTTGCTTATTCCCGCCAGAAGCTGCAATCCGGTAGATCTCGCCAAGGGTCGGACGCTTGCGTTGATATGTTTGAATCTCTCATGTTACGGGTACAAAAAATATACAACTTTGGTCACGTTGAAGCGCTGAAACCTCACCCGGTACAATGTTGGTTCCAGGGCCGCACAGTGGTGCCGCGAATTATCTCATGACATAGACCGAACATGGAGCGTAGCGGACAACACGCGATGTCGTAGATCCCAAGAAATAGTCCTTCAACCCAGGTTTATGGGACGCCATCACAATGCAATCGATGTTTTTCTTGACGGCATACTCAACCACGACAACCCCCGCGCGGCCCTGCGCTAGTGCGACGTCGCACCTTGGATCAGCGGCGGCCAACTCCCTTAGCGTTTCCTTGATTTCGGCGTCCCGCGCAGAAAGGGCATCCGTTGGAAGGTAGTGCTTTGCTGGTCCCGGAATAGGTTCCTGCGCATTCAGCAATGTGATCTTTCCATCATCAGCGACGAGGTTCAACGCCTCGGCCAGCGATTGTTTCGCAGCGTCCAGTTGGTTGACGGAAACGGGTAATAGGATGTGTTTGCGCTTCATGTCGAAGGCTCCTGTCTAAGAGTTCGCACTGTCGGCAAGCGCACGGCTTCGTGCCGCAGTCGCTTGGGTGGTTTGTGAAATGAGGGTTTGGATACCGGAATCGTCAGCCTGCATGACGGCGAGGCCTGCGGCAGTTGTGCCGCCCGGCGACGTGACAGCCTCGCGCAATTGCGATGCGTGCTGGTTGGACGACGCCATCAACACACCGGCGCCCTTGATTGTTTGGACGGCAAGGGTCCGGGCCGTCTTTTGCGATAGGCCCAATTTGATGCCACTCGCCTCCAACGCCTCGGCCATTGCAAAAACAAAGGCGGGCCCAGATCCTGACAGAGCGGTTACCGCGTGCATTTGGTCTTCATCATCCACCTCGACCACGCAGCCGACTGCCTGCATCAATTTCCTTGCAAGTGTCAGCGCTGGTTTGATGTTGATGCGATTGGCAACAAGGCCGGTCATCCCGCATCCAACTTCGGCAGGTGTATTCGGCATGGCCCGGACGATTGATATCGGGGCGGCGACCATGTCTTCAATCTGGGCCATCGTGACGCCTGCGGCGATTGAAATCAGGACGGTATTCTCATCTGCCTGAGCGCCAATCGCTTGGACCGCGTCGGCAACGTATTGCGGTTTGGTGGCAAGAACAACGACGCCTGTCGCTGCAAAATCATCGGGGTTGACGGTGATACCCTGTGCCTCCTGTTCCTTAAGCCAGTCAGAGGGGCGGGGATCCAGAACGGTCACGTTTGAATGATCCAGCCCATGTCGCAGCCACCCCTTTAAAAGAGCACCACCCATCCGCCCGCAACCAATCAGCGTCAGCCGGATGTCGGTCAAATCTTGATCATTCTTGCCCATCGTCATCCTCAAAAAAAAGATGCCGGACCACGTGAAAGCGTGTGGTCCGGCAGTCACAGGGAGGTTCTTATAGTCCGCGTGCCCGCATGTTTTCGGGCATCCAAGTGGCGAGTTCCGGGAACAGGATCAGAATGCCGACCATCACAACCATGATCAGGAACATCGGCACCGCAGTGCGGGCGATATACCCCATCTCGTGTTTGGTCATGCCTTGCAGGACGAACAAGTTGAACCCGACGGGCGGCGTTATCTGCGCCATTTCAACCACCACTACGATGAAGATGCCGAACCAGACCAGATCAAACCCGAGGGCCTGGAATTCGGGCGTCGTGATCATTGGCAGAATTACGGCCATGGTCAGAACCACGGATGAGATTCCGTCAAGGAACATGCCAATCAGCACATAAAACACCATCAGCGCAAGGATCAGTACCGTCGGCGACAGGTTCAGCGACCCAATCCATTCCGCAATCGTACGCGGCAACCCGGTAAAGCCCATCGACAAGCTTAGAAACGCAGCCCCCATCAGGATTAATGCAATCATCGCCGAGGTCCGCGTCGCACCCATCAAGCTTTCAAAGAACGTTCCGAAGTTCAGCGAACGCTGGAATGCCGCAAGCACCAAGGCACCAACGACCCCAAAGGCGGCCGCCTCTGTCGCGGTTGCGATACCCGAATACATCGACCCTATCACTGTCAAAACCAACAGGATCACCGGCGCAAGAAAGCGGGAATTCCAAAGCTTTTCCTTGAACGACATCGGCGGCTCAGCCGGTGGGCGTTGGTCTTTCTTAAGGAAATACCACCCCGCAATGTAAAGAGAAAACATCGATGCCAGAACCAATCCCGGAAGAATTCCAGCCATAAAGAGCTGAGTGATGCTTTCATTCACGGTCACACCGTAAACGATCAGGGTCAGCGAAGGAGGGATCATCAGACCCAGCGTGGCCGATCCTGCCAAGGTGCCGATCGTCATGAACTCGGGATATCCGCGTTTGCGCAATTCGGGGATCGACATCTTTCCCACAGTGGTCAGCGTTGCTGCGGATGATCCCGACACGGCTGCGAATACCGTGCAGCCGACAACGTTCGTGTGCAGCAACCCACCGGGCAGCCGCGCCATCCAAGGTGCTAGACCTTTGAACATATCCTCCGATAATCGCGTTCGATAAAGGATTTCGCCCATCCAGATGAACAGCGGCAAGGCCGTCAGTGTCCAACTAGAGGCACTTTCCCATGCTTTGTCGGTCAGATTTGCGCCGATGAAGCCTTTGTCAAACAGCATGATCCCAATGGCGCCCACGCCCATCAGGGACAGGCCAATCCAAACACCAGATCCAAGAAGGAAGAAGAGGACGATCAAGAAGATTGCGGTAAGTGTGAACTGATCCATGATTTATTCCGTTCTCTCTTCCGGTGGCAAATCTTCGATTCCCATGTGGTCGGTAAAGATCAGGCGCAGGAAGTGATCCCACAGCGCAATCGCAAGAATGGCCGAGCCGATGCTCATCGACAGCTCTGGAATCCAAAGCGCAATGTTGTCTTGACCCTGACTGCGGAAATTAAAATGATACGACTGCAAATTACGCTCGACCGCAGCGTAAAAGAAAAAGCTCAGCAATGCGGCCGAAAATCCAAAGCACCAGATTTCTGCAAGCCGGCGCGATTTTCCGAGGCCGGACAAAAGCAGCGTGACCCGGATATGGGCTCCGTGGTTCAGCGCATAGGCCAAAGCGAAAAAGATCGAACCGGCCATGCAATAACCGGCATAGTTTGCGGCCCCGGGAAATGACATTCCCAACCAGCGCGCGACCATTTGGGCGCAAATTAGGATCAGGATCGCGATCATCGAAATACCGCCCAGGATCCCTCCAAGAAAATACAAGCCCTCAAGGATTTTTCGAAGACTAATCATGCGACACTTCCCTCCCGTTATTTTTGTTTCCCCGGGCGCCTGAAAGGCGCCCGGGGGTTGCTTCAATCACTGTGTCGCTTTGTATGCATTGATGACGGCTGCGCCTGCGTCGCCCGCAGCCTCAAGCCATTCATCGGTCATGATCGCACCAAATGCGGCAAGTTCGCTGCGCAGTTGCTCACTTGGCGCAGCAACAGTCATGCCATTTTCGGTGAACTGCTCAAGATACCAACTTGCCAGTTCTTCTGATTTGGCCGTGGCACCCGCAGATGCATCCGCACCAGAGGTTTGCAGGCAGTTTTGCTCTTCTTCTGTAAGGCCATCGTATGCCGACTTGTTCGCGAAAACCGCGTTGCGTGGCAACCAGGCTTGGGTGTCATAGAAGTGCGACAGCAATTCCCAGACCTTGGTATCGTGGCCGGTCGATCCGGACGAAATAAACGACGATGCAACGCCGGTTGACAAAGCCTGTGCCAGATCAGCCGCTTCGATCTGCACTGGCAACATGCCAGCCAGTTCAGCAAGACGGGAAGTTGCCGAATTGTAGGCGCGGAACTTGATGCCTTCCATGTCGGCGACCGAATTGACTTCCTGATTGAAATACAGCCCCTGCGCCGGCCAAGGTGCCGAATAGATCAGGACCAGCCCGTCTTTTTCCAACGCCGCGCCAATCGCGTCCTTTGATGCATCCCACAAGTTTTTGCTGTCGGCATAAGACGTGGCAAGAAACGGGACAGAATCCACACCGTAGATGGGATTTTCATTCTGGTGCGCGGACAGGAAACGCTCGCCAATAGACGCCTGGCCGATCTGTACGGCGCGTTTGATTTCATTGCCTTTGAACAAAGACCCCCCTGAGTGGATGGTGATGTTCAACGACCCGCCGGTACATTCGCGCACGGCGTCGGCAAATTGATGGCCGTATTCGGTGTGAAAGTTGCTTTCGGGATAGGCCATTGGCATGTCCCAGTTTGTCTCGGCCACGGCGGTTGATCCCATTGAGATCAACGTTCCCGTCGCAATCGCTGTTAGTGTGAGTTTCATTTTCTCTCCTCTGTTGAAGTTAAGCATTCGGTCAGTTGAACCTGTTGGGCGAGTATGCCGTCAGGTCCAGATTTGAGCCCCCGGTCCGGGCGACGATGTCGGCGACAAGGCGCCCCGTTTTGGGGCCACTTGTTAGTCCGATATGATGATGACCAAAGGCTGCAACGACGCCTGTCGAACCAATTTCCCCGATCAGAGGCAAACTGTCTGAGGGCGCGGGCCGGTGCCCCAGCCATGTATCGATCCCACGGAACTCAAGGGTTGGAAACGTCGCCCGCGCAACCTTTTCCAGAAGCGCCAACGGTTTGGTCGAAGGTCCGGCCTGCAGCCCGCCAAATTCGACAATCCCGGCACAGCGCAAGCCATCGGCCATAGGTGTGGCAACGAACTTCCCTGCCGCCACCATAACCGGGCCATTAAGTGTCTCGGACGGGTTCTTGAAAACGATGTGATAGCCGCGTTCCGTCTCCATTGGCACCTTAAGGCCAAGCTTGTCAGCCAAAGGCTTTGACCAAACCCCAGCGGCCAGAACGACGCTGTCGCAAGGCAGTGCACCTTTATCGGTCTGAACAGCTGTGACATGGCCGTTTGAAAGCGAAAGGTCCTTCACCGCGCACTGGCGATAGACCCCACCTTCGGCCTCAAACACCCGAGCCAGCGCTTTGACATATTCTTTGGGATCCCTCAGGTACCCATGATCCCGCATGACGGCGAGAAGACCGATTTCATCCGCCAAAAGCGGTTCGCGCTCTCTGACCTCCGGACCCTCGACCAGTTCTGGCACAAAACCTGCGTCGCGGCGCAAGCCCCAAGTATAAGCGTCGGCTTCAAAGTTGGCGCGGGCGGCATAGGCAAAAGAATAGTCAGACTTCTGCAACCAGGACGCGGCATCCGTCGAAGCGATTAAAGCACTGTGTTGGGCGACGGCATCTGTTGTCAGCGGCGCAAGACCTGCTGCGATACGGCGGGTGTCAGCATCATTGGCATTCGACAGGTACTTTACCAACCAAGGCGTCAGCTTGTGCAGGTAACTCCAGCGCAGGAACAGCGGAAAATTCGGATCAAGCAAAAGTCCCGGACTTTTGGCGATCATGCCCGGCGCTGTAACCGGCGCAACCGAGCAGGCCGCAAGCACGCCTGCGTTTCCGGAAGTCGTCCCTTCACCCGGCGCATCTTTGTCGACAAGCGTCACCTCGAACCCTTTTCGACGTAACCAGATGCCCGCGCTGACGCCAACGATGCCGGCGCCGATGACCACGATATGTGCGCTGTTTTCCATTCTTCGAGTTTTCGCATACTTGATGTAACACATATCTGTATACAGATCGGTGCCCACAAATGTCCACAAATTTATTGACTTTCACTTATGACGTTGGGAAAAAGGTCAAAATGAGAGGATCTCAAATCGTGAACTCAAGCGTCGATCTCGCCTACGAACAGGTTCGCAAGATGGCGGCCAATTTCGAATTCAAACCTGCAGAACGCATCAACGAAAGTGAGCTGTCAAAGATCCTTGGTGCCAGCAGAACCCCCCTACGCGAGGCGATGAACCGCTTGGCTGCCGAAGGCCTTTTGGTCTTTGAAAGCGGCCGCGGCTTCTTTTGCCAGCCCCTCAGTCCCGAGCTTGTTGTTCACCTGTACGAATTGCGCGAAGCGCTGGAAACCAGCGCCGTGCGCCTGGCTGTGGAACGCGCAACGGACAAGCAACTTGAAGACATCAAATCCTATCTGAACCAGACCGCTCCGCGCTATACCGATGGAACGGCGGCCCGTGAAATCGTGGCGCTGGACGAAGAATTTCACCTCAAGATCGCAGCGCTGGCTGGGAACCCTGAACTTCAGAACATGATCCATCTGACCTATGCGCGCATTCGCTATGTCCGCTGGATCGCGATGCGCGAAAAGATCGACATCACCCACGCGGCACACCTCTATATTGTTGAGGCGCTCATTTCACGGGATACGGATGAAGCCGTCGCCCGCATGCGCGACCACATCAAGACCAGCAACGAAGAAGCCACGGATACCGTCGAGAAAGCATTTTCACAAATTTACGTGCCTCGGCACTAAATCAACTCAAGAAAGCAAGAACATGACCGTCGAATATGGTGGTAAATCAATTTATGGTGCCGTGCTTGGAATCCTGATGCTGGAAGCGCGGTTTCCCAGAATCCATGGTGACATAGGCAATGCAACGACATGGCCGTTTCCCGTTCAATATCGCGTGGTAAAGGGCGCCAGCCCCGACAAAGTGGTCCGTCAGGACCCAATGGTGCTGGTCGATAAATTCATCAACGCTGCAAACGAACTGGTCGAAGCAGGCTGCGACGGCATTACCACCAACTGCGGCTTTCTGGCACTGACGCAGGAACGGATTTCAAAGGCCGTCCCGGTGCCAGTTGCAACCTCTTCGCTGATGCAAATCCCGCTCGTGCAGTCGCTTTTGCCACCCGGCAAGAAAGTGGCCGTGCTCACGATCTCAAAAAACACGCTGACGATGGGGCACCTGACGGCTGCCGGTGTGCCCAACCCCGAAGACATCCCGATCTTTGGAACGGATAACGGGCGCGCGTTCACCCGCTGCATTCTTGATGATCACGAATCCATAAACTTTGAAGATTGTCGGCAGGACATGATCGATTCCGCCCGAGAGATCGTGGAATCAGATCGCGATATTGGCGCGATCGTCCTCGAATGCACCAACATGACGCCCTATGCGCATGATGTACGCAAGGCGACCGGCTTGCCGGTCTTTTCGATCTATTCCTTTGTGAACTGGTTTCACCAAGGGCTTGTTCCCGACCGGTTCCGGCTCGAGCTGGATGACCCCCGCGCGGGCCTGTTTTAAGACAGTGCGCGGGTCAATATCACTACGATAGCCCGGTGGCCCTATTCGAAGTAGGGCAGGTTCTTGGCTTTCGCGGCCCGGACCCAATTGGGAACGAATGGCACGATCTTATCCTGCGAGGGCACCATCATTTCGATGAAGCTCGCCCCATTATGGCCAATGGCCGCGCCAAGCACGTCCTTGATCTGCTCGTCCGCCGTGATCCGCGCGGTCTGAAACCCGAAGGCTTCCGCCAGCTTGATGTAATCCACCGCTCCGAAATCCGTTGCCCAAGGTTCGTCAACATCATCCAGCAAGATCGCCTCGCCCCGGATCCAGCCGAACGTGTCGTTCCGGGTCAGAATGATTGTCACGTTCTTGCCGCTGCGTTTGATCGTTTCCATATCGCCCATGACAAAGCCGAATGAGCCGTCTCCGGTGAACGAAATGACCGGCCCGTCATTGGCGTAAGAGGCCCCAAGCCCGGCAGGCACCGAATAGCCAAGCGCGCCCATCGAATAGTTGGTGATATAGCGACGGCCTGCCTCCTTGATCGTCAGCAAGGCAGAAGGATAGATCGCACTGACTCCCGGTTCCGACGTCACGATCGCGTTGGCGGGCAGCATCTCGTCAAGTGCCTGGGTCAGTTTGACGGGGGAAATCGTGCCCTCGGGCATAGCAATGTTGGAATTGAACACTTTGTTCAACGCGGTCGTTTTGATCGGGTTCAGATCAATCTTGGGACGATCAAGGTTGGGGTGCTCGACCTTAAGCAGGGCAACCATATATTCCAGACTTGCGCGGGCGTCGCCCACCATCCCGACTTTGACCGGGAAGTTGTTGCCGATATGGGCCTCGGCGATATCTAGATGCAGGAAGGTCTTGGTTTTTGGGTCACCATAAAGTTGCCAATGATCGGTCGCCGCGCTGTCGGTGTTGGAGCCAATGAAGAAAATCGTGTCGGCATCGCGGACATAGCTGTTTGAATATTCCATGCCGCCCCTTCCACCAATGACACGCAATGCCAGCGGGTGGTTTTCGGGGATCGTGCCTTTGCCCGGCGTCGTCGTACCCAGCGGAATTTGAAGCATCTCGGCCAGCTCCAGCAGCACATCGGACGCCTTCGAGATCAGCGCCCCCTGCCCGCAGACAATCGCCGGTTTTTTCGCCGCCAGCAGAACGTCAATGGCCTCACGAATTTTGGAGTGATCCGCCACCGGGCGATGCGCGGGGTACTGGCTGTACTCCGGCTCGGCGTAAAGATCGTCGATGTCCGCCTCTTCGTGAAAGATGTTGATTGGCACGCGGATATGCACTGGTGCCGGGCGACCCGACGTCGCAACGCGAAAGGCGCGCCGCATCAAAAAGGGGATCTCCTTGGCATTGGTTAGAACGAAGGATTCTTTAGAAATGCTGTCGTACAAAGCCGTCTGATCAATGCCCGTCAGCCCGTGTTTCTTGTCCTGATTGATCGGAATATCCGAGCTGAAATAGATGATCGGCACAGAACTGAGGAAAGCCTCGGCCATGCCGGGGGTGCAGTGAGTCACGCCGGGGCTTGGCGCTTCAAGCACGCAAGGTCTGCCGGTGATTTTGGCATAAGCCTCGGCGGCATAGGATGCGGTGCGCTCATCTCTGGTCAGCACGTACTCGATGTCGGAATGGTTCTGCCACTCCTTATACCAGCCAATTGTTGTTTCTCCGGGAAGGCCAAAGACGTGCTTAACCCCGTGGAGCTCCAACATCTTCAAGATGATTTGCGCACCATTCAAGTGGCGGGTTTCCGAAGTATTCACTGCAGTTGACCTTTCGAGGTATCACATCGCTCACCAAATTGTATACAGAGCTACATACATAAGAAGCGGCGGTCAACTTTGTTTTTCTTCCCAGGGCGGCAAAGCTATGCAATCTACA
The DNA here is from genome assembly GCA_938005545.1 of uncultured Paracoccaceae bacterium. Classification (GTDB taxonomy): domain Bacteria; phylum Pseudomonadota; class Alphaproteobacteria; order Rhodobacterales; family Rhodobacteraceae; genus CALKXV01. Next base: position 158,418 of record CALKXV010000013.1, read on the forward strand.
TCCAACGTTGCGCTAGAAGGTCTCGTCTTTAACGGATTGCATGGAAACATGAGTTGAGGTGCTTTCAACATGTGGGAGATTTGAAACGATGTGGCCAAGCACTTCCCGATAGCTTCGCATGTCTTTCGTCCTTAGCTTTATTAGATAGTCAAATGCACCTGCGATCATGTGGCACTGTTCGATTTCTGCAACCTTTTGAATCGCTCCGTTGAATTCCCTCAGTGCGGCTTCGGTCGTATCTTTCAGCTTGACCTCAACAAAAACAACCTGCTCAGCACCCAGTTTTGCGGGGTCAAGAATGGCCTTGAAGCCAAGGATGAATCTATCTGCGATCAGACGTTTCATACGAACTTGGCAGGGCGTTTTAGACAACCCAACACGGGCAGAAAGCTCGGTTACAGGTATTCGACCTTCGCTTCCAAGAATCTTCAGAATCTCGAAATCATGTTGGTCCAAACGACTACTAGGATCGCTATTACTAGGCATTACATCCCCAAAACATTTAAAAATAAGTGGTTACACTCGTCATTTCGAAAGATTTAGTCAACATGACTTTTCTCTTCTTGCTAGAATGTAACAAGCCAAACCCAGGGGGAAGAAAAGCATGACCAATCTGAATGAGATACGTCGAAACCTTCGCCGAAACCACCTGCGAGACGAAACAGAGGTTCTGAAAGAACTGACCAATGCGAACGCATTGGACGCGGCCAAACGGGCCGTTGTGAAGAACCGCGCAACAGGTCTGATTCGGTCAATCCGCGATGACAGACGCCCGGGTTTGATGGAGGTGTTTCTGGCCGAGTATGGTCTTTCCACCAACGAAGGCGTGGCCCTGATGTGTCTAGCCGAAGCGCTGCTTCGGGTGCCGGATGCGGACACAATTGATGCGTTGATCGAAGACAAGATTGCGCCCTCCGCATGGGGCCAACATCTTGGGCATTCGTCCTCCTCACTGGTCAACGCGTCCACTTGGGCGCTGATGCTGACCGGAAAGGTTCTCAAAGACGGTACAGGTGTTGCGGCGACATTGAAGGGAGTTGTGAAACGTCTTGGTGAACCGGTAATCCGGGCGGCGGTCAGTCGTGCGATGAAGGAGATGGGAGCGCAGTTCGTTCTAGGCCAAACCATTGAAGAGGCCGTGAAGCGCGGAAAAAATCACGAGAAAGAGGGTTATACCTATTCTTACGACATGCTGGGTGAGGCAGCGCTGACGGCACGGGATGCCAAGGCGTTCTTCGACGCGTATTCCGACGCGATTTCCAAACTAGCCAAAGAATGCCGGTCGCAGGACATTCGCGAAAACCCGGGCATCTCGATCAAGCTGTCGGCACTGCATCCGCGATATGAAGTCAGCCAGAAAGAACGGGTCATGAAAGAGCTCGTGCCCCTTGCGCTACAACTTGCCCAGCAAGCGAAAAAAGCCAACATGGGGTTTAATATTGATGCCGAGGAAGCTGATCGGCTTGACCTGTCCCTGGACGTTATCGAAGCGGTGTTGCGCGATCCGTCATTGGCTGGCTGGAACGGGTTCGGTGTTGTTGTTCAGGCCTATGGCAAGCGGGCGTCAGATGTCCTTGATTGGCTACATGCGCTGGCCACCGAATTAGACCGCACAATCATGGTCCGGCTGGTAAAGGGTGCTTATTGGGACACGGAAATCAAACGCGCTCAGGTCGAAGGGTTAGCCGGATTTGCAGTTTACACTCGCAAGGCCGCAACCGATATCTCCTACATTTGCTGTGCCCGAAAGTTGCTGGACATGACAGACCGTGTTTACCCGCAGTTTGCCACGCATAACGCGCATACTGTGGCCGCGATCCTTGAAATGGCGGAGGACAACCAAGCTTTCGAATTCCAGCGATTGCATGGCATGGGCGAAAGCCTGCACGAACTTGTTTTGAAAGGCAGCAACACCCGTTGCCGGATCTATGCACCGGTTGGCGCCCACCGGGATCTTCTTGCTTATCTGGTCCGCCGACTCCTGGAGAACGGGGCCAACTCGTCCTTCGTGAACCAGATCGTTGATGCCTCTGTTGCACCTGAAATCGTCGCGGCCGATCCTTTCGAAAGCCTGGAAAAAATTGGATCGAATGCTGCCGTTCGGATGCCGATTGACATCTACGGTGATGAACGGCCGAACTCCAAGGGCTGGGACTTGCACGATATCGACGATCTTTCCGATATCGAAAGCGCCCGCGAACCGTTCCGGAACCACTACTGGACAATGGTTCCGCTCATTGCGGGTGAACCGCAGAAAAACACCGAGCGTCCTGTCATCAACCCTGCAAACCACCAAGATAACGTGGGCGCTGTATCGGAAGCATCGGTTGAAGACGTTGAGACAGCTTTGAGCAATGCGTCAAAATGGGATGCGGACGCAACAACTCGCGCCAACTCACTCTTTCGTGCTGCCAATCTCTACGAGGAAAACTTTGGCGAGCTATTTGCGGCGTTGACGCGCGAGGCCGGCAAAACCCCGTTGGACGCCATCGCCGAACTGCGCGAGGCCGTCGATTTCCTACGCTACTATGCGGTACGGGGCACCGAGTTGACGAAACCTGCACGCGGCGTGGTGGCTTGTATTTCGCCGTGGAACTTCCCGCTTGCCATTTTTACCGGCCAGATCTCTGCGGCTTTGGCGGCCGGAAATGGTGTTGTCGCCAAACCAGCTGACCCTACAGCGATTACCGCCACACTTGCCGTAAACCTGATGCACAAGGCGGGTGTGCCGAGAACGGCTTTGCAGCTTCTTCCCGGCCGGGGTTCAGTCGTCGGCGCGCGCCTGACCGCCGACCCGCGGATCAAGGGCGTTTGCTTTACCGGCTCCACCAACACCGCGCAGATCATCAACCGCGCAATGGTCGAGCAGATCGCGCCAGATGCGCCGCTAATCGCAGAAACCGGTGGTCTGAACGCGATGATCGTGGATTCAACCGCGTTGCCTGAACAGGCGGTCAGGGACATCGTGGCCTCAGCTTTCCAGTCCGCAGGTCAACGCTGTTCGGCCCTGCGTTTGCTCTATGTTCAGGAAGACGTGGCAGACCCGCTCCTCAAGATGCTATATGGTGCCATGGACGAGCTGGTTGTGGGCAACCCCTGGGATCTTCGCACCGATGTCGGCCCCGTAATCAACGAAAGCGCACATCGTGAAATCGCTGACTACATCGAACAGGCGCACGCTCAAGGGCGTGTCCTGAAGCAGCTTGAAGCCCCGACGGACGGGACGTTCATCCCACCGACCGTCCTGCGCGTCACAGGAATTGCTGATCTTGAGAAAGAGGTGTTTGGCCCTGTCCTGCATGTCGCTACCTACAAAGCCTCTGAGTTGGATGCGGTGGTAGCGGCGATCAACGCGACAGGCTTTGGCCTGACCTTTGGAATGCACTCGCGTATTGACGACCGGATCGAACAAGTGACCTCGCAGTTGAATGTGGGCAACATTTATATCAACCGAAACCAGATTGGCGCGATCGTGGGCTCACAGCCTTTTGGTGGTGAAGGGCTCTCAGGAACCGGGCCCAAAGCAGGCGGCCCGTCCTATGTGAAGCGATTTGCCAAGCCAGTTGCGCACAGTATCGGGGGAGCTGCAGGGACAACCGCTGACCGGAACATGGTACAGGCCGCGATCTCGGCAGCACCGCGCCCGTCGCGCGAGGCCCTGAAGCGGCTAGAGCTTCCGGGGCCGACTGGTGAGTCCAACATCCTCTCAACCTATGGTCGTGGCGTCTTTCTTTGCCTCGGACCGTCACATCAAGCCGCTCGGGTTCAAAGCGAAATCGCCCGTGCGCACGGGTGTTCTGCAGTTACGGTCGCGCCGGGTGCGAATGGCAGTTTCGCGGTGGACGGAATTCTGGGCCCCGAAACACTTGCTGAACTCACTGGCTTCGATGCGGTAGTTAGTTGGGGGCGAGAAGAGGAATTGCGGATCATCCGAAAAGCTCTTGCAAACCGTGCAGGAGCGCTGATCCCCTTGATCAATGACGAAGATTTCGGCGACAGGTGTTTTCTGGAACGACACATCTGTATCGACACTACTGCTTCAGGTGGAAACGCGTCCCTGCTGGCCGAAGCAAGCTAGAGACATTTCTGTGGTTGAGCGGAAAAGACAGTGATTCCCATTTTCCACGGTGTGAAACCAATGCATTTGAATGCTGCTGGCCCTTGCGGCCTGCTTGTTCGTGTCGTTCAACAGCAAACTCAGAACCGAATGCCTGAACACACATGATTTATGAGGCTTGAAGATACAACTAAAAAGCTGGAGGCTTGGCGTAGAGACGACAACGAAGTATGACCGCATATCGCTATTGGAAACAACGCGCCAACAGCGCTCATGGATTTACCGGACGCATCCAGCCCGTCAGTGTGATAAAATGGCGGAAAATCTAGCCCCAAGCGGGGACACATCTGGTAGCACAGCACAGACCCAAAAACTCTCGTTATGAATGAGGGGCCCCGAGTGGGAGGTTACATCACTCTCAATTTCGGAGTCATTTTAAAGATTTTTTGTAATTGCTCGGAGTGACACCCAGAATTCTTTTGAAAACCGAAGTCATATGGCTTTGCGACGAAAATCCCTTGTCGAGAGCAATCTTAGACAGACATTCATTCGTGTTGGCCAAGCTGTCCTGAACCCGGACAATTCTACGCTGCATGATGTATTTATGCGGAGACAAATCAGTTGTAGCCATAAACATCCGCGAGAAATGGAACTTACTAATTCCAGCTACATCTGCCAATGCGGCGAGGGAAAGATCCGAGCAAATATTTTCATCTATGAATGCGTTTACCCGGGCCATTACCGGCTTGGATAATGAGTTTGCCACATCGCTTTTGCTTCGCATACCCTTGAACATGCAAATTTCTAACAAAAGAAGATTAACCAGGGACTCAGCCTGAAGCCGTCCGCCGAACTTTCCGTTTGTGTCAACAAAACTCATTAGTAAGTGCGTATAGATATGATGTCGAAGCACATCCTTGATAGGTGTAACTGAATCATTCAGTTGTGGAGCGTCCTGAACGCTATCAAGGAACGCATTCCGGACCGAGCGATCGAATTTGACATACACAACCTCTTTTGCAGATTTGCCAACTGAGTAAAGCTCTGTACCAGTGGGCAGCCAATACATATCATTCGGAGCATTTTCATAATTCGCCGCTTTGTCCGAGTTAATTGCTCGCTGTCCGCCGTAACCTGCCTTGGGCAACACAACGATGTCAGTGTCAGCTTCAAAATGAAGCTCCCATGAGCCACATGGAGGGCTAACCCCAATTGTAATCCCATCGTGTGACCAGCTTCGACCCGGCGAGAAAGATTCATTTTGCTTTTTCGCAGCATCGCCATAATGAACGACATGCTGTGATCCAGAATTGTGTGTCATTACGTCTGCCATGATCAATCGCCAAATCCCTTGCGGCCATACTAATCGCCAATCTTTCCCTCAGGTGCCCACCGAAAGGAAAAATGGTAGCCACTTTATCCCCAAGGCAGACCGTCAAGCGCTGGTCAGCGTTATCTTTTCGGTGGCACCCTGGCACCTGTGAGGACAGCAAAGTACTACAGAAATGCATGATTTGTCAATTTTTTAGGACACTATGTGTCATGCAAACTGTACACAATGACGTCAACTCACCAAATTCGATTGGGTGTGCACTCTGCCAATCTAGGTGCCTTGGCTTCAACCGCACATCACGATTTGAAGTAGACGTGATCGTATCAAGCCAAATTTTACCGGAGATTCTGTTAAAAATTCAGGATACTGAAATCAAGGTGCGGATCTCGGTGCCATAAATCAGCTTCTACATAGCGAATTCGGTAGGAGCAAAAATGACCCGTCGTCAGCCCTTCGACATGTGTTCTAGTGAAGAAGTTGCGAGCTGGCTTTCCGCTGCCATCAGGCTCGAAGGTCGGCCGCACAATAGACACAGCTCTTTGAAATCCACATCCTTTGGTCGTTTCTGTGAGAGGCTGACAGCTCCCCCACTAGCATATCAGATTTTCAGGCAACAGGGTAACGCAGATGATCATGACATTACGGGGGGGATTAGATGACCACATCAATGCCAAACCGCGAAGTGTCTTTTCCAGGGCGTATGAATACCAGGATCGTTGCTCATCTTACCTATCCATATGAAGATGGAAAGTACTTTGCAATTTTTGCGCATTCTCTCAACTGTGCAGAAGCAAACAAATCGGCTCAGGAACTCGCTACGGAATTAGGGCGAGCGGGAATATCAACGCTCTGCATCAATCTCGCTGATTCCAATAGTGCCGGTGTTTCACATCAGTCATTTAAGCTCTCTAATTACATCCAAGATTTGCTTATGGCATATGAATACTTGGACAAGAATTACAAAACTCAAACTCTACTTATCGGCCATTCTATCGTTGGGGTCGCAGTCTTGACGGCCTCACAGCACATGCCAAATGTTGCCGCCATCGCAACCATTGCCGCACCTGCTGATCCGGCGCATATTTCGCATCTGTTTGGTGTTGCGCAGGTTGGGTCAAAAGAGCGGGACGAAGTTCGATTGGCTGTAGAACGCGCTCAACGAGTCTCGTTGTCTCATCAATTGTCCTATCTCAATAAGCCTTATCTGGTCGTGCATTCCTTGGTTGATGAGGTGGTCGATTTTGAGAATGCAACGGATTTGTTCAATGCCGCGCGAGAACCAAAAAGACTTCTACCCGTTGACACATTGGACCACATGATGACGCGCCCAAGCGAGGTGCAAAAAATTGGCGCCGAGATTGCATCTTGGGCGTTGCCTTTCCTGAAAAAATAGACCCGTGTTTGGTCTGCTAGGCTTCGGCACGGCCTGAACAGGTACTAAAATTTTTGATGAAAGCGCGGGTCAGCCTAGATTGATTTGCGGAATTTCGCGGGCGTCGTTCCTACCGACTTCTTAAATACAGTCGTCAAATGACTCTGTGAGGAGAAGCCGACTTCATAGGCGATTTCTGCAATGCCAGTCTGCGTTGTCGTGAGCAGTTCCTGAGCCCGGGCAATTCTGCGCTTGTTCACATACTGATGCGGGCTTTCACCTGTCGTGTTCTTAAATATCCGGCAAAAGTTAAACACGCTCGTGTCTGCAAGACGAGCGAGAACTTCGAGTGATACATCGGCATCCAGGTTCTCTTCAATGTACGCAGTCAAATTTTCCAAACCAGAATGACAGAGTGTACGGCTTACTTCCGGGGGTCGATTGCCGTTGCGATGTGAGCAGATTTCATACAAAATGACGTTGAGTAAAGCTTCCGCCCGAAGTCGACCGCCAAGCCCATCCGATTCAACAAAATCGCGAAGTAATGTGGAGAACATTGCATGTGGAGTCAGATTGCTAACCGGGGTAATGGCTTCGTTAAGCTGAGTCCCACCAGACGCCTGATCAATAAAGTTCTGTCTGATCGAACGGTCGAAATTGACAAACAAGAGTGGTTTGGCGTTCGCGCTTAGTGAATAAAAATCTGTGCCGGTTGGCAGCCAATAAAGATCGTTTGGCGCCATTGTGAAGTCTTCAACTTTGTCAGAGTTGACCGCGCGCTGACCACCATAACCCGGTTGCAAAAATACCACAATGTCGGTGTCTGCTGAAAAATGAATCTCTCTTAGTTTGTAAGCGGAACTGATTCCAATTGTCAGGCCCTCACCAGACCACGTTCGGCCCTCTGAAAGGGAGCTCGTCATACGGGTGCTTTTGCATCCGTATCTGAGAACGCTCTCGGCACCGCTGGTTTCTTGGGTGCGCGTTGGGCTTACTGGTCCGTTGTACATCTGGCTTAAGTCCTGATCTCAGTCCATCTAAATTCAGCGACTTTCATAGGATATCTGAATTTGTTTCGTCGTTCCATAAGTTTAAATAGCATCGTTATCGCCGATGCGGATTCCAAATTTTTGCGCTCATTGCGCTTTCTTGTGTCTATATGGCGTGTGTGGGCAATATTTGGTGGCAGATGTGTCCATTGTCCATCACCAAATGACTTGAAACAGGTGGTTTTTTGACTTTGAGGATGATATTCTGCTCCATGTGTATGCGGATTGCCTTAGTCTTCCAGATCGTCGACCAAATCCCCGAAGATGTAGCAGAGGCCATCGTTCCGATGGGCCAAAGGCCAATCATGCACTAACTTTCAATTTGGACCACTCAAGTGGGGCTGCCTGTATCCCGTCACGGCCTTTGAGACAGAGCGGCATTTTTGCTTAACGCGAGTTTTCGGTTCATCGTAATCCTTGAAGGGATACGAGATGAGAACGAGAACAGGGCCGAGCGGATCGGCGGACAGACACGTCAAAGAGATC
>CALKXV010000014.1 GCA_938005545.1 uncultured Paracoccaceae bacterium
AACAACCGCCGCCTGCTGGGACCCATCGGGAACATCCCGCCAGCAGAAGCCGAGACAAACTTCTATGCGGCTCTGGAAAGATCAGACATGGCCGCATAACTAAGATCAATCAGCCTCCGGCAAACACGGGGCGGTTCAAACACCTATCTATGGTATACGCAAAACTGGGCATTTCGAGCCAACTTGAACTCCTACATTTGCTGACGTCTTCGAAGGAGATCGAATCCAACGAAAATGGAGTAAGTGCAATAGGTACCAACCTCGTTAACAGCTTCAAACGGTATCCCTGATAGGAAGAACCAGTCACGATGAAGACCGCGAACAGGAGCAAGAATCCTGTGGTGAGGTTGTAAGATTGGCAAGTCAAACGACCGCCCATTCTTTGTCCTCAGGAGATGAATGTAGTCTTCGTGGACATCCTGCCAGGTTAGGTTAACAGCTTCTGCCTTCCGAAATCCTGAAAACAATTCGTAAAAGACACTATGGATCGGATTTATAAGCTCATCGAGATCTTAGCCACTGCTTCAAATCGGGAATGATCTTCACTTCTTCGAATACATCAACGGCTTCTAAAGTCCGCGCCGACGGCACTCAGCATTGGGTTGGGAAAGCTCGATCGCCTTCGAATTGAAAGTAGCTCGAATGAGCATCGGGGGGGGCGGCACAAATCCGCGACAAGACCACATCGGGGATATCGTCATTGGCTGTTCTCTTTGCTTAATCCTGCGTCACAATCCCAACTCAGACAGGCCGGGATGATCGTCTGGCCTGCGACCCTGTGGCCATCTGAATTTGCGGTCTTGTTCCGTGATCGGCAGATCATTGATACTTGCAAACCGGTTCTGCATCAGGCCTGACGGATCAAATTCCCAATTCTCGTTGCCATAAGACCTGAACCAATTGCCACTGTCATCGTGCCATTCATAGGCATAGCGGACTGCAATACGGTTGCCGGTGAACGCCCACAGTTCTTTGATCAGGCGGTATTCCAGTTCCCTGATCCATTTCGCTTCAAGAAAAACACGGGCCTCGTCGCGGTTGTTCACAAAGGTCGCCCTGTTGCGCCACTTCGTATCCTGCGTATAGGCGAGTGAAACTTTGGCAGCGTCACGGCTATTCCAGCCATCTTCCGCAAGCCGAACTTTTTGACGGGCCGTTTCTTCGGTGAAAGGCGGCAGGGGTGGGCGCGTTTCCATGAGTTTATTCCTTTTCTAAGTCAACTTATCTGGCACGACATTATCCTCACTGCCTTCCGTGGGCACCAGGGATCAAATGAGAACTTTGTGATCCACGCCGGTCCCTACGCGACGGTGCCCCAAATTCACGGCAGGCGTCAAATGGAGAGATCGTCGAGAGCCCGGTTGCACGAGGGGCGAAAGTCGCGAAACTCCTTTCTGGCCGGAGTACGGTTTCATAGCAGCTGAAATTCAAAATACACAGGCGTTAAGGACGAGCCCCTCCTCCAGCACCCAATGAAGCTTCAGCGACCGGTGTTTTGTGCCAAGCCTGCGAAAACGTTGCATTCCATAACATGGACGTGCATTGCGTCCGCACGCGCTTTGGCCCATCAGAGCGCTTCGAAGAACGTTAAGGGCGGAGACGCAGATGCGCGCGGCGGATGTACTGGCCAAACGGCTATTTGAGGCGGGATGCAGATATGCTTTCGGACTTCCCGGTGGCGAGGTTCTGACGCTGATTGATGCCCTGGAAAAGGCAGGTATTCGTTTCATTCTGGCCAAGCATGAAAACGCCGCAGGGTTTATGGCCGAAGGTACCTATCACCGGACCGGTGCGCCTGCCATTTTAGTGGCAACGGTCGGGCCCGGCGCGCTGAACGGCATCAATGTGATCGAAAACGCCCATCAGGATCGCGTACCCATGTTGGTTCTGACAGGCTGCGTCGATGCGGATCAGGCCGAAGTTTACACGCACCAAGTCCTTGATCAGCCACAAGTGTTTCGCCCCATCACCAAGGCAAGCTTTACGCTGAATGCAGGCGCGGCCCATGTGATTGCCGACAAGGCCGTCACCATCGCAACCGAAGGTCGACCGGGTCCGGTTCATGTCGATGTTCCGATTACAGTGGCGGACAGCGAAGCCTCTGGAACGGGTGTTCTGCGCACCAAAGCCGCATCTGTCGCCCCTGCGGGCGCTGACCTTGAAACAGCGCGCGCCGCACTTGCGAACGCCAAACGCCCTTTGATCGTGGTTGGCGTTGATGCCGTTGCCGAAGACGCCGCAGAAGTTGTCACTTTGGCCGCCGAACGTTTGGGCGCACCTGTCATAACGACTTACAAAGCCAAGGGCCTTTTGCCGGAAGATCATCCCCTGTCCTTGGGCGGCGCTGGCCTGTCCCCCAAAGCTGATGGTGTCCTTTTGCCCCTTGTGGCCGAAGCCGACGTGGTTCTGGCAATTGGATATGATCCGATCGAAATGCGTCCCGGCTGGCAAAACCCGTGGGATCCGGCCTCCCAAATGGTGATCGACATCACAGCCGAGCCGAACCACCACTATATGCACCAATCCACCCTGAATATCATTGGCGATTGTGCGGCCTCAGTCAAAGCGATCCTGCCGGATACAGGCAATAAAGTCTGGGTCGATGGTCAGGTGGAGCGCACCCAAGCCGCACGATCCGAAGCTTTCCCAATCCCAACCGAATGGGGCCCGGCTCAGGTGATCGCGACCTGCCAGGATCAACTGCCAGACGATACCCTGGCCACGGCCGACAGCGGCGCGCACCGCATTTTATTGTCACAGATGTGGCTCTGTGGCTTTCCGCGTGCGCTGACGCAATCGTCCGGCTTTTGCACCATGGGGTGTGCTGTTCCGCTGGCCATGGGAGCGCAGATCGTTGAACCCGACCGCACAATCGTGTCATTTTCGGGCGACGCGGGACTTTTGATGGTGGCAGGCGAATTGTCTACAGCTGCGGAATTGGGCCTGAAAACCATTTTCGTTGTGTTTGTCGATGCATCGCTTGCCCTGATCGAACTGAAACAGCGCCAGCGTCAAATGCCAAACACCGGCGTCGATTTTGCGCATACAGATTTTGCTGCCATTGCGACCGCATTCGGTGGGATCGGACACACGGTACGATCAAAAACCGAGCTGGAAGCCGCCCTGAAAGACGCCCGGAACGCGGACAGCTTTACCCTGATTGCAGCGGAAATCGACCGGAAATCTTATGACGGCACATTTTGATGATCAAAGGCCGGTTCGGTCGGAAATCGGTCGCGCCGCACCACACGTAGCCCGGATATTGAAACACTTGGCGGGTGCGCTGAAACACATCCCGATCCTGCGATGCGAAAGCATTATTTCCCCCTTGAAGTTGGCGAATTCATGCCCCCTAAAGGCACTACAGGCAATCTTCGTTAACTCCGGCCTGAAATCGCGGTACATATTTTTCAGGTTTGGTAAAAAGACTATGGATTTCTGAATCTTCCGCGATCAGTTATCGGATGAACGGGGCTGGGCTATGGTTCTCAAATCGCCCAAATACTGGTCGAATCTAGGGGAAATACTCACGGCTTCGTGAGGAATGCTCACTTTTTCTTGTGCTGGCGGCCACGTGATGGGTGCTTAGATGAAGAAGTCGATATGTAACGGTTAACTAATGCTACGCTCGCGTGGTTCACAAAGGACAATACATGCTTAACGATATCTGTACTTGTGAGGTCAGCCTGACCGACCCGGCCGCTGTTGCGGAATGGGACGGTGTTATCCTTGGAATTCTGTCCCACGGTCAAAGTGCACCGGTACATCTTGGTAAGCTGCTAGAACTGGCGCCCGAATTTGCAGTGGCACATGCGGTCAAAGGTCTTTCAGCTTTGATGCTGGGACGTCGTGAACTCGTCTCGGTTGCTGAAGACGCAAGTAACGTTGCCAATGCCGCCCTCGCCAACGGAAGCGCTACCGAGCGCGAGCGGCTTTGGTGCATGGCCCTGGAAGATTGGATTGCGGGCAAACCTTCGGCAGCCGTTGGACGCATGGAGCAGGCCATGGCGTTGAACCCCGCCGACACAATTAGCATGAAACTGTCCCACGGCATTCGCTTCATCCTTGGCGATCATATTGGTATGCGCCAATCAGTCGAGGCTGTGATGCATGCCCACGGCGACGACCACCCTTTGCAGGGTTACGCGCTTGGCTGTCTTGCCTTTGCGATGGAAGAAACCGGAGACTACAACGACGCCGAACGTACCGGTCTTCTGGGCCTTCAGTTCGCCAAGGACGACGCTTGGGGTCTGCATGCGGTGACCCACGTTTACGACATGACGCACCGCACACAAAGCGGCATCGATCTGATCGACAGCAATGCCTCGGCTTGGGGCCATTGCAACAACTTCCGGTTCCACGTCTGGTGGCACAAGGCGCTGTTGCATCTGGATCAGGGCGATGTGTCGAAAGTGCTTGAACTTTACGACACGAAAATCCGCTCGGACAAAACGGACGACTACCGCGACTTTTCGAATGCCAGTTCGCTTTTGATGCGGCTTGAGCTGGAAGACATCGACGTGGGCAACCGCTGGGGCGAATTGGCTGATCTCGCCGAAACCCGCAGCGACGATGGCTGTCTGACATTCGCCGATATGCACTATATGCTGGCGCTGGCCGGCGACAAACGCCCCGATGCCGCAGCACGTTTAACGGCGCGGGTGGCCGAAGACGCCAAAGGGTTTTCGGACGTCGCTCAGGTGATGCGCGCACCCGGCGTCGATGTGGCCCAAGGTTTGGAAGCCTTCTCGGACGGGCGTTACGATGATGCTTTTTCACAGCTTAACCGCGCTCAACCCAAGTTTCAGACCATGGGCGGCAGCCATGCCCAACGCGACGTTTTTGAACGCGTCACCATTGAAGCGGGACTGCGCGCAGGCGCATTGATCGCGACCCGTGGCTTGTTGCAGGCCCGGATCAATCAGCGCAAAGGAGCGCTCGACACATTCGCCGAAACCCGATTGGCTGCGATCCAGACCGCGCTTGAGTTGCAATCCCCCGTCGCAGCCGAATAACTGGGTAGGCTGAACGACGATGTCTCTTGCAGATCCACATATGGCGATGTCAGCTTCGGCCTCGACACCGCAGTCGACGCCGATGGCAACGGTCCGCGATCCGCGTTTGGACTTCTTTCGCGGCATTGCGATGTTCATCATTCTGATCGCACACACCCCCGGCAATTGGTTCACCTTGTGGATCCCCGCACGGTTTGGATTTTCCGACGCGACCGAAATCTTCGTGTTCTGTTCGGGCATGGCCTCGGCCATCGCATTTGGAAAAGCCTTCGAACATCGTGGGGCTTTGCTTGGCACGGCCCGCGTCGGGTTTCGCATCTGGCAAGTATACTGGGCTCATATCGGATTGTTTTTCGCCGTCGCCACAACCATGGTCGTGCTGAACGGCATATTCCCGGACGGGCGCAACTATATCAATCAGTTGAATCTGGTGCCCTTCTTTCGCGATACCCAGGAAAACCTGATCGGTCTTCTGACCCTGACGTACGTGCCGAACTATTTCGACATTTTGCCCATGTATATGGCGATTTTGGCGATGATGCCTGTCGTGATCTTGCTGAAACGTGCGCATTTCGGTCTTGCGATCGCCTTCGTCGCGCTTCTTTGGCTGATGGCGCAGGGGCGTATTCTGGAACTTGCCGGGCTGGAGCATCTTTCCTTCAACTTCCCGGCTGAACCCTGGTCTTCCCGAACGTGGTTTTTTAACCCCTTTGGCTGGCAGTTGGTGTTTTTCACAGGCTTCGCCTTCATGAGCCGCTGGATCCCGGCGCCCCCCGTCAAACTCTGGTTGTTTGTGGTGGCTGTGCTCATTGTGCTGGCCAATATCCCGCTGTCCAACGTCGGCATCCGCGAATTTGGGTTCGGAGCCGTGGAAGACGGCCCCAACTGGGCGCGTCAGTGGCGCATCGACAATCGCATCTGGATCACCAAATCCGACTTCGGCATCCTGCGCTATGTACATTTCCTGTCGCTCGCCTACATCGCTTATGTGCTTGTTGGTCCAAAAGGCAGCCGGATCATGCCAAGCAACGCTGCCAGTTTTTTGGCGGCAAGTTGGCGGGTCATTTTGGCGATCATCATGAAGGTCGGCCAACAATCCTTGGCGGTTTTCATCGGTTCGATGTATCTGGCACGGCTTTTGGGGGCGACGTTCGATCAGATCGGAAAAACGCATATGACCATGTTATTGGTTAACCTGACAGGGTTTGCCATATTAATTGCCATTGCTTACGGCGCGGGCTGGTTCAAATCCCAGCCTTGGAAGAAAAAGGCCTGATTTATGATCCGACGTGAGGTTCTGACCGGACTGATGGCACTGGCGGCCACACCGGCCCTCAGCACAAATGGGCAACCTGTTGAACCGGGATTGCAACTGGGCGACGCCCAGCCTTTTGATGCGAACACGGTTTTGGCCGAAGCAAAACGTCTGGCCGGTCGTCGGTACATTGCCCCAAAGCGCATCCCCGAAGCCTGGACGGAGATTTCTTACGACGACTACGTGTCGATCTGGTTTGACAGCCGCAACGCGCTATGGGCGAAAAAGCCGGGCACGCCCCTGAAAGTCGATGTCTTTCCGCCGGGGCTTTATTACCCCTATCCGGTGAACATCTCGGTTGTCGAAGGCGCGACGGCACGGCCTGTCCTGTTTGATTTAGCTGTATTTGACAAAACCGATAAGTTTCCCGACCTGCCCATTGATAAATCCTTGGGCTATTCCGGTTTACGTCTGCGCGCCGAGATTGAAAAACCCGGCGTCCATCAGGAGTTCGCGGTCTTTCAGGGCGCATCCTATTTCCGTGCCATCGGCACCGGCGATGTCTATGGGTTGTCGGCCCGCGGCCTTGCTATCGACACCACAGACCCGGACGGCGAGGAATTCCCGGACTTCCGGTCCTTCTGGCTGGAAACCCCCAAGGACGGCCACGACACCTTTGTCGTTCACGCCCTGCTTGATAGCCCAAGCTGTACTGGCGCTTACCGGTTCGAAATCACACCGGGCCAACCCTTGGTGATGGACGTCGAAGCCACGCTTTTTGCGCGCGAGGACATGGATCACGTGGGCATCGCACCGTTGACATCAATGTTCCAGTTCGACGAAACCAACCGCGACCGCTTTTCCGATTTCCGCCCCGCCGTTCACGACAACGACGGCTTGCTGATCATGAACGGCGCGGGTGAGACCATCTGGCGGCCCTTGGCCAACCCCAAATCCCTTCAAGTCAGCGCCTTTGTCGACAACGATCCCAAAGGCTTTGGCCTGATGCAACGGGCGCGCGAGTTCAGCGACTTTGCCGATCTGTTTGCACATTATCACCGCCGTCCCGGTCTTTGGGTGGAACCCGGCGAAGGCTGGGGCCGTGGCTCGGTGATCCTGGTCGAAATCCCGACAGACAAAGAAATCTATGACAACATCGTTTCTTACTGGCGGCCGAACAACGGGTTGAAGGCAGGCAGCGAACACAAGATGACCTATCGCCTGACATGGGGCGACGACAGCGCCTATGGCAATGGGCTTCAGGTGCTGAACACACGCATCGGAAATGCCTTCGAAGATGGGATCATAATTGCCATTGATTTTGCACCCGGTGCCAATGTGCCCGACGACCTGGATACCATCGACAAGATCGTCCAATCCAGCGCCGGAACCCATGGCCCCGGCATTGTGCAATTGAACCCTGACACGGGTGGGCCGCGATTGGCCTTCAAGTTCCAGCCCGGCGACGCTAAACTCATCGAATTCCGCGCCCAATTGCGCAAGGATGGCAACGCTTTAACCGAAACCTGGCTGTACAGGTGGACTGCATAATGTACGCAACCGATCAGGTTATGCCGAACCGGGCGCCGCTTCCGATGCAGAAGCAGGCGTTTAACCGCTCGCCTGATCGCCAGGGTTTGAAGCTGAAGAAAAGCCTGCCCGACCTTTTGTGGCGGTTCGCGGCCTTTGCCCCGGCCCTTTTGATGACCATCTCGCTCAGCATCGCGATCAATCGACGCTTTTCTGAAGGCGGCGTGACATTGGCTGAAGGCACGGTCGTTGCTTTGGTCGCCATTACGTTCATCTGGGTATCCCTGTCTGTTTCGACAGTACTGGTCGGCCTGACGCGACGCGCCTTGAACCCCTGCATCACGCGCTATAGCCGCCGCCACGCCGAAACCCAGAACGTCGCCCTTTTGATCCCGATCTATAACGAAGTGGCCTCGGACGTGTTTGGCAATGCCTCGGCCATGCTGAAAGAGCTTGCGCAGGGGCCGAAGAAAGACACGTTCACGCTTTTCATCTTGAGCGACACTCGGGATGCCGCAATTGCCGAACAAGAGCTTCACGCGCTTTCTGCGCTTCGCAGCCATGCGCCCGCCGGGGTCGAGATTTTCTATCGCCGTCGTCCGAACAACACCGACAAAAAGATCGGCAATCTGACCGAGTGGATCGAAAACTGGGGCGGCGCCTATGAGGCGATGATCATCCTTGATGCGGATAGTTTGATGAGCGGTGCCGCCATCCGTCAATTGGCCCATGAATTGGCCGCACATCCCGAAGCGGGTCTGATCCAAAGCTTCCCAGCCCTGATCGGAGCCGAAACCTTGTTCGGTCGGATGCAGCAATTTTCCAACGCGGTCTATGGCTGGCTTCTGGCCGAAGGTCTTGCAACCTGGTATCAAAGCGAAGGCAATTATTGGGGCCACAATGCGATCATCCGCACCAAAGCCTTTGCCGACAACGCCCACCTTCCTTATTTGCGGGGTCGCGGCGGCAAACAGAACCTGATCATGAGCCACGACTTTGTCGAAGCGGGTATGCTGCGACGTGCGGGCTGGGCGGTGCGCTTTATGCCCCGCGCCGGTGGGTCATTCGAAGAATCACCACAAACCCTGATCGATTATGCCTTGCGCGACCGCCGTTGGTGTCAGGGCAATATGCAGCACTTGCGCCTTTTGTTCACGCGCGGGTTTCATCCCGTTTCGCGCTTTCACCTGTTGCAAGGCGCCGTTGCGTTCCTGTTGTCGCCTGCATGGTTCGCCTTAATCCTGATTTGGTCGCTGATCGGCGCGATGCCCGAAGAGGCGCTTGATCCGATCCATGCCGCCAATCCGTTCTATCCGGTGTGGCCCAAAAACCAGCAACCCATTGATGGGCTGGCATTCCTTGCCTTCATTTACGCCATGCTTTTGATGCCCAAAATCACCGGCATGCTGGCCCTGTCTGCGCGCGAACGCACCCGCAGTGACTATGGTGGCTGGCTAAAGTTCGCAGGAACAGCCATGCTCGAAATCATTCTGTCGGTTATTTACGCTCCGATCCTTATGGTTCAGCAGACCGTTGCGGTGGTCTTCGCAGTGCTTGGCCGCTCAATGTCATGGGCCCCACAGAACCGTCAGGCCAAAGGGTATACATGGGGTCAGACGCTACGGTTCCACTGGATCGAGACGCTGATCGGTGTTGCAATGATTGCCGGCATCTTCTTTGGCTCGGTTTCGCTATGGTTGATCCCAATCGCAATCAGCCTGACAATCGCCTCGCCTTTGTCGGTGCTGAGTGGTGCGAAAGTCCAAAACCGAGTTTTACGTCTCAACAGCCCTCAGTGTTTGCGTGAACCCCGCGTGGTTCGCCGGGCCCGTGTCGAACGCGCATGGATGCGGGACGTACTGGTTGCGGCGGCCAACACGCCGCCCGATAACTCGGCAATTGCCGCCGAATAACCCTAAAGCCCTTCAAACCAGTCCAGCGTCATCGCCGACCAGCCCCTTGGGATCGAATGCCCGCCCGGATGCAGCGCAAATTCCAATGCAGACCCAACCGCACAACGCTCCCACTTCCGGCGCATAAATTTGCCTTCGGTGATGAAACTGTCGGCCTTTAGCTGAAAACACCCGTTGGTTTCGCGCCAGATGCTTAGGGCGTGAAAGACGTCGCCCTGCATAAAGGCATTTGGATCGTTGCTGTCGGTGCCCCGCAGCACGCGGCCTTCAAGTGGCACCGTTCCATCCGTCCAGCCATGGGTGTGCAGCATCGCCACCGGCCCTTCGCAGGTTTCGGGATGCGGACGCCAGAAGTTCCCGCCAATAGGTGCATAGGCCTTGAACGTCTGAGGCGCAGCACAAGCCAGATAGGCCGTCATTGATCCGCCAATCGAAAAACCCGCCATCAGGATATTCGCGCCATCAATGCCATGACGCGCCACAGCATCGTCTTTTACCGACGTGATAAACCCGATCTCATCGCGCCGCGGTGTTCGAAGCGGGTGAAACGACCACGACCCGCCCCGTCGTCCCTCAGGAATGATCCCGGACGGCGCAATAACCGCATAACCCCGTTCAAGGATGGGCGTGATCATGCCCCGGTTGCGCATCATGCCTTCACCGCTGCCGCCAAACCCATGGATCCAAAGCAGCGCTGGAACCAGACCATCGGCACCTTCCGGCAGTGCGATGTAATATTCACCGGTTTCAACAGAACAAGGCGTTTCAGCCGAACAGGCAAATGCAGGCACCGCACCCAGAATGTCAAAAGCCGCCAGCGCCAGGACGGCAAACAGAGTTCGTCTCATGGATGTCAGACCTTTTCAGATTAGCCGGACCAGTTGGTGACTGGCAAGCCGCGCCGGATCCAGCCGGGCCCAGCGGACGAGCCCATCATGCCCTCTGGCACATCAATGATCGGCACAACGCCTGCTCTGGTCAAACGACGCGTCATCCGACGCGACCGGACACCTCTGGCACAGATCACGACGACAGGCATGGTGTCGGATGTGCGCGCGGCCACCACCGCTTCTATGAAATCCGAGCGTCGCAGATCGATGGGAACGGCACCTTCGGCAATACCCGTCGCGCGCCATTCATCAGGGCGGCGCACATCGACCAACAAAACGTCGCCCCGACGGACAGCCTCAAGCAATTCAGGTGGCGTCATTACAGCGTCTGCAACACCGGGCGTGGCCGCGAAAAGGGCTGCACCGGCCCCCGAAAGAAAAACGCGTCTGGAAATGATCATCACGGGCCTCTTCCGTTTCACAATGGTGCCTTGGATCGAAATCCGGGAATTCTGTCACGCGACGCGCGATCATCCTCCAGGCCGCCCCACTTGCGGTTGGCTTTCTTGATGTGGCCCGGAATGTCGCGTTCCCACGTCGCTTCGACGTCCGCCGTGATGTTCAGGAAAAGCTGGCCATCGACAATGCGCCAAAGTTCAGGATTTCCCGGAACCTTGTTCCCGACAGCCACACCATAAGAACAATGTCCGTCATATTTTGGCGTATATTTTGCGGGGTTTTTCAGGAACAAGTCGCGGTTCTTTTCCGTCGAAAAGGCGAACAACGCGCCGTTGTGTTCGGCTGTAATATCTTCGCGCCCAGGCACGGGTTTTACCTGGCTCACACCGACTTTCGCCTGCGGCAATCCGAAATAGGCCACAACGTCATATCCCGAAACGGCGAACCCGCTGCGGTCAATGTATTGCGGCCCCGCAACGCCAATTGAAGCAAACAGGCAAAAAACGGCAGACAGAATAAAATGCTTCATGTAGCCAAGCTCCGATTGTGGTTGCACCAGATACTAATCTACATCGAACGGTGCGGGCACCCCACCTCGCGAGGGTGTGATGAAATGCCAGCGACGGAATGGTCAATCATGTCGCAAAGCGAGTTTTACCAGGAAAGCGCCCAAAGCATAGAGCGCCGGCAAATGACAAGACCCGGTGTACGAGCCTAACTCAAAAGCTCCATAATTCCCGTCCGACGCATTGTACCGACAGGATAGTCGCTCGGAAACAAACTGCGCTTTGAAAAGCTCGGTTCGCGGTTACTGATCTTATGATAAAGGGTCAAAGCCTGACTTTCCCGCCCCAAAGCTTCGTTCAAGGTATAGAGAAATCTTTGAGCGGGAACGAGGCGTGGCATCGGGTAATGAGCCATGTTCGCATGGAATACAGCCGCTTCATAGTCCCCCTTCGCCATATGAGACATACACAGGAACATCGACCAAAACCGGCGATATGGCTGATTGGCTCTAGAAAATCCTCGGTTAAATGTTCGAAGGCTGCGGTGCTTCGTCAAAATATCGCCAAGCCAGAAACGTCCCGCGTGGTTCAAGTTTGTAAGCAACATCAAGGCAGCGATCCGCCAGCCATGGCTCCGCGATCCGGGCAATGCGGCTCGCAATGGTTACGGTGATTTCAGAACTGAAAGCGACACGGCGTCAAACGGGTGCCTTAGGGATGGCACACTTTCCGCAATTGCAACGGCAACCTCAGGCGTGACCGTCATTTCTGGTCGGGAAAACCGCGGCGGCAAGCCCTATCGGTTCGCCGAACTGGCGTTGAATGCCCCTCAACCGCCTGTTCCCGCAGACTTTGCGCCCGCTGCTAAAGTGTCACGCGCCTTGGGTGGACCTCTGTCGGCCACTCGAAAAGGTCGGGGCACCGCGCGTCTGGCCGGAACAAGTATGGCGAGCGCGATCCAAGCCCGCCATATCGCCGATCAGATCACAGGCAATGTCACCAGCCCGCTTGGCTATCGCAAGACGACGTACCACCGTTTTTAGACCATGAGTGACCGCAATGGCGGGCGCTGGTCGCGCCCGTCACTGTAATTTGGTCCAGTTCTGAGCCCGGCAAATCCCAAGCACGCAGCCAGACACCTTCAGCGCGCGTCCGGACAATTCCATTTTGGAGCGGTACGTCTTGTCGCGATCAGGTGCCCAAATTCTTCCCTGACCATAGGCTCCGTCACCTTCAGCCTGCATGTCCCAGATCATCCGCTTACCAATATTGTCGCTGGGAATTTCTTCGCCCGAAGCATTGAACGCCTTGCGAATAACACCGCAGATCGCAGCATCGCATTCGTAAATCTGCACATGCCCGTAATTGCCATTGTCGCCGGGCTGCGTCTTGTACAACCCAAGAACCGGATCCGCCGCCAAGGCCGGACCGGCAAACAAACTCGCTGCAAGTACAAAAATCAGTCGTCGTTTCATGGAAGCCTCCTTTTGATCTGTGCACATTGCCCACGCTTCCCCCACGTCAAGCAAGTGTGACGTGACGGCAAAACCCGCTTGCCCTGCCAAGAGAGACAAGGCAAGACACCGCGCAAACGGCCCATGGAGCGCGCATATGATCCTCTATCCTGCCATCGATCTGAAGGACGGCCAATGTGTACGTCTGTTGAAGGGCGAAATGTCGGAAGCCACTGTTTTTAGTGACGATCCCGGTGCGCAAGCGGCTGCGTTTGAGGCGGCGGGTGCCGAATGGATCCACCTTGTCGATCTGAACGGCGCTTTCGCGGGCGAGCCGGTGAATGGCGCGGCTGTCGACAGCATCCTTGCGCGGCTAACCGTGCCCGCTCAATTGGGTGGCGGCATCCGCGATATGGCCACCATTGAAAGCTGGCTGACCAAGGGCCTAAAGCGTGTGATCCTTGGAACGGTCGCCGTTGAGAACCCCGATCTGGTGCGCGAGGCCGCACGGGCCTTCCCGGGCCAAGTCGCCGTCGGTTTGGATGCCCGTAACGGGCTGGTCGCGACCCGTGGCTGGGCGACGGAAACCGATATGCAGGTCACCGACCTTGCCCATGCCTTCGAAGACGCCGGTATCGCGGCGATCATCTACACTGACATCGACCGCGACGGCGCAATGGAGGGGCCCAACGTTTCTGCAACTGAGGCTCTCGCTCGCGCCGTTTCGGTCCCTGTCATCGCGTCGGGTGGTGTGTCCTCGATGGCCGATCTCACGCGTCTCAAGGACACCAACGTCATCGCAGGTGCGATTTCGGGCCGCGCACTTTACGATGGTGCGATTGATCTAAAGGAAGCCCTTGGCGCGCTGAAGCAATAAGCCACACGTCATCGACTGCTGTTCCAGTCGTGCACAACGCACATTTGGCGCTGGCACGCCCTTAATCGCGCCAGCCCCTGTCTTTTGGTCAATGGAGTTGACCTGCCGCCAAGCCGCTAGTTTCCGGCAGCAGCGCCCGTCAGCTTGGCCAATGCACCTGTCATAGCCGCACGGAACGGCGCGTCGGCCGGAATGTCCATGCCCGCAAACAATGCGTCAACGCTCTCATAGGACAGCACCGTTTGGCCGCCGTCGTCATGCACCAGAACCCGAAGCGGAAGAACCAGCCCGGCGTGAATATCCGCCTGCAATGCAGGTGTACCCAGTTTCGGATTGCCGAAAATCACCAATTCCGCGTCCTGAAGCTCCAGATCAACCGAAGCCGCCCCTTTCGAATGGGGTACGCGCGCGAACACCTTTGCGCCCGCCCCTTCAACAGCTGCCACCAACCGGTCCGATACCTCCTGAACAGATCCCGCTGCCTCAACCCGCACATAATCCGCGCCTGCCGTTGTCGCCATAACCATCAATCCTATCGCTGCAATTAGTATACGCATGGTATCCTCCTGATTTCGACCAAAGGGTAACCCGCTAAATCCCGTCGGATCAACACGTTCCCGTGACACGGGCAGTCTCTCGCCCATCGCCGAACTACATCGTCGTCCAGTTCTGCAAAAACGGGCCGCTGCGCAGCAGCGGCCCGCCTCGCGACGACGCAGTCGGCGCAACACCTATTCCTTAGAAACAACATCCGGGTCAGCTTTACCAACCCCGCGAAACACGGCCTTAAACGGAAATATCCAAAGAACACCCAAAACGACATAGGCAACAAGCTCAATGACAAAGGGCAAATCGCCGACCCAATTCATCACACTCACCGCAAATACGATATAAAGCGGCATTCCCACCAAAAGGATGATCAATGACCACCGCCGTCTTGCTTTGTAAGACACTGCCATCAGTCGGCAAAAGGGTCGGTGACCAAAATGGTATCCTCCCGCTCCGGTGACGTGGACAGCATGGCAACAGGGCACTGGATCAGCTCCTCGACCCGGCGCACATATTTGATCGCTTCGCCCGGCAAATCGGCCCAGGAACGCGCACCTGCCGTGGAATCCGACCACCCGGACATCGTCTCATAAATCGGCACAACCCGCGCCTGAGCATCCGCAGCCGTCGGCAGGTACTCCAAGCGTTCTCCGTCCAACTCATAGCCCGTACAGATTTTCAATTCATCAAACCCGTCCAGGACATCCAGTTTCGTCAAGGCAATCCCCGACACA
This sequence comes from uncultured Paracoccaceae bacterium, assembly GCA_938005545.1. GTDB lineage: Bacteria > Pseudomonadota > Alphaproteobacteria > Rhodobacterales > Rhodobacteraceae > CALKXV01. Next base: position 15,123 of record CALKXV010000014.1, read on the forward strand.
CCAGACGTTGCACAGGTCTGGCGCACCAAAACAGAATCGAACCACCCGCAACGACGTTTCCGCCCGGTGGTTGTGCCAAACTCGTGGCCCTGAACCCCAAGGCGCTCGCCATCATCGTCCAGCAATTCCGTTGGAAACGGCCCCTCACCCACACGCGTCGTATAAGCCTTCACGATCCCAAGAACAAAATCAATCGAACCCGGTCCAACCCCGGTTCCCGTCGCCGCCTGACCTGCAATCACATTCGACGATGTGACATAGGGATAAGTCCCAAAATCAATGTCCAGCAAAGCACCCTGTGCACCTTCGAACAATATCCTCTCGCCCGCTGTCTTCCGTTCGTTCAACACCTTCCAGACCGGCGCGGCGAACGGCAGTATCTTATCCGCAATACCTCGCAATTCAGCAATCAAGGCATCCCGGTCCACAGGTTCGATACCAAGACCACGACGCAAGGGATCATGGTGCTGCAAGGCCCGGTCAACCCGCGCTTCCAAAGTTGCCATATCGGCCAAATCGGCCACCCGCACGGATCGCCGCCCGACTTTATCTTCATAAGCCGGGCCGATCCCGCGCCCCGTGGTTCCGATTTTGGTGCCTTTGCTTGCGGCCTCCTCGCGCGCCCGATCCAATTCGCCGTGTAACGGCAGGATCAAAGGCGTGTTCTCGGCGACCATCAAAGTTTCCGGGCTGATCTTAACACCCTGCGCGGTAACCGTCTCAATCTCACGCATCAAATGCCAGGGATCCAAAACCACCCCATTGCCAATAACGCTCAGCTTGCCGCCGCGTACAACGCCTGACGGCAAAGCATGAAGCTTATAAACTTCTCCATCAATAACCAACGTGTGACCGGCATTGTGACCCCCTTGAAAGCGACAGATCACATCCGCCCGCTCGCTCAGCCAGTCGACAATCTTACCCTTGCCTTCGTCGCCCCACTGAGCGCCGACAACAACCACATTCGCCATGTTGAACTCCCGTCAAACCCGCCCGTCTATAACGGGCCTCGCCCCCCTCGGAAAGGCCCAAATCCACACCCCCTCGTTCTTCTGTCCAATATACTTTCGGGGGTGAAGCCGCAGGCTTCTTTGGGGGCAGACAGCCCCCTTCGCCCTTGCAGTTGGCACTGAACCCGCTTTACTTAGCAAAACTCTGTCGGCCAAAGGCCACAACACCGAATTAGGGCAGCTCATGACCAAGACGAAGATCGCCAATCTCAGCACGCTGCCGGACAGAAAGCCGCAATATGCGCTTGTCGGCGAGGTTGATCTGGTCGTCGTCCGTTGGGGTGACGAGATTTCGGTCTTTTACGGTCGCTGCCTTCACCGGGGTGCCTTGATGTCCGACGGCTTCGTGTCCGGCAAGAACCTGATGTGCGGCGTCCACTATTGGGATTATCGCCTTGATTCCGGTGTCTCAGAATATGCCAACAACGAAGCGTTGCCGAAATTCAAATCCTGGCTCGACGGCGATGATGTCCTGGTAGATGCCGACGAAATCAACGCCTGGGCCATCGAAAACCCGCAACCCTATAACCGCGACGCCTACTTGGGTCTCTATGCCGATCCGTCCCACGGCGAAAAAGAAGAAATGCACACAGACCTGATCCAGCAATATGCACGCGACGGCCTGAAGAAAACCGGCCACCACGGCAAAATGGACAGCATGGGTGTTCCGCGCGCCGAACTGCCGGATTGGGACGATATCCAACTTCTGACCGCTCAGCTCGCCAAACCGCCGCTGCTCGAAAGCGATCCGGTCGGCACCGACATTGTGATCGGTCCGAACGCGCAGAAACCACTGACGCTTAAAACACCGCTCTTCGTTTCCGATATGTCCTTTGGTGCTTTGTCGGAACCCGCCAAAGTCGCCCTTGCCCAAGGGGCCGAAATGGCCGGTACGGGTATTTGTTCGGGCGAAGGCGGGATGTTGCCCGAAGAACAGGAAGCCAACTCGCGATACTTCTACGAACTTGCGTCGGCCCGTTTCGGGTTTTCCTGGGACAAACTGGCCAAAGTCCAGGCCTTCCACTTCAAAGGCGGCCAGGGCGCGAAAACCGGCACCGGCGGCCATCTGCCCGGCAAAAAGAACAAAGGTAAAATCGCCGAAGTTCGCGGCATCGACGCCGGAAAAGATGCCATTTCGCCCCCACGTTTCCCCGAATGGACCGATCCTTCCCAGATCAAAGACTTTGCCGACGAAGTCCGCGATCGCACCGGCGGCATCCCCATCGGATACAAACTCTCGGCCCAGCACATCGAAGCTGACATCGATGCCGCGCTCGAAGTTGGCGTTGACTATATCATTCTTGACGGACGCGGCGGCGGTACAGGTGCCGCGCCCGTTTTGTTCCGCGACAACATTTCTGTTCCGACAATTCCGGCACTGGCCCGCGCGCGCGCGCATCTCGACAAAACAAACCCGGATGTGACACTGATTATCACCGGCGGCCTCAGAAAACCTGCGGATTTCATTAAGGCAATGGCCTTGGGCGCAGATGCAATCGCTCTTTCCAATGCCCCGATGCAGGCCATCGGGTGTCTTGGCATGCGGGCGTGTCACACCAACAACTGCCCCGTCGGGATTGCGACGCAAAAACCCCACCTTGTAAGCCGCATCATCGTCGAAAAGTCGGCGCGCCAATTGGCCAATTTCTTTGAGGCTTCCACCGAACTGATGCAGGTCATGGCCCGCGCCTGTGGTCACGATCACCTGACAGGTTTCAACCAGAATGACCTGACCACATGGAAACGCGACATGGCCGACCTCTCAGGCGTGGCATTTGGCGGCTTGGCCTAAAATTTCGGCGCATCCGTTTTTTCGAAACATTGAGAACCAGACGCAAACAATGTTCTGTATTTCGCGCAATTGGCCACGTGGTTGTCACCGACGCCCCCATTTTGCCGACCGGAATACAACGCCTCCAAACTGGTTGCGCTATCATCCCGAACCAGCCTTGCCCGCCCCACAGAGCAGCGCTAGGCCACACGTAACTTGTTATTTCAGGAGTTTCTCAAAATGGCCGATGCGCCCGAATTTCACGACCGTATGTTATCTTTGGGCTTGGCCCGCGTCAGCGAAGCCGCCGCTTTGGCCTCGGCCCGCCTGATTGGACGTGGCGATGAAAAAGCCGCTGACCAAGCTGCCGTCGACGCGATGCGAACTCAGCTTAATCAACTGGAAATTCAAGGCGTTGTGGTCATCGGTGAAGGTGAACGCGACGAAGCACCAATGCTTTACATCGGCGAAAAAGTCGGGTCCGGCAATGGCCCCGAAGTCGATATCGCACTTGATCCCCTTGAAGGCACAACGCTGACGGCCAAAGACATGCCGAACGCGCTGGCCGTTATCGCCATGGGGCCACGCGGCTCGATGTTGCACGCCCCCGACACCTATATGGACAAACTCGCCATCGGCCCCGGATTTCGCACCGGCGTCGTCACCATGGACATGAGCCCGGCCGAACGTGTCTCATCTCTCGCCGCGGCCAAAGGCTGTTCAATCGAAGACATCACCGTCTGCGTGCTGGAACGCCCCCGCCACGAAGACATGATCGCCGAAATCAGAACAACTGGCGCCGCTATCCGTTTGATAACAGACGGGGATGTTGCAGGCGTCATCCACTGCGCCGAGCCCAATACCGGCATCGACATGTACATGGGATCAGGCGGCGCGCCCGAAGGCGTTCTGGCCGCAGCCGCGCTGAAATGCATGGGTGGCCAAATGTTTGGACGTCTTTTGTTCCGCAACGACGACGAACGCGGTCGCGCCACAAAAGCTGGAATCACCAATTTCGGTCGCGTCTATACCCGCGACGACATGGTTACAGGCGATGTGATTTTTGCCGCCACCGGCGTCACCGATGGTTCGATCCTACCCGGCATCAAACGCGAACCCGGCATCCTGACGGCGGAAACGATCCTGATGCGCTCCAAGACCGGGTCGGTTCGGCGTATGAATTATCGTCACCCGATTGGAACCTAAGTTCCAGGGATTGCATTGTATTTCGCGGATTTGGAACGTCATCCGTTAAGCGGATGAAACCCTTTTCCCGGCCCTCGATCGGCGGGACCCAGACCGCGCATCATACGTCAGTTATTCACAGGATCTTAGATAGAAACGTTCTTCGCTTCCCACCAGAGCCGCCGCCATATATAGTGTAAATTACCCTACACCCACCCCCATATGGTATAAATGTGCCCAAAGACCTGCCCATGACCGCTTTTCTGGACGTTGAAGCTTCCCTGACGGGTCGGTTTTGGGCCGGGCCCGAGAGCGGCCTCATCCGGCAAGCAGAAGCGCTTCAACAACAAACCGATCTGCCCGAAGCGTTGTGCCGTGTTTTGGCGGCGCGCGGTGTCGAACCCGAAGACATCGACACATACCTCGATCCAAAACTCCGCGATCTCCTACCCGACCCCCGCGTTCTGCGCGACATGGAAAAGGCTGCCAACCGATTGGTGGATGCCGCCCAAGGCAAGCAAAAGATTGCGATTTTCGCGGATTATGACGTGGACGGTGGCACCTCCGCTGCACTCCTGCTCGACTGGCTGCGCCAATTGGGTCGCGATGCCACCTTGTACGTGCCCGACCGCATCGACGAAGGATACGGCCCCAATCCCCCCGCCATGGAGGCCCTTGCTAAAAACCATGATCTGATCATCTGCGTCGATTGTGGCACGTTGTCCTTTGACGCAATCGCCGCCGCAAAAGACGCTGATGTGGTTATCCTGGACCATCACTTGGGCGGCGAGACACTGCCCGACGCGCTTGCTGTTGTGAACCCGAACCGGCAGGACGAAAGCGGCGATCTGGGGCATCTCTGTGCGGCGGCTGTCGTATTTCTTACATTGGTTGAAGCCAACAGATCGCTGAAAACGAACAATATTACACCTCCAAACCTGATCGAAATGCTCGATCTCGTGGCCCTTGCGACCGTGGCAGACGTCGCCCCCCTGACCGGTGTAAACCGCGCATTTGTCAGACAGGGCTTAAAAGTTATGGCAGGTCGCAAACGCCCCGGCATGACCGCCCTATCGGATGTCGCCGGACTAAACGCACCGCCATCGTCCTATCACCTGGGTTATGTCCTTGGCCCTCGCGTGAACGCCGGCGGTCGCGTCGGGCGCGCAGATCTGGGCGCGCGTCTCTTGTCATCACGCGACCCGGACGAAGCCCGCGCCATGGCCGACAAGCTAGACGCGCTCAACACGGAACGCCGCGAAATCGAGGCCCAGGTCCGCGACGCGGCCCTCGCCCAGGCCGAAGAACGTGGTCTAGACGGCCCATTGGTGTGGGCCGCAGGCGAAGGCTGGCATCCCGGTGTTGTCGGGATCGTGGCCGCCCGTCTGAAAGAATTCACAGGCCGCCCAGCCGTCGTCATCGGTCTGAACGCAGGCGAAGGCAAAGGCTCAGGGCGGTCCATCAAAGGCGTCGACTTGGGCCAGGCCGTGCAACGCCTTCAATCCGAAGGCTTATTGCTGAAAGGCGGCGGGCACAAAATGGCCGCCGGGTTAACAGCCGATCCCGATCAAATCCCCGCAGCCATGGCACGTTTGGGCGACCTTCTCGCGCGGCAAGGCGCAGGCTCAGTCGGGCCCAGAACGCTTCATGTCGATGCTGCATTGATGCCCGGCGCTGCCACGCCAGAGCTTATCCTGAAACTCGAAGCCGCAGGCCCCTTCGGCCAGGCAGCCCCCGCCCCACGCTTTGCGTTCCCCGATGTTGCGATCCTGCATGCAAAACAGGTCGGTTCCGGTCATTTGAAACTTTCCTTTGGTGACGGGCTTGGCGCACGCCTTGACGCCATCGCATTCGGAGCCTTCGATGGCCCCATGGGCATGGCTCTAAGCCAACACGGAGGCAAAAGGTTCCACCTTGCCGGTCGATTGGAAATAAGCCATTGGGGCGGCCGCCAACGCGTCGAGCTCCGCCTGGAAGACGCCGCCATCGCAACGAACTAACAGCATTCACATCTCATGTGGCCGAGGCGCCGTACCGAAGGGACGGCTCCGAGACATCGCGTGCGCCGCAGGCGCTCAATCATCTTCGATGCACTAATCAAAAAGCAAAAAACCCTCTTGCCCTTCTGTTCGACTTTGCCTAATGAACTCCAGCGCTGGCCCGTTCGTCTATCGGTTAGGACGCCAGGTTTTCAACCTGGAAAGAGGGGTTCGATTCCCCTACGGGCTGCCACGCATCCCCCGATCACGTTGTTTTTCTTGACCTTTTAGCCAATGGTGTCCCACGTTTCTCGGCGGGTGGTACACTTCGTGCGATTTGGGCTTTGTGGACGCGTTTTTTTGCGACCTCTGCAAGGTGGGCCAGTGCATCCGATTGCTTCTATTTCACGAGCAATCTCGCGGAGCCTGCACCTGGCCACCGCAATGTATTCGTCTGAGACTGATCTGGGGCGCAAGAGCCATCCAAACTACCCGCACAACAGACCCTGGTGCCGCACCCGTTGAAGGTCCGGTGGCTCCGACCAAATGCGTTCACTTCCGATTAATTCCACCGAACGTCGGACATGTACAAAACTGAAAAACCACGTTTTGAAACCTGTACAATACGCAACGAACCCAACCATCGGCGAACGTACGGGTTAAGCATTGGTAACCCCCACGGCCCAATGATAAACACCAAGCAACATCACGAAGGGGCCCGAGCTATGACCAAAAAAACCTATGGCGATCTTCGCTCAGCTCGTTGGTTTCAGCCCGATGATCTGCGTTCGATGGGCCATCGGTCGCGCGCGATGCAAATGGGTTTGGGCAGCGAAGATTGGGACGGCAAACCCGTCATCGCGATCATCAATACATGGTCTGATCTGTCGCCCTGCCACCACCATTTGCGCGACCGGGCCGGCTATGTGAAACGCGGCATTCTGCAAGCGGGCGGCATGCCAGCCGAACTTCCCGTACACGATTTTTCCGAACAATTTCTGAAGCCTACGTCGATGCTTTATCGCAATATGGGCGCATTGGAAGTCGAAGAAACATTGCGGTCGCACCCCGTCGATGGCGCGGTTCTGTTGGGCGGTTGCGACAAGTCGACCCCGGCCCTGATTATGGGTGCAATTTCAATGGGTATCCCGTTTATCTTCATGCCAGCCGGTGCCATGTTGCGCGGCAATTATGCGGGTCAAAAACTCGGCTCGGGCACCGACGTCTGGAAATACTGGGACGAACGCCGCGCAGGCACCATCGGCAAAGACCAATGGGACGGCGTCCAAGGTGGCATCGCACGCAGCTATGGCACCTGCATGACCATGGGAACCGCAAGCACCATGATGTCCATCGCCGAAGGCTTTGGCCTGACATTGCCCGGTGCCTCATCCATCCCTGCCCCCGATGCCGGTCACAAACGTATGGCAGCGGCCTGCGGTCGCCGCGCGGTTGAGATGGTTTGGGATGACCTGACGCCCGATAAGATCATCACGCCGGAAGCCACAAGAAACGCCAGCGTGGTTGCGATGGCCACGGGTTGTTCCACCAATGCAATCATACACCTAATCGCCATGGCACGTCGTGCAGGCGTCGATTGGGGGCTGGACGATCTGGATGCCGTGGGCCGCGAAGTGCCTGTGATTGCCAATATCAGACCCTCGGGAAAAGACTATTTGATGGAGGATTTCTTCTATGCGGGCGGCCTGCCTGCGCTGATGAAGGAACTTGGCGACAAGCTTGATCTGTCGGTCACAACGGTCACCGGAAAAACGCTCGGCGAAGCCATCGAACCGGCGCAGAACTACAACGACGACGTCATCCGCCCGCTTTCGAACCCGGTCTATCACGAAGGTTCTCTGGCGGTTCTGCGCGGCAACCTTGCACCCGATGGCGCGGTCATAAAACCAGCCGCGATGGACCCAAAGTTTCAGGTGCACAAAGGCCCCGCCATTGTTGCCGACTGCTATGCCGACCTCAAAGTTATCATCAACGACGAAGATTACCCGATGACGCCGGACCACATTCTGATCCTTCGAAACGCTGGCCCTCAAGGTGGCCCCGGCATGCCAGAATGGGGTATGATTCCAATGCCTAAGGCGCTGTTGAAGGATGGGCACCGCGACATGATGCGCCTGTCAGATGCACGCATGTCCGGCACATCTTACGGCGCTTGCGTGCTGCACGTGGCCCCCGAAGCCTTCGTTGGTGGTCCGCTAGCCTTGATCGAAACCGGCGACATCATAGAAATGGATATCCCGAACCGCAGCCTGAATGTCGCGCTCTCGGACGAAGAACTTGCCGAGCGTCGCGCCAGATGGACCGCGCCAAAACCCCGTTTTGAACGCGGCTACGGTTGGGTATATGCACGCCACATTGAACAGGCCGACAAGGGCTGTGATTTTGATTTCCTGCGCACCGATTTCGGTGGCCCCGTGCCGGAACCCGAAATCAACTAAGCGTCTGTTCCTTTATTGGCCCGGATCTGCGACCGCCCAGGCCAAAGGTTTTAATTCACGGCCAAAACAATGGCCCAAAGAACCATCAGAGAAAAGAATGCGCCAAATGTGGGTATAAGAACCGTCTGCATGATGCGTTCGCTTTTCCGGCGCGGGGCGAGCCCCACGCGGTGTGTTCCGCGACAGAGCGCCGCGAAGTGGGGTGATCTGCTCCGCGCTTCGAATTGGCCCACATACGTTGCCTTCGGTGCCCGTGCTGGGTAACCCTTGGTCAACGTCCAGACAAAGGCACCGCTTATGACCAACCCAGACACCATCGACACCCTGCGCCATGTTTCGGTCGCGACCCTTGCAACCGCTTTGTTCAAACGGGGCCTGCGTAATCAAGTGATCCAGGACGTGCGCCCGCTTGGGGCCAAGGGCCGCAATATGGTCGGGCCTGCCTTTACGCTGCGCTATATGCCCGCGCGCGAAGATCGCAATCAGCTGGTTGAATTCCGCAACCCGGAACACCCGCAACGCCACGCGATTGAAACCTGCCCTCCGGGTGCCGTTCTGGTGATGGACAGCCGCAAAGACGCCCGTGCAGCAAGCGCCGGTGATATCCTGATCACGCGCCTGATGATACGCGGCGGCGAAGGTGTGGTGACCGATGGCGGGTTCCGCGACGCGCCCAGCATCGCAGCCCTGAACATCCGCGCCTATCACAACCGTCCGTCTTCGCCGACGAACCTGACAATCAACGAAGCTATCGACATCAATGTTCCCATCGGCTGCGGTGACGCGCCAGTGTTTCCCGGCGACATTATTGTGGGCGACGATGACAGTGTCATTGTGATCCCCGCCGAGATTGCCGCCGACGTGGCCGCAGAAGCCCACGACATGACGGCCTATGAGGACTTTGTGGTTGAACAGGTGAAAGCCGGAGCCACAATCATCGGTCTTTATCCAGCAACCAAGGATGAAAACCTTGAGAAATTCGACGCATGGCGGAAGGCGAACAACCGATGATTAGACTTTCTGACGACGAACAACGTGGCACGTGGTTGGGGCGTGTTTCGCGACCCGGCATTGGCCCGGCTGTTGTGACCCTTCGCGAGGGGCGTGTGATTGATATCACCTCTCGCGCCGCTCCGACGGTACGCGATGTTCTGGAAAGCGATGCGCCTGCGGCCTATGTTCAATCCGCTGTTGGCGAAGACCTTGGCAGGGTTGAGGAGATTGCCGGTGGCATTGATCAAAACGCGCTCCATTGGCTGGCACCTTGTGACCTTCAATCGGTAAAGGCTTGCGGCGTCACATTCGCCCAATCCATGGTCGAACGCGTCATCGAGGAACAAGCCGCCGGAGATCCAGCCAAGGCCGACGCCATCCGCGCCCGCGTGACAGACATCATCGGCGACAGTCTGGATCAGATCGAGGCGGGGTCCGAAAAGGCCGCCAAAGTGAAAGCCGAACTGATCGAAATTGGCCTTTGGTCGCAATATCTTGAAGTCGGGATCGGCCCTGACGCCGAAGTGTTCTCCAAGGCGCAGCCTTTGTCATCCGTCGGCCCTGGTGCCGAAATCGGATTGCACCCGTCATCCACTTGGAACAACCCCGAGCCCGAAGTGGTTTTAACCGTCAATTCGCGCGGCATCTGCCACGGCGTCACCCTTGGCAACGACGTGAACCTGCGCGACATCGAAGGCCGTTCGGCCCTTCTGCTTCCGATGGCCAAAGACAACAACGCCAGCTGCGCGCTTGGCCCCATGATCCGCCTGTTCGACGACACCTATGCCATGGATAACGTTCGCCAGACTGTGCTTGATCTGCGTGTGGAAGGGACAGACGGCTATGTGCTGGAAGGCCAGTCTTTGATGTCGAAGATCAGCCGCGATCCCTTGGATCTGATCAACCATGTGATCGGTCGCCACCACCAATATCCGGACGGTTTTGTTCTGTTCCTTGGCACGCTTTTTGCACCCATCGACGACCGCGATGTCCCGGGTCAGGGGTTTACGCATAAGTTGGGCGATGTCGTCACGATTTCTGCCGCTGGCCTGGGGGCTTTGCAAAACACCGTTCGCTATTCAACGGAATGCCCGCCGTGGGACTTCGGGCTTGCCGATCTCATGCGGAACCTCGCGGGGCGCGGGCTGCTTTAGCCGCGCTTTCCCGGGCGCATTGGACGGGGTTTCGAGCTTGAAAATCACGCCTGCGCACCGTAGATCAAGCCTGTGGTCACCTCAAAAGACATCCAGTCTGAGCCATCTCAATCTTTGCCGGACGTTTCGGAAAAAACAGTCAAAGATATGGATCAGATGACCGAAAGCGCAGGCCGCGCGGCTGCGTTTCTAAAGGTGATGAGCCACGAAGGGCGGCTGTTGATCCTGTGCCATTTGACCAGCGGCGAGAAATCAGTCACCGAACTGGAAACGCTTTTGTCGTCGCGCCAGGCCGCCGTCTCACAACGATTGTCCCGCCTCAGACTCGAAGGTCTTGTGACATCTAGGCGAGACGGAAAAGCGATCTATTACCGGCTTGAGGATAAACCCACGCAAAAGGTTCTGAACGCGCTTTACGATGCGTTTTGCGCCTCGGATACCTAAGCTTCGATATTCGAACATCGCGGGGTTGTCGTGCGCGGCGGATCTCGCTTTAACACGCCCATAGCGTTTCGCGCGCTTTGCCAATTGCCCAAAGGAAAGGCCTGCCCATGCAGATCGAATGCGTTGTCCCAAGTCACAGTCAGGTGGGCGAAGGGGCTTTGTGGGATGACCGGGACCAGGTGCTTTGGTGGGTCGATATTCCAGCGGGGCTGATCCACTGCTACGATCCCATGGCGCGCGAAAACAAGACGATCGACTATGGCGAACCCGTCGGTTGCATGGCTTTGCGCGAAGCTGGTGGTTTGGTGTTGGCAACGAAATCCGGCTTTTGTTTCTATGACCCCAAGACCGATGCGCACAAAGCAATCAGCGATCCAGAATCCCATCTTGAACACAACCGTTTCAACGATGGCACGACCGACGCACAAGGGCGCTTTTGGGCCGGCACCATGAAGGATGGCGGAACGCCGGAACCGCTTGGGCGCTTTTATTGCCTCGATAACGATCTAAGCGTGCGCCCTTGGATCGGTGACATCAACACCACCAATGGTCTCGCCTTTTCGCCGGATGGGGCAACCATGTATTTTTCAGACAGCAACAAGGCCGTTCGCACCATCTGGCGCGCGCCTTACGACACAGCCACCGGCACGCCCGGCGAACCAACGGTGTTCTTTGACACCCATAGCGTTCCCGGTCGCCCCGATGGCGGCACCGTGGATGCAGACGGATGCTATTGGCAGGCCGGCATCGACGGCTGGCAGCTTTACCGCATTTCGCCCGAAGGCAAGCTAATCCAGACCGTCGACATGCCTATCGAACGCCCGTCTCGCCCGATGTGGGGTGGCGCCAATCTTGACATCCTGTTCGTCACGTCGCTCGGCGTTGGCCTGAGCGAGGGGCGCGCGCAACCAGAGGCGGGATCGCTTTTCGCCATCACAGGACTTGGCCACAAAGGCCTGCCGCAAACTCGTTTTCAGGGCTGACGCTCTCACTTCAAGGAATACACTATGCCAGACTTTGCCACCTACCCCAGCCTCAACGGCAAAACCGTCATCGTATCGGGCGGCGCTCAGGGCATTGGGTCCGAGATCGTGAAAGCCTTCGCCGCCCAAGGCGCGCGCGTCGGTTTTCTTGACCTTGATGAAGGCGCGAGCGCGTCTCTTGTCGACGCGACGGATGGCGACATTACTTACGAAATTTGCGACCTGCGTGATGTCACGGCCATGCAAGGTGCGCTTGCCAAATTGAAAGACCGGATCGGAGACGCCGACGTTCTGGTCAACAACGCCGCACGCGACGATCGGCACAATTGGCAGGATGTGACGCCCGAATACTGGGACGAACGCCAAGGCACGAACCTGCGCCATATGTTCTTTGCGATCCAAGCCGTGGCACCCGGAATGATCGCCAAAGGGGCTGGCTCGATCATCAACATGGGCTCGAATTCATGGTGGGAAGCAGGCGGCGGCTTCCCCGCCTATGCCACGGCCAAAGCGGCTGTCCACGGGCTAACCCGTACCATGGCGCGCGACTTGGGCGATCACCGCATCCGCGTCAACACAGTCGTTCCTGGCTGGATCATGACCGACCGCCAGAAAGAGCTTTGGGCAACCCCAGAAGCCTTGGACGCACACCGCAATCGCCAATGCCTGCCCGACCTGATCGACCCGGTTTATGTCGCACGCATGGTCGTGTTTCTGGCATCAGATGATGCCGCCATGTGCAGCGCCAACAACTACATGGTTGAAGCTGGCTCGATTTAGGCAATGAGGTGGCCTGCCGAAAGTGATCCTCCAACACAGGAAGATATGTCCCGCAATTTGCGGAGGATCATCGCGAACGGCTTTCGCGGTTTGACTTCATGGGTGTGCAAACTCATGACAGTAAGGCATTTGACGCATTCATCCTGTGGCGGATGCAACCTGCTGCAATCGTGGCGGACAAGGCCTAAGCCATCGCCGACGAAGTTGCGCGGGCTGTAATCTCATCCAAGTCGAACGCCCGCATCCATATCCCGCACGATCCGGCAATCTATGCCCAGAGAAACCTTGCCGAGAAATTCTCTTGCAGCACGATGGACATGCGCAGATTGACCACCAGAAACGAAAAGCTAAAGCGGAGCTTTCTACCAATGGTCCACTTCTTCAAAGTCAAATGCTGGGTGACTTGCATCCACACTCTAGTCTTCGCTATCGCCCTTAAGAAGGCCACGTAGTTTGCCGATGGCATTGTCGATGCGGCCATCTTGCGCCGCCTCTGTGCCCGGCTCGGGCGCGCCAATGCTGCCTGGCACAATCCCGGACAAGACCTTTTCCCAGAAATACGTAAGATCACCATCTCGCAAGGCCTGAGTTTCCTCTTTCGACAGGTTGAGCTGATAGGCAAACGTTGCATCCCCGCCCTTTGCATCCACCAGCTTTTTCAATCCTCCTGCCATAAGACGCTCGGCCCCACCTGCATCCTCAGGCGGCGACACCCCAACGTCGTCAAGCGTGATGTTCCAATCCATATTAATGCCATCGTCGGAAAGATCCCAACTATCGGCAACTTTAACGGTCACCGTGCCCTCGTCCAGCCAGGTCAATGGCGCCTTCGGGACGATCAGTTTCAGGCGATCCGTTTCGATCCGATCAAAGTCCCAAGTCGTCTCGCGCCCGCTATCGGATACCTCGCGGGTGCTGACGGTCAAAGTCTGGTCGGCAATCCGCGCGCTTAGGTTCGAGCGGAACAGAAGATCAAACAACGCCAATTGGCTGCGAAACGGTGCAACCTCTCCGCGATCAATTTCAAGGTGATACGCTTCGCTGTCTCTTGGGGTGATCTGTAAAGCGACCGACGTGACCAACACCTGATCAGCCCGGAATGCGCGGCGCGCCTTGGGTGTATCCGCGTCACGCGCGGCTTTGTCCGGTGACGGCTCAGGCGGTGTGATGGACCCGGACAACCCCTCAACCAAGGCATATTCGATCCGTGGCACACGGCCAAACAGGCTCCAAAGATCAATGTCCGCCTCAACGCGATTAGCGGTCAGTGCAAAGGCCAACCCGGTGTCGCTGGATCGCTGCATGTCCAAGTTGGCCAATGCAACGCGGCCCCGCAGCAATGAGCCCGCGCTTTCTTCATAACGGATCTCAATCCCGGCCTTGTCGCCCGCACGGGTCAGCACCATGCGCAAAAGTGGATCAAACAAGACAAAGCTGGCCAGCAATGCCAATACACCCGTTCCGCCCAGAATACCTGCACCCCAGTGCAAAACCCGCCTGGAAATCAGGGATTTGCGCGGTTTCTTCGCCTTTTTTCGCGTAACGCCCGCACCAGCCGCACCCCCAAGCAATGAGCCGACGAAGAGCGCAATAGCTTCAAAGATAAGGCCGAACACCGCCCCGATCATCGCCAGAAACGGTGCCATGCAGGCAATAATAATTTCCGCGAATATGATCAGAAGCGCTTCCATACCGCAGCTATGTCGGTATCGACTTGGGGCATTCCAATGAAAAACCGGCAAAACCTGCCGCAAATGGACAATTCTGTTGCGGATATGCCCTTCAAATTCGCAGCAATGAAAGGGAACCCTCATGAAAGTTGGATTCATCGGCCTTGGCAATGTCGGCGGCAAACTGGCCGGCAGCCTGTTGCGCAACGGAATGGACGTCACCGTCCGCGATCTTGACCGGAACGCCGCGCAGCCATTTATCGACCAAGGCGCGCACTGGGCGGAAAGCCCGGCTGCCATGGCGGAAAGCTGCGATTACATCATCACCTGCCTGCCATCGCCCGCCGTTTCGACCGCCGTGATGGAGGGGGCTGACGGCATCCTCACCACATTGCGCCCGGGCACCATTTGGGCTGAAATGTCGACAACCGACGCTGGTGAAACCCGCAGACTTGCTGATCTGGTCGCAGCGAAAGGCGGCCATGCCATCGACTGCCCCGTCTCGGGCGGGTGCCACCGCGCCGCCACCGGCAATATCGCGATCTTTGCCGGCTGTGATCGCGCCACCTTCGAAAAAGCCCTGCCTGTGCTCACGATCCTGGGCCGCCGGGTCTTGCACACTGGTGACATCGGATCAGCCTCAACTTTAAAAGTGATGACCAACTATCTGGCCACAATCAATTTAGTGGCGCTTAGCGAAAGTCTCACCACCATGAAAGCCGCTGGCATGGATCTGGCCACAACCTATGAAGCCATCCGCATTTCGTCGGGCAATTCCTTTGTCCATGAGACCGAAAGCCAAGTTATCCTGAACGGGTCGCGCGACATCCATTTCACCATGGACCTTGTGTTGAAGGACATCGGCTTGTTCGACCAGATCGCCCATAACAACGGCGTTCCATTGGCGCTGTCACCTGAACTTTGCAACATTTTCCGCGACGCCATCGACGCTTATGGCCCCCGCGAAAATTCGCCCAACATCATCCGCCGCTACGAAGACGCAACCGGCCTCGACATTCGCGCACCGGGTTTCCCGGCCGACATCGTCGACGATGAACCGGAAGAACCAGGCTACGAAGTCGTCGTCAAACGCGGATAACGAAGCTATGATTGCGTCCATGGCCCACAACACCAACACTGACAAAGACCCTGATCTCGACAACGCCTATGCCTTGCAATCGCCCGACGACAATCTGGCGCTTTATCGCACTTGGGCCGAAACCTATGACGCGGACTTCGTCGAAGGCACCGCATACCGATTGCCGGAATTGATCGCAAACGCTTATGGCGAACAGGGCTGCACATGGCCCTGCCTCGACGTGGGTTGTG
Source organism: uncultured Paracoccaceae bacterium (assembly GCA_938005545.1). Taxonomy (GTDB): domain Bacteria; phylum Pseudomonadota; class Alphaproteobacteria; order Rhodobacterales; family Rhodobacteraceae; genus CALKXV01. Next base: position 30,880 of record CALKXV010000014.1, read on the forward strand.
GCACCGGAGCGGCTGCACACATGCTTCCGGGCGACGCTGTGATCGACGGGCTCGACCTGTCACCAGACATGCTGGCCGTGGCCAAACGAACCGGGCGATACCGCAATCTGATCGAAGCCAACCTGAAAGAACTGCTTCCCTTGGATGATGCCAGCTTTGCCGGGTTGATCAGCTCGGGCACCTTCACCCATGGTCACGTCGGCGCCGAAGCCTTGGACGAACTGATCCGCATCCTTGCACCGGGTGCTGTCGCCGCAATCTCAATCCGCGACACGGTTTGGGACAGTCAAAACTTTGCCTCCACCTTCGCTCGCCTTCAGTCGGCGGAAAAGATCACACCTGCGATCCGAACTGCGGAACGCATCTACCGCTCGGGCGAAACCGCCCCAGAAGGCCACGCAGAAGATGTGGCATATATCACGACCTTCCAACGTCTTTAACGCTCGCGGAACGCAAAAAGGGCAAATCTTTCGCCAGAAAGATTTGCCCCCTCGCGACGCGCGACAGCGCGGCGCAAATCCTGCTCGACCTTAGCCGTAAACGGATTCTTTTTTGAACTGTTTGACCAGCATGTAATAGATCACAGCCCGGTACTTGCTCCGCTCGGAACGTCCATAGGTCTCGATTGCCTTGTTGATCGCTTCCATCAACGCCGGGCTATCGGCCAGACCCAGTTTCTTCATCAAAAAACTGGCCTTTACCGTTTCCAATTCAGATTTCTGCGATCCCGCAACGGTCGCTGCATCCTTGTTATAGATTGACGGGCCACAGCCAATCGTCACCTTTTTCAACAAGTCCATATCCGGTTTCATACCGCACTTATTCTTCAAATCGTCCGCATAAACGGCAATCAGATCATCACGCTTGCTCATGGGTCACCCCTCCTCTTGGTCCAATTAATGGGCGCAAGGATGTCCGGCACGTCCCCCTAAAACTAGTGGGTAAAATCCGAACAACGCGTCATCTATGACACCTTGCCGTGCATCCTTAGGCGCGTTACCGCTCATTCCATGACGCGCGTTATTCTCTTTAACAAACCCATGGGCGTGCTTTCGCAGTTCACGGATGTAAAGTCCCCGACCGAACGCCCGACGCTTTCAAGGTTCGATCTGCCCAAAGGCGTCTATGCCGCCGGGCGGCTGGACCGCGACAGCGAAGGTCTTTTGGTGCTGACCGATGACGGCAAACTCCAGTCGCGCATTTCATCGCCCAAGGCCCGGACGGAAAAAACTTATCTGGCCCAGATCGAAGGCGTTCCAACACACGACGATCTTGCCCCTTTGAGATCAGGACTGTCCCTGAAAGACGGCCCCACTCAACCAGCAAAAGCCCGGCTGATTGACCCACCCGACGTCTGGGATCGCGATCCGCCGGTGCGCACGCGCCAAACGATACCCGACTGTTGGATCGAGCTCATCTTGACGGAAGGCAAAAACCGCCAGGTCCGCCGCATGACCGCCGCCATCGGCTTTCCCTGCTTACGCCTGATCCGCTGGCGCATCGGGGACTGGACCTTGGACGGCCTTGACCCTGGAAATTGGCGTGACGCCCAGCGATCAACACTTTAGCGCGGCGCAAAAAATTCCTCGTCTGTGGGTGGGCTGTCCGGCTCCACGTCCTTGCTGTCATGGCAAGCAACGATCACGCCCCATGGCTCTCTGGCTTTTGTTGCCCAAAGATCAAGGTTGCCAAACAAATGTGCCGGGCTGTGGCCTGATTTTATTTCTTCCACATTTTGTTGGCATGACATGACCCCTCTCATTCAAAATGTTGAGTATCGAGTGGTGGGATCAAGGGTCGTCGATGTGCGCGAAATCACCAAATTTACCAATCTGAGACAGGGCTCGCAGGGTAACCCGTGGTACAAAAAAGCCCGCACAGAGGCGGGCTTCTTCCAAATCATGAGGCAACCTTAATCGATCTTCGGCAGCAAATTATCCAGCGACGCCTTGGCATCGCCGTAAAACATCCGCGTGTTTTCTTTATAGAACAGCGGATTTTCGATGCCGGAATAGCCTGTGCCCTGGCCACGCTTTGACACGAACACCTGCTTGGATTTCCAAACCTCAAGCACCGGCATCCCCGCAATTGGCGAATTCGGATCATCCTGAGCCGCCGGGTTCACGATGTCATTCGAACCGATCACAATCGACACGTCCGTTTCTGGGAAATCGTCGTTGATCTCGTCCATTTCCAGAACGATGTCGTACGGCACCTTGGCTTCGGCCAGAAGCACGTTCATGTGCCCCGGCAAACGCCCGGCAACGGGGTGGATCGCAAACCGCACCGTCTTGCCTTGGGCGCGCAGCTTCCTTGTCAGCTCTGACACTGATTGCTGCGCCTGCGCCACGGCCATGCCATAACCCGGAATAATCACCACACTGTCGGCGTCGTTCAATGCCGCGGCCACGCCGTCGGCGTCGATGGCGATCTGTTCGCCTTCAACTTCCATCTGCGGCCCGCTTTCGCCACCGAAACCACCAAGGATCACACTGACGAACTGACGGTTCATCGCCTTGCACATAATATAGGACAGGATAGCACCCGACGAACCAACCAGCGCACCGGTCACGATCAACAAGTCATTGCCAAGCGTGAACCCGATCGCCGCCGCCGCCCAGCCGGAATAGCTGTTCAGCATCGACACAACGACCGGCATGTCCGCGCCGCCAATCCCCATGATCAGATGCCAGCCGATGAAACCCGCGATCAGCGTCACCAGAACCATCGTCCAGATGCCAGCCCCGGTGAAATACATCAGCCCCAAAATCACACACAGCGAAAGCGAGATCGCGTTCAGATAATGGCCCGAGATATATGGGATCGGCGTTTCGTCATTCGGCAACATCAGCTTCTTTGGTTTGCCATCGACTTTTCCAGCCAGCTTACCAAAAGCCACAATCGAGCCTGTGAAGGTGATCGCACCAATGAAGATACCAAGGAAAACCTCGACCTTCAAAATGGCGATTTCTGTGGCGTCTTTCTTCCACAGCTTTTCACCAAACGCCGTCAGATCGGCATCTGCCAACGCCGTGCCTGCTTCCCGCATTTCCGATACCGCACCCAACATGATGTCGGCATTCAGCCCGATAAACACCGCCGCCAATCCAACGAAGGAATGCAACGCCGCCACAAGTTGCGGCATCTGGGTCATCTGAACTTTGCCCGCCACGTATTGGCCCGCAAAGCCACCCGCTGCGATTGCGACAATGATCAGCGCCATGTTCTGAACGCCAGGGGCCAGCACCGTGGCCAGTACAGCCACGCCCATGCCGACAATCCCGTACCAGACAGCGCGCTTGGCACTTTCCTGGTTCGACAATCCGCCAAGAGCCAGAATGAAAAGAATGGACGCCGCGATATAGGCGGCCGAGACAACTCCGTTAGCAAGCATCAGATCGCCCCCTCATGACTTTTGGAACATGGCAAGCATCCGGCGTGTTACCAGAAAACCTCCCACGATATTGATGGACGCGATCAAAACGCCGATGAAACTCAAGAATACAACCAGCAAATTGCCAGACCCGATTTGCAGCAACGCACCAACAACCACGATGCCCGAAATCGCATTGGTCACCGCCATCAAGGGCGTGTGCAGCGCGTGGCTTACATTCCAGATCACTTGGAACCCGACAAAACAGGCCAGTGCGAACACGATGAAGTGCTGCATGAAACTTGCCGGCGCATAGGCCCCGATCAGCACCATCAAAGCACCACCTGCCGCCAGTAACGTAACCTGGCTTTTGGTCGCCGCTTTAAAAGCTGCGGTTTCGGCTGCACGCTTTTCTTCTGGCGTCAACTCTTTTGGTTTTTCTTTCGCCGGTTGCGCTGCAATCGCGGCGATCTTCGGCGGTGGCGGCGGGAACGTGATCTCGCCTGCATGGGTCACGGTCGCGCCCCGGATCACATCATCTTCCATGTTGTGATTGACCTGCCCGTCTTTGTCGGGCGTCAAATCGTTCATCATGTGACGGATGTTGGTCGAATACAACAACGACGATTGCGTCGCCATCCGACTTGGAAAATCCGTATAGCCCACGATGGTCACACCATTGTCGGATACGATCTTCTTGTCTTTCTCGGTCAACTCACAATTGCCACCGCGTTCGGCCGCCAAGTCAATGATCACCGATCCGGGCTTCATCATCTCGACCATGTCCTTGGTCCACAGAACCGGCGCATCGCGGTTCGGGATCAAAGCGGTGGTGATGACGATATCAACGTCGGGTGCCAATTCGCGGAATTTTTCCAACTGCTTTTCGCGGAACTCAGGCGACGAAGGTGCTGCATATCCACCCGTCGCGGCCCCGTCTTGTGCGGCTTCATCGAAATCCAGATAGACGAATTCGGCCCCCATGCTTTCGATCTGCTCGGCCACTTCGGGGCGCACATCAAACGCCAATGTGATCGCGCCCAAAGACGTCGCCGTGCCGATGGCGGCCAACCCGGCCACGCCCGCACCAACGATCAAAACTTTCGCAGGCGGTACTTTACCAGCGGCGGTCACCTGCCCAGTAAAGAACCGACCAAAGTTATTGCCCGCCTCAATCACAGCGCGATAGCCCGCAATATTCGCCATCGACGACAGCGCGTCCATCTTCTGAGCGCGCGAAATCCGCGGCACCATATCCATGGCAATCACATTGGCCTTTTGGCTCTTGGCGATCTCCATCAGCTTTTCATTGGCCACGGGATAGAAGAACGAAATCAGGGTCTGCCCTTCGGCCAGTTTGGCCGTCTCGGCTTCCGTCGGGGGCTGAACCTTGGCTACGACATCCGCGTCTTTCCAGATCGCCGCACCGCTGACGACGTTCACGCCCGCCGCCTTGTAATCCTCATCATCAAAGCCGGCGGCTTTGCCTGCGTCTTTTTGGATCAGGCAGTCGTATCCAAGCTTTTGTAGATCTTTAGCGCTGGCTGGTGTCATTGCCACGCGGGCTTCATCCGAAGCCACTTCCTTTGGCACTCCGATTTTCATCGGCTGTCCCCCATTCGAAAGGTTTTAGTCAACTAGAGCATCACACATACTGAGATAACCGCAAAGGCACAATTGGAACGCTTGTCGCAGTTGTCCTTAAATCCAACGCCGCACTCGCTGGCAATAGGCAGTATAGCTGTCAACGTAAACGTTACGCAGCACCACTTCTTCGCCTTGAATAAACCGGCGGTCCAGCATCCAGGCAAAGATCGGCACCAAGACAAGGCCAAGCCACGCCCCCCAAATCAGGCTGACACCAAATAGGAAAAGAACATCCGCCAAATAGATCGGGTTTCGCGTCCAGCGGAAAATCCCAAAGGTGATCAGCGCGTCCGGTGCGTGCCGTGGGATGATCGTCGTCTTTGCCGCGACAAAAGCGAACACCGCCAGAACCGTCAGGCCCACGCCAATCCCAATGGCCAGCCACCCCAATCCGGTCAACACGCCGGGGGCGAACCGCCAAGGCGAAAGCCACGCCATTCCAAGGGCCACCAATAGCCAAACCGGGGGAAGATCAATCCATCTCATCAATCCTAAGTACCCCATGCACGAAAGAAGCTTAAGTGGTTTCCTGCCAGAATGCGCCTGCCAAATTGTGCAAGGTACAGACCATTTGCGCCAATTCGCATCGCCTAAGGCACCATGGAAGACGTTAGCGTTGGTGTATCGCCCCCGCACCGGATGCTGACACCGGGCAAAACGGACCGCTCAGCCCGAACCTTGCGATAGACCGATTTACGCCTTGAACCACTTCGCGTAATCGCTGACCAGAAGATGGGTCGGATCAACATCTTCGTCTATCTTAGCGAACCGACCGATTTTTTCGCGGAACAGGTTGTCGGTATCGTCATCATTGACGGTCGACACCTCACCGATCAGCACATCGCCACCTTCACCCCAAAACGCGTGCCAGTCGCCGGGATTAAGCGTGACGCTTTCGCCGGGTGCAAGCTTTAGGATCGCGCCGGGCTCCAGCACATTTTCCAAGCCGTCCGTTAAAACGGTGGTCCCTTTGGTGTTGTCAAAGTTTCCGTCGTCATCGGACCCGAACAGTTCAACCGCCAAAGTTGCCCCGCCCCGGTTGATGATATCTTCGGACTTGATGACATGGGTGTGCATCGGGCTCAGTTGATCTTGCAAACTGATCAACAGTTTTTCGGCATAAACCATCCCGCCGCCACGCTGAAGATCGGCCAGCGATCCATTGCGAAGCGTGAATAAAAACAAGCCAAGCTTGTCGAATTTTCCTTCGCCGTAATCCGTAATGTCCCACCCCATCCGCGCTTCGGCGATCCGAGCGGCAGAACCATCTTTCACGCGGGCCCGAAAGTCGTCCGGCGTCCAATAGGCAAAGGGCGGCAAGGTGAAGCCATGCGCACGGATCATTTCGTCCGCCTGCGCCATGATGTCATTGATTGTTGAACGCTTCATGGGGCCAAAGAAACGGATCTGCGCGGGAAGGTGAAGCGGAAAATGCTGAATTCCCCGAAACAATTTCCGATGTCGAAACCGGTACTCAATAGGTTAGCAAATTCGAAACGGCATCGGCGTGCGCGCGCCTTATGCGCTTTTTAACTGCCCACCGCGTTCGCCTTTGGCCCATAATTTCAGCGCCCCGCCGAAAGCCCCGAACAAGGGTTGAGACACAGGGTCCACACCCGCCCGGTATTCCGGATGCCACTGCACACCCAGTGCAAATCCGGGCGCGCCGTCGATATAAATCGCCTCTTCTGTCCCGTCGGGTGCATGGCCATCGACAACGACCCGCTTACCCGGAGCCTTGATGCCTTGGCCATGGAGCGAATTCGTCCGCACAGTCGATGCGCCAAATATTCGGTGGAACACACCGCCTTCGGTCAATGTCACATCGTGGCGAAGTTCAAACTTTTCATCCAGCGTACCATCGGGTGGCATGCGATGGTTCATCCGTCCCGGCAGATCGCGAATTTCAGGGTAAAGCGACCCGCCCATGGCCACGTTCAATTCCTGAAACCCCCGGCACACCGCAAGGATCGGCTGGCCAGCCGCCACACATGCGCGGATCAAAGGCAAAGCAAGACGATCGCGATCACGATCAAAGGTGCCATGGGCTTCGGTCGCGGCTTCACCGTATTCTTCGGGGTGCACATTGGCGCGCCCGCCGGTGAACAGAAACCCGTCGCAGGTCTGGCGCAAATCATCCACGCTCACCAGGTCCGGATCCGTCGGCACAATCAGCGGCATCGCCCCCGATACATGGCAAACCGCAGCCGAGTTCATCACCCCGCTCGCATGGACCAGATAGTCTTCGTTGATAACATGGGCATTCCCAAGAATGCCGACCACAGGACGCGTCATAGTAACCTCTTTGTCGCAAACATGACCGCAGCAACGCAAAGGCGCAACTGTCATTTCTGCACAACTCATCCCTTATTTTTCGCTAAGACAATGAAGAAACCTGAAAGAACTATTGCGTCAGGCCAATCCGCTTAACCCAGCCGCTTCGATCCCCGCCAGCGCTGCCACTACATCGTTTTCCGACGTGTCGCCCGTGACACCCACCGCGCCAATCGTGCGATCCCGGCTGTCTTTTACAATGACACCCCCCGGAACCGGCACCATCTGCCCACCATAAGCACCGTTCAGGGCCGCCACGAAATAGGCCTGCTGTTCGGCGCGCGCCATCTGCTCGGACCCCGGCAACCCCGTCATCACAGCGCCATACGCCTTGCCGCGCGCAATCTCAAAACGCCCCGGCGACGCGTCGTCTTCGCGTTCAAACAGTTTCACATGACCGCCGGTATCCAGAACAACCACAGACAGCGGCTTCATTTCCAACTCGCGGGCTTTCTTCAGAATTCCCCGGACAATGCTTCTTGCTTTTGACAGGCTGATCTCAGGCATCTCTGGCTTCCTTTGCTTTCAGTTCCAACCGCCGCCGATGCAAAACCGGCTCGGTATAGCCCGAAGGTTGGGCACACCCTTCAAATACCAGATCACAGGCCGCTTTAAAGGCAATCGTGTCAAATCCCGGTGCCATCGGCCGATACGCAGGATCGCCCGCGTTCTGAGCATCCACCTTTGCCGCCATCTTTTTCAGGCCAGCCATCACCTGATCTTCGCTCACCACGCCATGGCGTAGCCAATTCGCCAAAGCTTGCGACGAAATCCGACACGTCGCGCGATCTTCCATCAATCCGACGTCGTTGATATCGGGCACTTTGGAACAGCCTACGCCCTGATCGATCCAGCGCACCACATAGCCAAGGATGCCTTGGGCATTGTTATCGATCTCGGCTTGTACATCGGCATCTGACCAGTCGGGATTGCCGGCCAATGGCACCTTTAACAAGTCTTCCAACGATCCACGCGCCCCACGCGCGATCAATTCGGCCTGCACGGCCATTACATCCACCTCGTGATAATGCGTCGCGTGCAACGTGGCCGCTGTCGGCGACGGGACCCATGCGCAATTCGCACCAGCCTTGGGGTGAGCAATCTTTTGGTCCAGCATATCGGCCATCAAATCCGGCATGGCCCACATGCCTTTGCCAATCTGAGCCTTCCCCGACAGCCCACAGGCCAAGCCCACATCCACATTCAAATCCTCATAAGCCGCGATCCAGGCCGAGCCCTTCATCTCACCTTTCGGGATCATTGGCCCCGCTTCCATCGAGGTGTGAATTTCGTCGCCCGTTCGATCCAGAAAACCGGTGTTGATGAAGGCAACCCGGTGTTTGGCCGCCCGGATACATTCTTTCAACGTCACAGATGTGCGGCGTTCTTCATCCATGATGCCCAGCTTGACCGTGTTCTGCGGCAACCCCAGGATCGCTTCCACCCGATCAAAGGTTTCGGCGGCAAAGGCGACTTCGGCAGGTCCGTGCATCTTTGGCTTCACCACGTAAACCGACCCGTGTTCACTATTGCCCCCCGAACGCTTTAAGTCGTGAATGGCGATCAATACTGTGATCATTGCATCCATAAGACCTTCGTAAATCTCATCGCCGTTTTCCAAAAGGATCGCAGGATTGGTCATCAGGTGCCCCACATTGCGCACCAGCATCAAAGCCCGTCCTTTCACGGTCAACGTCGATCCATCGGGCGCGGTGTAATCCACATCCGGGTTCAAACGGCGGATGAACGTCACACCGTCTTTCTCAACCGGTTCCGTCAGATCGCCCCGCATCAAGCCCAGCCAATTGCGGTATGCCAGAACCTTGTCCTCGGCATCCACACAAGCGACGCTGTCCTCGCAATCCATGATCGCGCTCATAGCGCTTTCAAGCCGAACATCCGCGATACCTGCCGGATCAACACCGCCAATGTCGCTGGACGGGTTCACCACGATCTCAATCCCCAAACCATTCTTAGTCAGCATGAAATGCCGGACACCATCGCATTCCGCCTGCCCCGCATATTGTGACGGATCGGCCAAAGCGGGCGTAAAAACTCCGCCGTCTACATCAACCGACACAACATCCGCCCAAGACCCAGACGCCAAAGGTGCAACCTTGTCCATATGCGCCTTGGCCCATGCAATCACCCGCGCACCCCGGCTGGCATCGTAACCGCCACCCTTCGGCAAATCGCCAAGAACGTCGGTTCCATAAAGCGCATCATACAAAGACCCCCAACGCGCATTGGCTGCATTCAACGCGTACCGCGCATTCGTAATCGGCACGACCAGTTGCGGGCCCGGAACGCGCGCGATCTCAGGATCAATGTTCGCGGTCTCAATCGAGAAATCTTCTGCTTCTTCAATAAGATATCCGATGTCTTTCAGGAACTTACGGTAAGCATCCATATCAGCCACAACACCCGGATTTCCCCGATGCCAAACGTCCAACTTTCCTTGCAGGACTGCACGCTGATCCAACAACCGACGGTTCGTCGACGTCAGGTCGTGCACCATCCGCGAAAACCCTTCCCAAAACACGTCGGGCGTTATGTCGGTGCCCGGCAAAGCCTCGGTCTCAACAAAGCTGGCCAGCACGTCTGCCACCTGCAAACGGTGTTTTTCGATGCGTTTGGTCATAAAATTCTCCACAATGCGCTGTTTCACGCCGCATACCGGGGATTTCATGCCCCCACAAGCAAAGCCGCGCATAACGACCGATCCCCGATCCACCACGTTAAAAACCGTCCTTCACGCCCAATCCTTGCCAACCTTTGAACAACCCTACGACCAGATTGCGCGCGATCAAAAGATCGTCACCACGCGCGCGGAGCTCCGTTGGATACCCTAAACGCCATATCCAGGGTCTTTTTGACCTATCCGGTTTTCATGTTCTTTGTTGCACCCGCAACAATGACGCTGATCGCCTATGCCGTTTTTCGCAAACGTGACGAACTCAGCCGCCACGCCGTTGAGAACACCGCTGCCACGATCACTCTGATCGGGTTGAATTATGCTGCCATTCTTTTGTTCACCGACGAAATCAACGCGGCTGCGCAAAGCGCCTATGCAATCCTTGGCATCCCCAGATTGTCGCCCGAAGTTTGGGCGACAACTCCGCTTTGGCTCCTGTGTGTCCTTGGGTTCGTTGCGCGCGACTTTGCCGATTATTGGGCCCACCGGATCATGCACACCAAGTGGCTCTGGCCCACCCATGCCGCACACCATTCAGACACCCATGTGAACGCGTTTACCACATACCGGGTGCATTACTTTGAATCGCTTGTGATGGCCTTCACCTACATTGTGCTGCTGACATGGTTGCAAATGCCGCATGCCATCCCCTTCGTGGTCGCGATGAGCTTAATCCATAACTTATATGTCCACATGAATTTCGCTTGGGCCCATGGCCCCTTCAAGCTTCTGCTGGCCTCGCCCGCCTTCCACCGCTGGCACCATGCCGATACGCCTGCGGCCTACGGCAAGAACCTCGCCAATTCCATTCCGGCTTGGGACGCTCTTTTTGGAACCTATTACTACCCCGGCGTCTGCACTGCGCCGATGGGCGCGAAAGCCACGGGCATCGAAGACAAAAATGCCCTGCTGATCTTCATATATCCATTTCAGGAATGGGGGCGTCTGTTCCGCGGCGCATTCCGTAAACTGCGAACCGATCCGGCTAAAAATGCTTTGAAGGCACCTAACCTTCAACGTTCCGAACACTAGCGCTCGCGCAAAAAACCAACTTCGGCTTCCCCGTTGCAGGCCACCGCCCGGCGGACTAGGTTTGCAAATCTGTCCCCTAAGCCAAAGTGTGCCCGATGAAAGACGCTGCCCCCCAGCCCATCCGCCTTGCCGATTACAGGGTTCCCAACTGGCTGATCGAGGATGTCCACCTGACGTTCCAGCTGCATCCCGAACGCACGATCGTCAAAAGCCGCATCCGCTTTACACCAAACCCCGAAACGACCGACCGCCACTTTGAACTTATGGGCGAAGATCTGATCCTGAAGTCAGTGCGCATAGATGGACAAGACTGGAAGCCGCACGTCAATGACGGCCTTCTGACCGCCGACGTCCCCGATGCCCCGTTCACATGGGAAGCCGAGGTTGAAATCAACCCCTCCGCCAACACGTCCCTCGAAGGGCTCTATATGTCGAAAGGCATTTACTGCACCCAATGCGAGGCCGAAGGTTTTCGAAAGATCACCTATTACCCCGACCGTCCCGATGTCATGGCCCCCTTCACCGTGCGCGTCGAAGGCGACCAGCCGGTGCTCTTGTCCAACGGCAATCCCGGAACTTCCGGGGACGGGTTCGCCGAATGGCACGATCCATGGCCCAAACCATCTTACCTTTTCGCGCTCGTAGCTGGCGATCTTGTCGCGCATTCCGGCCAACACACCACAGCCGATGGTCGTGACGTCGCCCTCAACATCTGGGTTCGTCCCGGCAACGAAGATCGCTGCGCCTATGCGCTTGATGCGTTGAAACGGTCGATGGTCTGGGACGAAGACACATACGGCCGCAATTATGACCTTGATGTTTTCAACCTGGTTGCGATTGAAGACTTCAACGCGGGTGCGATGGAAAACAAGGGCCTCAACGTCTTCAATTCAAGTTACGTTCTGGCCTCGCCCGAAACCGCCACCGACAAAGATTATGAATGGATCGAAAGCGTCGTCGCGCACGAATACTTCCACAACTGGACCGGCAATCGCATCACCTGCCGCGACTGGTTTCAGCTCTGCCTGAAAGAAGGGTTGACCGTTTTTCGCGATCAACAGTTTTCCGGCGACATGCGCAGCCATGCCGTCAAACGGATCGACGACGCCCTGCGTTTGCGCGCCCGTCAGTTCCGCGAAGACGCAGGCCCGCTTGCGCACCCAGTACGCCCCGCAGAATTTATCGAAATCAACAACTTCTACACCGCCACCGTCTATGACAAAGGTGCCGAAGTCATCGGCATGTTGAAAACGCTTGTGGGGGATGCGGCATATGCAAAGGCGCTCGATCTCTATTTCACGCGCCACGACGGTCAGGCCTGCACCATCGAAGATTGGCTTAAAGTCTTCGAAGACAGCACAGACCGCGATCTTTCTCAGTTCGCTTTGTGGTACTCCCAAGCGGGCACACCAAAGGCCGAAATACGTCTTGAACAGGACGGCAACATCTGGCGCGTCTTTGCGCGACAATCGACACCGCCCACACCCGGACAAAGCGAAAAACACCCCCAAGTCATCCCGATGCGCTTCCAGCTCTATGATCAACAGGGCGCAGCTATTTCCCCTGAAAGTACTGCTGTCCTAAACACCGAAGACACCAAGGTTTGTGAAATCGAAAACCCAGATCGTCCCATCGTTTCGGCCTTTCGCGGTTTTTCGGCCCCAGTTGTCGTCGAACAAGACCTTTCGACAAAAGACCGCCTGACGCTCTTGGCCCATGACACCGATCCCTTCAACCGGTGGGAAGCGGGCCGCGTTCTGGCGAAAGAACAAATGATGGCGATGATTACCAAAGACGCCACCCCCAGCACTGGCTTTATCGACGCCCTTGGTGCGCTTTTGTCGGATGCCTCACTTGATCCGGCGTTCCGCGCTTTTGCGCTTGGCCTGCCGTCGAACGACGACATCGCCCACACCATTTTCGACGCCGGGCACTCCCCCGACCCGGCCCGCATCGACACCGCACGCGACACCTTGCAACTGGCCATCGCAGACCAATTGCACGACACCTTCGCCGATCTATTCGCGCAAATGGAAACGCCGGGTCCGTTTCGACCTGATGCCAAAGACGCCGGACGCCGCGCCCTGCGCATTGGTGCCCTCGCCGCGCTGACGCGTGCGGATGGACCCGACCGCGCGCACGCCCTGTTTGCCTCAGCCGATAACATGACCGAAACTCTGGGGGCCTTGGCCGCTTTGATCCGCGCCGGTGACGCCAAGACCCAACTTGAACATTTCTATGACCGCTGGAAAGGTGACGCCAATGTGCTCGACAAATGGTTCTCCATCCAAATCAGCCAGGCCGATGCCGAAGACGCCCTGACGATTGCCGAAACCCTGACCGATCACCCCGATTTCCACTGGAAAACCCCCAACCGCTTCCGGTCGGTCATCGGGGCTCTCACAGGCAACATGGCCGCTTTCCACCATGAAAGTGGGGCGGGCTATGCTTTTGTGGCCAATTGGCTTGCGAAACTTGATCCGTTAACCCCACAAACCGCCGCCCGATTGGCCACCGCCTTTGAAACCAAACGCATCTTCGACGGCGACCGACAAAGCATGATCACCGACGCGTTGGAACGCTTGCGCAAGTCCCCAAGCCGCGACATGAGCGAGATAACTGCCCGTATTTTGGATACTTAGAACGCCACTTATCCACAGATCGCCTACATAAATTTTCTGGATATTTGTCAGAAATTTACACCGCAAACTTCATGTAAGTCAGCCGGATTCTGCCACTTCAAACGCCCCGCGCTAGAGCAAAAGTCGCTCAGATGTTAACCTCTGTCACCAGTTTGTTGCCAAAATCAGTTTGAACATCCGCCATGAAAGAGCGCATCGATCCTCTGATTGCCGAACGAGCCGCCTGGCTCTTTGCCGCCACGCCCTATGCTGCCGTGGCCCGGCCTGCGCTCATGTCGCTTTTGGGATACGAACGCACGCTGGAACTTGGAAACCTCTATCGCAACTGGTCCGCCGACCGGATCATGAACCACATTGCAGGCCGCTTGGCGCAAGACGTTCAAATCACCGGGCTTCAGAACATCCCGCGCCAAGGCCCCGCTCTGATCGTCGCCAACCACCCCACAGGCATCGCCGATGGCATCATGTTGCATCATGCGATTGCGCCAATCCGCCCCGATCTGTTCATCTATGCCAACTCTGACATTCTCAGAATTCTTCCACAGTTCCAGACGCTTATCGCACCTGTGGAATGGCAGGCCAACAAACGCACACGCGCCAAGACCCGCGAAACCATGGAATTCACAAGAACGGCCATCGACGCCGGTCGATTGGGCGTAATCTTTCCAGCCGGTCGATTGGCCAAACGCCGGGGCCTCCGGCTTTACGAACGCGACTGGATGGCCTCCGCCGCGATGATCGCGCGCAAATTCAATCTTCCGGTCATCCCGATGAACCTGCGCGCGCGGAATTCGGCGCTGTTCTATCTGTTCGACATCCTGCACCCGTCGCTTCGCGACATCACGCTTTTCTACGAAACTTTAAACAAGAACCGCCAACCCTATCGCCTCAACATTGGCGAAGCGATATCGCCCTCCGCTTTGCCAGCAAGGTCAGACGAGGCGATTGAAATCCTAAAGAAAACCACTTTATCGCTCGGCGGACGTGACGCGCCAACGGTTTCTTTGGTCCACAACAGTCGAAAACCCAGCTGGGTTCGCTGAACACTGCCCTGAAATTGGGCCAAAACCACCTGAAATCGCCTTAAAGCTGCCGAAATAACCCGGCAAAAATTCCCTGAACGTCGATCCCTCGGGAGTTTTTGTCATGGCCGAAGTCCAAGCATTTTTCGGTACCGTCCCTGGAATGGCCCTTTTGGCCCTTTTCGCATCAATCGCTCTGGCGCTTTTTTCAAGTGCGCGGCGCAAGAAAACGCGTAGCCTTGATGTTTTGGGCGATGGCACGCCATTTCGCGCTGCCGCACCGTCGGATGCGATCCCCGAAGAATTGCCCGTGGAACGCGAAGACCCCGACCTGATCGAACGCATCGCGGTATCGCGCCATATCGCCGATTTGATGCTGGCCGATGAATGGACCCAGGTGGGAGATGACATTGCCGATTGGGAAACCCGACTTGCCATGGCGGCGGGGGGTGCCCGCTTTCACGATGTGGCTGCCGATGTCGCGCTTTCAGGGCTTCGAACACTGATCGAAGCCTCACCGAACACAGAGTTGTCCGATCTGGACGATGCCGAAGCCGAAGTTGGCCATTTTGTCGATACCTATGAACGCCACCCCGGAAATCACGTTCTGGCTGCCCTTGCCGCAAGGGCCCATCTGTCGGTTGGCGAAGCCTGCCGCGCGGATCTTTGGCCCGAAGACCTGCACCGCGACACGTGGCGCCGCATGGCACGCCATTTCCTTGAAGCGGGCGAGATCTTAAGCAACTACGACGCGCTGGCCTATATGTCGCCGCTTCTGGCCGAAGCCCATTACCGTCAGGCACTTGGGTCTCCTGGCGGGGCACATCGGTTGGACGAACTATTTGAAAGCTGGATCGATCTCGACCCGTCGAACCCGCTGATCTACGAAGTTCGCGCCGACGCCTTGGCCGACGTTGACGCCTATTCTGACGAAGACATCATCGCACAGGCCGACCAAGCCTTGGAACGCACCCAGGACACATTGGGCTCGGGCGGCTATGCGCTGTTCTTCCTGCCTTTGCTGGAACGCCGCGAAGGTGCGCGCGAACTATTAGACCCCGACTTGTTCTCAGGCGCTATGCTTGATCTTGCATCGATGGAGGCCAGCCAAGCCGAGGTGAACCAGACCGCCAACGCGCTTGCTTCTGAACTCCGTGTATCGGGCGAAGACAGCATCGCAATGACCGACACACTTTATGTTTTGATCCGCTGGCATCTGGCCGTTATTTACCCGCGCCTATGGAGCATGCCCGAAACGACGGTACAGTCCCTGGTGCGCGACGCCGCCGAAGCCGTCCCGGACATGAACCCGGGCACATTGGAATTCAAGGCCGCTTAAAATGCATATTGTGATCGCCGCTATCGGCATTATCGCCGGAATTTATTTCTTTATCATGCGCGCCAAAAACGCCGCGGAAATGACGTCGGAATTGCTGGACGTCGCCGATGATGTCCGCGCTGCCGCGCGCCGCTTCGGATTTCGCCGCAACAAAGCTGCCCACCCGGTTGACGCCATCGAAGACGCAAATACGGCTGCCGCCACCGTGGCAATGGCCTATCTGGAACTACACGGTCTTCCAACGGAAGAAACCCGTAACGCGCTGATCAAATCGCTCCAAAGCGAACTTCAGATCCCAAAATCCGAAGCCGAAGAATTGCTGGTTCTGGGACGGTGGCTGATGAACGAATGCAACGGCCCCGAGCCCGCCATTCCCCGCGCCTCACGGCAGCTTTACAAACTGACGTCGGGCGACATCGGCCCGCTGATGGAAATCCTGAAAACCATCACAAGCGATCCAATTGGCGACCGACAACGCGACGCCCTGGAAGACATCCGCCGCGCGTTTCGCATCCGTTAGGGTCGCGTTTCCGACTGGAAACTTTGCGCGACACCGGGGCGTACTTTCGGGCGCACTTCGGCCAAAGGGCGACAATAAGTTTGCCGTTTGGTATATCGTTGCATATCGGCGCGCATCCAATCGGTACGCACAGGCCCCCAATCGGCAGCCACCCCGCGCCAACGCGTGTCTTTCACCGAAATCGCCTGATCCCGTGGCACCGTGACGGCCATGATCCGAATGGCACAGTTCAGATTATCCAAAGGGTTCAACAAGGCCGCACCACTTTCCACGCGGCATTCGCGATACTCTGCCGTTGAAGGCGCGATCTGCATCAAGCCAAACCACCGGTTGCCGCCGCCAATCGCACGCGGCTTCCAATTGCTCTCGTACCGCGACACGGTCGACAAAAGCCCGACCCAGAATTCCGCGCGCAACTCCGGTGGATTTTCAGGATAGGCCGGGCACCATTCTGCAATGTCCTTGGGAACCGTCTCGATCAACGCCGCCCCGTGGCCCTGCACAGCCGCAAGCGCAACCCGCGTCCAAAGCGCACCGTCAGCCCGGTATTCCCAACGTGCACGCGGGACATCACGCTCCCGCGCTTCGGGCACCACATTTTCCATCCCCAAGGGTTCAGCCGCCCACAAAGATGGCGTCATCACCAACAATGCCATCAAGACAATGGAAATCCGGGACATATATCGGCCTTTCGACATTCTCAACGCGCCCCAGAAACCACTCTTACCCAACCGCCCGGTAAAACGCAAAGACAGAGCACCTCGGATTGCGCGCCAATCCGCCTTTCCTTGCCCCTTGCCCCACAAGCTTTGGCGGCCTAAACCCCAAGACGCAGAATTGACCGGGATGTGACCCATGCTTGACCTGACCTTTGAAAACCCGAAACCCAAAGTTATTGCTGGTGCGACCGGTGATTGGGAACTGGTCATCGGCCTCGAAGTCCATGCGCAAGTCGCCTCCAACGCCAAGCTGTTCTCCGGGGCTTCAACAACCTTCGGCGCAGAACCCAATTCCAACGTGGCCTTTGTCGACGCCGCCATGCCCGGCATGTTGCCCGTCATCAACGAATTCTGCGTCGCCCAAGCCGTGCGCACCGGGCTTGGCCTCAAGGCCGAGATCAACAAAACATCCGCCTTTGATCGCAAAAACTATTTCTACCCCGACCTGCCCCAGGGTTACCAGATCAGCCAGCTTTACCACCCCATCGTGGGCGAAGGCGAAGTCTTGGTTGAACTGTCGCCCGGCGTCGCGCGCGTTGTGCGCATCGAACGCATCCATCTGGAACAGGACGCCGGCAAATCGATCCACGACATGGATCCGAACATGTCCTTCGTCGATCTGAACCGCACCGGCGTCGCCCTGATGGAGATCGTCTCGCGCCCCGACATCCGCGGCCCCGAAGAAGCGGCCGCCTAGGTCGGCAAGCTCCGCCAGATCATGCGGTACCTGGGCACCTGCGATGGCAATATGCAAAACGGCTCCTTACGCGCCGATGTCAACGTCAGCGTTTGCCGTCCCGGCGACTACGAACGCTATCAGGCCTCTCAGGATTTTGACCACCTCGGCACGCGCTGCGAAATCAAGAATATGAACTCGATGCGCTTCATCCAGCACGCCATCGACGTCGAAGCCAAACGTCAGATCGCCATTCTGGAAGACGGCGGCAGCATCGATCAGGAAACCCGCCTTTACGATCCCGACAAAGGCGAAACCCGCTCCATGCGCTGCAAGGAAGAAGCCCACGATTATCGCTACTTCCCCTGCCCCGATCTGCTGCCCCTGGAGATCGAACAGTCTTGGATCGACGACATCAAAGCCTCGCTGCCCGAATTGCCCGACGCCAAGAAAACCCGCTTCATCGCCGATTATGGCATGACGGAATACGACGCGGGCGTGCTGACTGCCGATGTGGATGACGCCGCCTACTTCGAAGAAGTCGCAAAAGGCTCGGATGGCAAGCTCGCCGCCAATTGGGTCATCAACGAACTCTTTGGCCGATTGAAAAAAGACGAATTGCAAATCACCGACAGCCCCGTCTCAGCCGCGCAATTGGGCGGCATCGTCGATCTGATTTCCAAAGGCGATATTTCCGGCAAGATCGCCAAAGACCTGTTCGACATTGTCTGGACTGACGGCGGCAACCCAGCCGACATCGTTGAAGCCCGCGGTATGAAACAAGTCACCGACACCGGCGCCATCGAAGCGGCCGTCGATCAGGTCATCGCCGACAACCCCGATCAGGTTGAAAAGGCCAAACTAAACCCCAAGCTTGCAGGATGGTTCGTCGGACAAGTGATGAAAGCCACCGGCGGCAAAGCCAACCCCAAAGCCGTCAACGACATCATCGCTGCCAAACTCGGGCTCTAAAGCTTACGGGACGGCGGGCGGGGCGACGGCGAAGCCAAGCGCCGCACGTCGCCCATGGGCTTTTGCATCGCCCAACCGGAAGAACTTGCCGAGCACGCCTGAAATATGTGCGCCATCGCCGCGGTTCATCCAACCGCACAAGGCAGCGGCATAGGCAACGCACTTGCCTCAAACCTTGAAACGCTCCTGAATTCCCGTGGCCAACGCATCCTGATCGCCGACACGTCCAACACCATAGATTGTGCCCGAACCCGCGCCTGTCACCGCAACACCTGTTATGCCGAAGAAGCCCGCATCCGCGATTTCCGGGCCGAAGGTGACGCCAAAATCACCTTCTGGAAATCACCCCCCTGAACTGATGAGATCCGAAGCCAGGACACCGCAGAGGTTGGTAATCACCCGACACCTATGCACGATCCGATATCCCCAGCATATCAAACCAATCTCCCACTCCTCGTACATGGTTTCCAAAACCAGACCCAATCCGACCAGCGTTCTCAGTTCCCCTGATCGGAAGACCAAGGCGCCGCGTTTGCGTCAAATCTGCCCCGCCGCCCGCAGCATCCGCCAGGCGACCGCAACGTTGGATGACCGAAACGAATGCCCCCATCGTAAAGACAAAAGTTCACGATATTCCCCGCCCGATTGGCGCTGTTCTCGCAGCGCAACCCGCCGCCATTCTCTGCACGCACCGCACCAAATTTCCCAAACGCGCGGTACATCTCCAAGGCCACAGCCACATTCCCCTGCCGCGTGCCCGCAACCGCACGCCCCTCCAACGGTACAGTGCGATCCTTGTCGCCGTGAAAATGCACAATATTCGCCACCCGCCCAGAACAGCTTCCGGGCTCCGGCGTCCAGAACGTCCCTGACATCGGAATGAACCCCGCGTAATCATCGCTCCGCTTGCACGCCAACCACCAGGTCACCATACCGCCCGTCGACGCACCGCCCATCACGATCCGGTCCGCGTCGATCGCAAACCGCTCCGTCGCATCCCGCGTCACCGCATCGAAATAAGCCAGCTCCAAAGCATCGGTCCGGGCGTTCCCGCGCGGAGAATTCTCGGTCGCCCAGGTGTCGCCCAAAGACTTCACCGCAATAAACGCAATCCCCAGATCATTCGTGACCTTACGAAGCCGCTGATTGCGAATGATGCCAAGGGCCGAGCCCTGAAACCCATGGGCAAACACCAAGGCCGGAATGCGCGTCTTGCCGTCATAGCCATCGGGCAAGGCAATATAGTAATGCCGATCCCCAATCTTACACTGGCTGTCCGTACCACAGGCCGAAACCGTAACGGGACCGAATATAAAGAGAAACACTGTAAGAAAACGCGTTAGTGGTGTCATTGGCCCTGCCTTGAATGCCCGGCCAGAGCGTGACGTCTCTTGCGGCGTCACTCAAATCACAAAACCGCGCGCCTTTGAAAGCACCAGAGTCTTGGAAAAACAAGCGGATCCCGAATTAGACCCTATTCAGACGACAGATTGCTCCAACCGAAAACCGTTTTCATCGATGACGAGGACTGAACCCGCGCTCAATTCCTGACCGAAGAGCTTTGCAAGATCTTCTCGTATGTCTTCGACCCCATCTGGCCAATAATCCAGCAGAAACGCCTTCATTTTGGTCTCAAACAAGTGTCGCAACGCCACGCGCAACACGGCGCGACGCTTGCCGACGGCCTCTTGCATCAAATAAAACAGCCCCGCGACCACGTAGTTAACACTTGATTGATCGCTGGAGCGCGCCTCTAGCATCTGAAACGCCCCTTTCGCCAAACGTTCGGCGTCGATTGCGGCAACAAGTTCCGGTTCTTCCACGGCCACCGACAAAAGCGTCATCGCATAAGCCTGATCGCCAAGGTCGTCCGCGGTGCGATCTGCAATGTCCGCAGCCGCGCGGTGAAGCATTCGATAGCTGCCGTACCAGCGTGGCAGAAGATGGAAAGCCACTTGCCCCATCATTTCGGGATCCGCCGCGTCCGCTTCAAGCCAGATCCTATGCGCCGCATGAAAAAGAGAGGCGCCGCCACAAATGCCCACAGCATAGCGAAAGTTGGAAGCAGCCAAAGTTGCAGACCCAAGTTGTGCAATGTCGAAACCAGCCAAAATCTCGCCCGCACGGTCGAAATGTTTTTGCATATTGTTCAGACCATCCCGCGAAACCGTGTCGATGGTGCCGCCTCCGCGATACATCCAGCCTATTTCCATATGAGCTTCGGCGGCTAAAACTGCTGCGGCCATATCACTTTTTTCGGCCTGATGGCGCTGATCAAAACGTTCCACTGCATCCAACGCCCGCGCTTCGGCCATCTCACCACCATATCCAAGCGCCTCATGAATGTCGGCCATGGCCGCGCGAACACCAACCCGTGCTGAACGCATTTCGGATTTGTAATCCGTGTTTCGTACTTTGTCGTCCCGGTTGATTTGTTCTTGTATCGCCGCCCAATCTTCTTGTTGAACCCATGCTTCGTATCGTGCCCGGATTACGCTGATATCCTGTTTTGGTGCAGACGTTGTTCCCAGACGCACAAGTTTTTGCAGGTCATCAAAATCAATTTGCAAAGAGGATTCTTCTTTGACGTCATCCCAGAACCTGCGCATTTCCGGCCAAATCGAAACATAGCCAAAGTATAAAATACCGACGAACAAAATCGCCCGTGCGGTGTCGTTAAGTTCTAGTGACGTCGTAAAAAACGAAGCAATCTGATCCATAACTTGCTCTTTGTAAATGCGATCTCCCGATGCTAGGCGGCAAAATAGGCCGAATTTTGGCTAAGCCCGGGCAGTATCCTGCCCTTGGCTTTAAGCCGGTAAGCAGACCTGTTAAGAATACTCCCCAAGCAGGAGACCAACATGCGACAGTTTGAATACATGGCCGTTCCGGCCCCGACTACCGGCACCAAGGCCAAAGGCGTGAAAACCCGCGAAGACCGGTTTGCGCTTTCGATGACAGATATTTTGAACGACCACGCCGACGAAGGTTGGGAATATGTCCGTGCCGAGATGTTGCCGATGGAAGAACGCAAAGGCTTGACCGGAACTCAGACAAGTTACCAGAATGTCTTGATTTTCCGCCGCTTACAGGCCGAAACTCTGGTACTTGACGAAGGTCCGCGCGTGCGCTCTGTACCAGCGCCCGCCCTCGAAGATCCGATGCCTGCGAACGAAGACCCGGTCGTCACGCGTGTCTTGTCGAAGGCAGCCGAAGAAACCACTGCGCCGCGACTTGGTGCTGCAACCGACTAAGGTTCGATCTGCAAGGCCAAAGCATGGATGCGCCCGATAAGCTCCGGGCCCAAAGCGTTGTGCACGGCACGGTGTCGCTGAATTCTGCTCATGTTCTCAAAGGTTTCCGAGGAAATCGCCACGTTGAAATGGCTTTGCCCCCCCTCCTGATACCCCGCATGACCCCGGTGACTTTCGCTGTCATCGACAACCTTCAGGGCTCTTGGTTCAAACGCAGCCTCAAGTTTTTCGCGGATTTCGTCTTCTACACGCATTTTTACGGTTTGCCCTGTTCAATTTCCCGGTCAGCACGGTAAACTCTTCCGTCCGAGTCGGAAAGGTAGGTACCCATGTCAAACGACCCGTTTGGTTTCGATCTAAGTGTCTCGTCAGATAAAAAGAAGCGTTCACGCACCCGTCGCGGTATGTCAGGCGCGTTTGAGACATCGACGCGGGTTTGCGAACATCCGGGATGCCAGGAAACCGGTCAGTACCGCGCGCCCAAATCGCCGGATGACTTGGACGAATTCTATTGGTTCTGCAAAGATCACGTCCGTGAATACAATCTGAAATGGAACTTCTTTCACGGCCAGACCGAAGAAGAGTTTGCCGAACAGGTCGACAAAGACCGGGTTTGGGAGCGTGAGACGAAACCCTTCGCCACCACCGGCGAAGAAGCCCGTGCGTGGTCGCGTCTTGGTGTGGATGACCCGCACCAGATCCTTGGCGAAAACGCGACGCAGAACCCCGGTAAATCGATCACCGGAACGCGCAAGCTGCCACCCAAGGAACGTCGTGCGCTGGATATTCTGGAATCGAAAGATCACTGGACCAAGGCTGAAATCCGAAAATCTTACAAATCTTTGATCAAAGTCCTGCACCCCGACATGAACGGCGGGGATCGCGGTCACGAAGATCAACTGGCCGAAGTCGTCTGGGCCTGGGATCAGATCAAGGAAAGCCGGAACTTCCGCGGCAAGTAACTTTTCTAAAAAGAAAATGCGTCAGAGATCTTCCTGAGGTTTCTGAACCCTGTCTCGATTCATGCGCATTTTTCTGACGCCAAAGTGATTTAGCGACGTCAGAAAGCCGGTAAAACTGGTGTCCGCGACAAGGGCGAAAATGACGAAGGCAACGGCCATCGATTGAGGCGCATACCGCCAACTTTGATGGGCGCGGCCGTAAAATCCGAAATTCGGAAAAGGACGTCCCCCCGCCGCAACATTTGCGGCGAGGGTCCATCAGGGCGGGAGCCTTGCCCCGCCCCCGGGGGGAAGAATTGCTCGATTGGTTTCAGCCTTTGGCTGGCCTGACCCGAGGGACATCTTCTTTCTTAGGGGACCAAGGCGCAGATCATCGGGGCCATGTCGCATGCGCCTGCGCAGCGCTTGTGATACATCGTGCAGAGGCTATGCAGCTTTGCGCACACCCATTGCAATGGCGTGAACAATAACCATCAAGATCGCCCATATCGGCCCAACCCATGTCGTCAGAATCATGAGGGAAACAACGACAACCGAGATCACTGAAATCTTCACCACGTCCAGTCCAGCCTGAAATACACCTTCATGACCGCCCGTGTTCATCAAAAAACTGATACCAAACATGAGACCGCTGCCAATGAATGCGCCGCCCCAAGTGCCCAGTATGGCACCAAAAATGGCCAGCGTAACGCTTCCAAAGCCTTGGGACCCTAAAAGTGGTGCAATCATCAAGCCCGAGATAAAGGCCCCGACAAAAGCGAAACCAATAAATTCCGCGCTTTGGCCATTGAATAGCGACTCCGCTCTAACGATGGATATCATCACCACCGCGCCGGCAACTCCGAAAACAACGGCAATCACGGTCCGAGCCATTAATGAAATAGGGTCATTGCGCAAATGCTTCGGCCAGTTTTGAAATCTCATGGCACAATGTTTAACGGCATCCGCCGCGCAGATGCCGTTTCGAAAACTGTCAGTTTTTCCCTATGGTTTAAGCAGCTTTAAACACCAAGCTCACACCGTTCAGGCAATGACGTTTGCCAGTTGGCGCAGGACCGTCGTCAAAGATATGGCCAAAGTGACTGCCACAACGGATGCAATGCACTTCGGTTTCGACGCCAAAAATACTCCAGTCGGGTTGGGTGCCGACGGCTTTGGGGCAGGCTTTCCAAAATGAAGGCCAACCCGTGGTGCTGTCATATTTCGTCGACGACGGATAAACGGCCAAATCACAACCCCGGCAATGATACATCCCCTTGGCATAATTCTTGTCCAGCGGACTGGAGCCCGGATATTCCGTGTCGCCCTCGCGCATGACCTTGTATTGAAGCTTGGTCAACATCTCGCGCCATTCCGCATCTGTGCGGGTGACTTCAAAGTCGCCCGAAGCACTGGCTTTGCTGGCAAATGCAAGAGCTGCGCTACTTGCCAGCGCATGTCCCAAAAACGTGCGTCGCTTCATGGTGGGGTCACTCCTCGCGTAGAAAACACGTGTCATTCCAAGGACAATTCTAGTTGAAAACTAAATTTGAGAAAATACACATTCCCGTGCGGGCGCATTGGCTAACCAATTCTAAAACGCGTGAAGCGCCCCGCTACGAATAGCGAGACGCCTTACGCACCAGGGAAATCGTTACCAAACGAGGGACCCGGAAATCATGTTCCCCGCGTTTTTGGCAGATTCGACCCAACAATCCGTAAATGCCGCGATACATATGCGTGCCGGTCTTGCACACAGCGCCAGAATGAGGCACGTGGAAGGCGAATTATTTTCTCTCCCGAGTAGGCAAGGAAGCGGTATGGATTATCGTCTGGTTGATGTGGATGCAAAACCGACCGAAGAACTCGATCTTCGCGAGGTGTTCGGCATCGATTCTGACATGAAGATCAAAGGCTTCGTAGAAGCCAATGATCGCGTGCCTATCGTGGATTCAACCTATAAGTTTGATCCCGAGACCACGCTGGCCATTCTTGCCGGGTTTCAGCACAATCGCCGGGTGATCATCCAAGGCTATCACGGCACCGGGAAATCAACCCATATCGAACAGGTTGCCGCACGTTTGAACTGGCCAACGGTACGCGTGAACCTTGACAGCCACATCAGTCGGATCGATCTGATCGGCAAGGATGCGATCAAAGTTGAAAACGGCGTTCAGTTCACCGAATTCCAAGAAGGCATCCTGCCTTGGGCGCTGCGCAATCCAACGGCGATTGTGTTCGATGAATATGATGCAGGCCGCGCCGATGTGATGTTCGTGATCCAGCGTGTTCTGGAAGCGGACGGCAAGTTGACGCTTTTGGATCAGAACGAAGTCATCGCGCCGCATCCCTATTTCCGTCTGTTCGCCACAGCCAACACCGTTGGTCTGGGCGATACCACGGGCCTTTATCACGGCACACAACAGATCAACCAAGCTCAGATGGACCGATGGTCGCTGGTGGTGACTCTGAACTATCTCAGCCACGACGCCGAAACCGCGATCATCCTGTCCAAAGCGCCCAACTTCAACACCGAGAAGGGCCGCAAGGACATCAGCCAGATGGTGACCGTTGCGGGCCTGACGCGCACGGCCTTCCAGAACGGTGATTTGTCGACCGTGATGTCACCACGCACCGTGATCAATTGGGCCCTCAACGCCGAGATTTTCCGCGACGTGGGCTATGCGTTCCGCCTGACGTTCCTGAACAAATGCGACGAACTTGAACGCCAAACCGTCGCCGAGTTCTATCAGCGTTGTTTCGACGAAGAACTGCCCGAAAGTGCCGCAAGCGTTGCGCTGATCTAGGCTTTAACCCGCAGCAAATGTCACCTGCGCGCGCAGAATCCATCCAGGCAGACATAGTTCTGACATCGGCTCATCAGGCGCTAGCAGAGCTGCTGCGCAGCCGCCTTTAGCGAGCGGGGCAATCACCCCCACCCAGTTGCCGCGATCTTCACATAGGTACGCGACATCGCCGCTTTCTAAAACGCCAACACGACGCGAAACTAAATAAGGGCGTGCACGGATTGCGGCACTTTCAACGCGCCCAATTAATGCAGCCGGACAAGCTTCCTCGCTGTCAATTTCGGCTCGCACAACCGGCTCGGGAACCAACAATACGACGAATGCGGCGGCCAACAAAGCCCCAACAATACAGAAAAGACCCACCCTGACGATCATCACTTGTTGTTTCTCAATACTGCATATAGCCGCTGAGTTTTCTTAAGGAAGCCTGCATTGTTCAACCCAAACGTTTTTCGTTTGACAGTATGGCCTACGTTCCCGCCCAAGGTAGAAACATGATCGTCGCGAACAGACACAATAATATCGCAATGACTGGAAAAAGCATTGTTAGATTTTGCATGGTCGTAAGTTGCACTGAAGTTTCCGCGCGCCATGCAAACAATGTCACCGATGGCAGGCTTGTGTTCACTTAAACGGAATCCCCAAAACGATCCATTGGTTCCAGCTTCCCGTCGTTTTATTGCTTGATGAACATAACGCGCATGAGCTGCGGCTTGTTTGAAGTCGCCATATCCTGTTGCCGTCTCGATGCAGAACGAAATATAGGCAGCCGACCATGGCCAGCCGCGATCTAAACCATCAAGGTCCATGCCTATATTGCTCCAGTACTCACCGACGAATTTATGAAACGGTGCCTGATGCTCTTTTCCGGCGCCTCGGTCGAAACGCAGCCATTCAGCAACGGCTGCACGCACAAGGCGTTCCTTTGGCGCTGATACGCGATCGCGCACCACGTTCTTTGAGACAAACATATCTTTTGTCATCCCATCCAACTCGCCGCGGCAAGGGAGCCAACGGTCCCCTTGTTTCGGACCGGTTTGCTTCAGCGGTGCCGCTTCGGGCAAAAAGCCGATAACGTTGCTTCCAAATGACGGTGCGCTACGTACGTTTGCACCGTAGACTTTTGATGAAATTGCAAGATCAGTCATGGGTTTACCTCAAAAAAATTCGTGGCAATAAAAATCAGATTAGCAGAAGTTTGAGACTTTTCCAAAATACGCGACACATTGGTGCCGCGCTGCGGCGACATAAAATGACCTCCATTGTTTGGTTGATCGAAAAATTTTTCGTGTACATGCTCAATTTATGAGCGGTTTAAAAACTCTGACTGCGGCGCTGATCGCGGCACATATCGCAAGCCCGATGGTCGCGGGCACCGACCTTACGCGAACCTTTGCAACCTGCGCGGGGCGGTTGTCGGCTGAGATGGAACATCAATGGCTGATGTCTGATCCCGCCGCAAACACAACAGCATCACGCCGCGACACGATGCTTTCGCTATTAGAAGCCGTGATGCCGCCAGACGCAGGCAGCCAGGCGCTGAATTGGCGGATTGATGCGAAGCAGGCCCAAAACGTGCTTTTGACGCGCGCAACCTTCAACGACGACCCAGCCGATGCGCTTTGGGCGCATACAAGGGCCGAAACTGAAATCGCCGCTTGTACAGGTCTTTTGTCCAGCTAGCTCGCTCAAGATCAAAGGCGAAAGCCAGAAATTCTGACTTGCACCACTGGGGCCATGGGTGTTTTACCCTGTCCATGAGTAACCCAAACGAAAGCCCCGCTGACCCATTCAAAAAAGCACTCGCCGAAGCGACCAAAACGCTGGCGGATGATGCTGAAATGACAGTCAGTTTTTCGGTCGACCCTCCGGGGATGTCGGCGGAAGGAGTGCGTTTGCCGCAAGTCACACGGCGGATGACTCGCGACGAGGTGCTTTTGGCCCGTGGCACCGCAGACAGTTATGCCATGCGCCGAAAATACCACGACGAAACATGTTTCAACCGCTATGCGCCCGACGGCCAGATGGCACGCGATATTTACCAAGCCATGGAAATGGCCCGCTGCGAAGCTATGGGCGCGCGCGATATGCCGGGCACTGCCGGCAACATTGACGCACGGATTGAAAATCAAGCCATGCGCAAAGGCTATGACGAAGTGACCGAGGCTGCCGAAGCGCCCTTGTCGGTTGCTGCCGGATACCTTGTGCGCCAATTGGCCAGCGGGCGCGAGCTGCCACCGTCGGCTGCAAATCTTTTGAACCTTTGGCGCGATCAGTTTCAAACCAAAGCCGGCGAAACGCTGGAAAACCTGGAAGACATGCTGGACGATCAGGCGTCTTTTGCACGATTTGCGCGTCAGATCATTCAAGACATGGGCTATGGCGATCAGTTGGGCGATGACCCGGACGCCGAAGACCCGGACGAAGATCAGGAAGCCGCCGAAGACACGCCCGAAGACGAAGACGCCAATTCCGACGATGCCAGCCAACAGCAACAGGACAGTTCGGAAGCCGCACCCGACGAAAGTCAGGATCAGCAAGACGACGAAGCCGAGGCGCAAGTCACGCTGGACGAAATGGCCGATGCCGAAGGTGGCGAAGAAACCGAGCTGCCCCAGGGCGACGCCGAGATGGAGCCGCCTCCGCCCCAGTCGTTCAGCGATGCGGACCCGAACTATGCCGTTTACACGCCTGATTTCGATGAAGAAATCCACGCAGCCGACCTGGCAGAGCCGGAAGAACTGGAACGCTTGCGCGCCTATCTGGATCAACAGCTCGATCCGTTGAAAGGTGCCGTCTCGCGACTTGCCAACCGTTTGCAACGCCGCTTACAGGCCCAACAGACTCGCACATGGACCTTTGACATGGAGGAAGGCATTCTGGACGCTGGCCGTTTGGCGCGTATCGTCGCCAATCCAACCGTGCCTTTGGCCTATAAGCAAGAAAAAGACATGGAGTTCCGCGATACGGTCGTGACCCTGTTGCTGGACAATTCAGGATCCATGCGGGGCCGCCCGATTTCCATTGCAGCCATCTGCGCCGATGTTCTGGCCCGCACGTTAGAACGGTGTTCGGTGAAAGTCGAAATTCTGGGCTTTACGACCCGCGCCTGGAAAGGCGGTCAGTCCCGCGAAAAGTGGCTTCAAGAGGGTCGCCCCCAAGTTCCCGGTCGTCTGAATGATCTTCGGCACATCATCTATAAATCCGCCGATGCCCCTTGGCGTCATGCGCGGCCCAATCTGGGTCTGATGATGAAAGAAGGGTTGTTGAAGGAAAACATCGACGGTGAAGCGTTGGAATGGGCGCATCGGCGGTTGATACCGCGCCACGAAGCGCGCAAGATCCTGATGGTGATTTCGGATGGCGCGCCTGTGGATGACAGCACGCTGTCGGTGAACCCGGCCAACTATCTGGAAAAGCACCTGCGCGATGTCATCGACATGATCGAACGTCGTCGACAGGTTGAACTTTTGGCAATTGGCATCGGCCATGACGTCACGCGGTATTACGAACGCGCTGTGACGATCACGGATGTTGAACAGCTTGCGGGCGCAATGACCGAACAACTGGCCGCGCTTTTCGAAAGCGATCCACGCCAGCGCAAAAGACTATCGCGCCTCAGAACGGTCGTCTGAGCACATTGAACACGCCTGTCGTTCGTAGTATGTTCTCATTTTGACATTCGAGGTAATGCATTATGGCACCCGGCACAAAGCTGAACGGCACGCTTCGGGATTTCATTGAACAACAACAGGTTTTCTTCGTAGCGACGGCGGCAGAGACAGGTCGCGTGAACCTGTCACCCAAAGGCGCAGATTCTTTGCGTATTTTGGACGACAACCGGCTGATCTGGATAAACCTGTCTGGAAGCGGCAACGAAACCGCCGGTCACATCAAACAAACCAACCGCATGACTTTGATGTTTTGTGCGTTTGAAGGGCCCGCCCGCATTCTGCGTCTTTACGGAACCGCCAAAGTCACACATCCCCGCCACGACGCCTGGGATGAATTGGCGGCACATTTCCCGAAGCTGGCAGGCAGTCGTCAGATTTTTGATCTGGCGATTGATATGGTGCATGTCTCCTGCGGTTCGGGTGTGCCCTATATGGACTATAAAAGCGACCGGTCCGCCGAAGAGATGTTGCCGTTTTTCGACAAGATGGACGACGACGGCATGGAAGCGTTTTGGCGCAAGAAAAACACACTGACCGTCGATGGTTTTGAAACTGGCCTTTTCGAAGACTAAGGCGATTTTTCTGCCCTTTAGAAAACGCATCCACCTTGTGCTTTGCGCCCGCTTCCTGTTCCTTGCGTCCCATGTTCCAAAATTACACATCAACCGCCAATCCAGAACAGGGCCCGCCGCGCCTTAAGGCGCTCCGAAAAGCTATGGCCGACGCAGGCCATGATGCCTTCCTTGTCCCGCGTGCTGATCGGCACATGGGCGAATACGTGGCCGAAGCCGATGACCGGTTAGCATGGCTCACGGGGTTTACGGGATCAGCCGGGTTCGCCGCGATCACACAAGACACTGCGGGTGTTTTCGTCGATGGACGGTATCGCCTGCAAGTGCGCGATCAGGTGGCAAGTGAATTCACACCCGTCAACTGGCCCGAGGTCAAACTGGGCCCATGGCTGGTCGAACACCTGAGCGAAGGCGCGACCGTTGCCTTTGATCCGTGGCTTCATACCGCCGAAGATGTTGCGACCCTGACGAAAGCGGCAGGTGATCACCTGACACTGAAACCATCGCCGAACCTTGTCGATGCCGTCTGGGCCGATCGCCCTGCCCTGCCTGCCAATCCGGTCCGCGCGCATCCCATTGAACTTTCAGGCGAAAAGAGCGGTGACAAACGCAATCGCATGGCCAAAACTTTGCAAGACGCAGGCCAAACGGCAGTGGTGCTGACATTGCCCGACAGTATCTGTTGGTTGTTGAACATTCGTGGCAGCGACATCCCTCGAAACCCTGTCGTGCAGGCCTTTGCCATTCTGCATGACACCGGTCGCGTCTCGCTGTTCTCGGATCAAAGCAAATTTGAGCCGCTCGGTTCAGATCCGCACATCGACCAATTTGAATGGGACGAGTTTGAAACACAACTCACCACCCTGAAAGGCCCCGTCCGGGTGGATCGCAAAACCACGCCTTTGGCCATCTCAACCCTTTTGGAAGATGCGGATATCAAGGTCGCTTGGGGCGACGATCCATGTATCCTTCCCAAAGCCAAAAAGAACGCGGTGGAAATTGAGGGCATGCGCGCGGCACACTTGCGCGACGGCGTGGCGGTGATCGAATTTCTGGCATGGTTTGATCGCGCATCCCCAAAGGGCGCGCTGACGGAAATTGCTGCGGCCAAGGCACTGGAAGACTACCGCGCCGCTTCCAATACGCTGATGGATATCTCGTTCGACACGATCTCGGGCGCTGGACCAAACGGCGCAATCATCCATTACCGCGTCACCGAAGACACCGACCGGACCATCGAAGACGGCACATTATTTTTGCTGGATTCAGGGGGCCAATACACCGACGGTACCACCGACATCACGCGCACGCTGGCGGTTGGAACGCCGTTGGACGAACACCGCGACTGTTACACCCGCGTGCTGCAAGGCATGATCGCCATTTCGATGGCGCGCTTTCCTCGTGGGTTAACGGGGCGCGACATTGACGCATTGGCACGCGCTTCGCTTTGGCGCGCAGGTTTGGACTATGATCATGGCACCGGCCACGGGGTCGGCGCACATCTTTGCGTCCACGAAGGCCCGCAACGGATTTCGCGTGCGACGGACGTAAAGCTGGAGCCCGGCATGATCCTGTCGAACGAACCCGGCTATTACAAACCGGGCGAATTCGGCATCCGCATTGAAAACCTGATCGTTGTACGCGAGGCCGCCAAGATCGGTGACAAGCGCGATCAGCTGGACTTTGAAACCCTAACCTTCGTGCCATTGGATCGCCGATTGATCGCAACCGATCAACTTGGCCCATGGGAGCGCGATTGGATCGATACCTATCACGCCGAGGTCTGGGACAAGCTGAAGGACCGTGTCTCGCCAGAGGCCAAGGTGTGGCTTGAGGCCGCAACCAAACCCCTTGTCTGACATCGCTTTGTTACCGTTTTCCTGATAGGAAACGCACCAACGAAGGAGATTACCATGGCCGATCACATCAAAATTCAACCTGCGGACGGAACTTGGGTGGTGCGCGCTGGCGGGGCCGTCTTGGGCGAAAGCAGCGCCGCACTTGAGTTGCGCGAAGGCGACTATGGCCCGGTGATCTATTTTCCACGGGGCGATATCGCGATGGATTTTCTGGATCCGTCCGAAAAAGTCAGCACGTGCCCGCACAAAGGCGACGCCGTTCACTTTTCGATTGTCACGAAAAGCACGGTTTTGACGGATGCTGCATGGTCGTATGAAAGCCCGATTGACGGCGTGGCAGACATCACCGGGCACCTTGCGTTCTATCCACGTGACGATGTGACCGTCGAACAGGTCTAGGGTTAGCTGTGCTCTTCTGCCGCTGTGGCGGCCAAGGCGCGGTTATAGGCCCGAAGTGCATCGACGTGGAACAAGGTACCGTGAATTTTAGGTGGCTGGCCTTCATCGCCCACACTTAGAACCGGCAAAAACGGACGTGTCGTGGTCTCAAAAATCGGCAGGGCGGTTTCCAGTGTGGCATTGGGATTGACCCAGATGCCATCCTCGATTGCGGCCCATAGCGCGTCTTCGGGTGCGGCGCCCGGATCATCTGGCGGACGCATCACATTGGCCACACGGAACATGGCCAAGAGATAGGCCTGCGGCCCTTTCGACAAATGCACATTTCGCCGTTCAAGTTGGGTCAGGAAGAAAGATCGATCCACCATGCGCGACGCCACAGCCGTCGACATCGACACCGCAACCATCACGGCCAAGCCGGTTTGCCAGTCGCCTGTCAGTTCGAAAACGATCAGCGTTGTCGAAATAGGCGCGCCAAGAACCGCCGCCGCGACGGCCCCCATGCCCGCCAATGCATAAAGCGTCGTCGAGCCCGAGACTTCGGGGAAAATGCCCGTTGCCGCCAATCCGAAAGCAAGACCCAGCAAAGCGCCCACCATCAGAGACGGCGAAAAGATACCACCACCCATGCGTCCGGCGATTGTCACAGCGACGGCTACACATTTGATCAGGCAAAACACCACCGCTTCGTGCCACAACAACTGGCCGGTCAAAGCCGCCGACGTGGTCTCATATCCAACGCCAATGATGTGGGGAAATCCAAGCGCCAGCACGCCAAGCGCCAGCCCCGCAATCGCCGGGCGAATGAAACGCGGAAGCCCAATGCGCCGTCGCATTTCGCTGCCAAAATCGTCGGCAAGAAACACCGCCCGCATCATCAGAACGGCAACCAAGCCTGACAGCAAACCAAGGATCAGAAACGCCGGAAGTTCGACATAAAACGCAAGCATACTGTCGCCGGCCAGCACAAACTCGGTCACATCGCCAAAGGTCAGACGCGAAATCACCGTTCCCGCCACACTGGCGATCACAATCGGCGCAAAGGCGTGCACTGCGAAGTGGCGCAAGATCACTTCAAGGGCAAACAACGCCCCGGCAATGGGCGCGTTGAACGAGGCTGACACCGCCGCCGCAACGGCGCAGCCCAACAGATCGCGCCCTGTGATACCGTCGGCATTGATCCGGTTTGACACCCAAGACGATATGACCGCCGCCAAGTGCACAACTGGTCCCTCGCGCCCCGTCGACCCGCCTGTGCTGAGCGTGATCAGTGATGCAGCCGCCGATGCCATGCCTTCGCGGGTTTCCACGCGACCATCGTTCAGTGCCGCCCCTTCGATCACCTCGGCGACGGATTTGGCGCGATTGTCTGTTGTGAAACGATCAAGGATCAATCCAACCAAAAGCCCGCCCAGAACGGGGATCAGGACGATCCAGAACCAGGGAAGTGTTTCGGCGAACGACGATACAAACCGCGGATCTTCTGTTCCGTAAAACCTCCGTTGCAACAGTTCAACGCCAAGACGGAACAGAACGGCAGCACCACCAGCGACGACACCGATCAGCAAGGCAATGAACCAAAACTGGATGCGTCCCGGCCCGCGTGTCAGGATAACGTGCCAGCCACGCCAAACCCACGCAGCAAAACGTCTGGGCAATTCTCTGAAACTGAACTGGCGCGGCGCGTGCATCAGACCTGCGCAAACCGGGTAAAACACGTGCGATGCCGCACACCACCCGATGGCGCAAGACAAGGGTTCGCTGTTGTTCCACCTGCGAACCCGTCCTTCCTAGGCCAAGTCTTTCGATCCCGGAAGGGCAAATGGCGAAAATTCTTGCACAAGGCACGGGCTTGTTATCTCATCGCGACATGACACTGAACGTAGATTTGAATTCCGACATGGGCGAAGGCTTTGGCCCGTGGAAAATGACCGACGATGACGGGCTTTTGGGCATTGTCACTTCGGCCAATATTGCGTGTGGCTTTCATGCGGGCGACGCCGACACAATGGCGACGACCATGGAGCTTGCCGCAAAGGCCGGTGTGGGCATTGGCGCGCATCCGGGGTTTCCCGATCTTCAGGGTTTTGGCCGACGTCAGATGCAGGTGCCCCTGCCGACGCTCGCCAATATGGTGCGCTATCAGGTCAGCGCGGCTTTGGGCATGGCAAAGGCGGCGGGCGGACAGGTTCGGCACCTGAAGCTTCATGGCGCACTGTCGAACATGGCCTGCAAAGATGCCGATATGGCGCGCGCCTGTTACGAAGCGGCGCTGGACGTTGCACCCGACATCATCATCATGGGGTTGGCTGCAACCGAAATGGAGACCGTCTGTCGGGATTTGGGCTGTAAGTGGGCGGGCGAAATCTTTGCCGACCGCGCTTACAATGCCGATGGAACGCTGGTTGATCGCCGGTTGCCAGGTGCCATGATCCACGACGGCGATGAAGCAGCGGCGCGTATGGTCGAAATGGTCAGGGAAAGTGCGATCATCACCGGCGATGGCACGCGGTTAGAAACCCGCATCGATACCATCTGCATTCATGGTGATAGCGCCGAGGCGGTGGCGTTCTCTGGCAAGGTGCGGCGCGGTCTGGAAAGCGCAGGCATTACCATCGCCCAATTCAACGGCGCACCGCTTAGCTGATTAGGCCGTTTGTGAGACGGATCGACCGATTTGCGGCCTGGGCGTGTGACCAAGCGCGGTCACCTCATCCAAAAGCGCAAGGATATTCAACAAAGATTTCGGACGGTTGCTCGCGGATCAAGCGCCTGTGACATGGGTAACAGGTTCTGCGCCTCGTTCAGATGGAAAAATCATATAAATTACAAAGATTTATGCGGGGTTTTTCATGTAACCCCAGCATCGTCCAAAAAAAGGCCGCCCCGAAAGGCGGCCCTCCTCCAAAACCATTCTGGTTTCTATTCGTCGTCCATCGCCTCAACCGCTTTTTCAAGCGCGGCTTTGGTGGATTGCTTTTCCGTCACGGTCGCGTTTTCAAAGATGTGGTCGACGACCTTGTCTTCGAACAGCGGCGCTTGGATTTGCTGACGCATCTGCGGGTTTTGCTGAACGAATTCAAAGAACTGACGTTCCTGACCCGGATATTGACGCGCCTGGTTCATAACCGCTTGCGTCATCTCAGCATCCGACACTTCGACTTCGTTCTTCTGACCAAGTTCGGCCAGCAACAGACCAAGACGCACGCGGCGCTCGGCAAGGCTGTTGTGGTCGTCGGTTGGTTCGACATCAGGATGGTCATGACCTTCGACGTCTGGGTTTTCTTCGTGCCAAAGCTGATGCGCGATCTGCTTGGCTTCCGCTTCGACCAAGGATGGCGGAAGATCGAACTTAACAATATTGTCCAGCTCGTCGAGAAGCGCACGTTTCATAACAGCGCGGGCGGCCCCTTCGTATTCCGTGCCAATGCGCTCGGACACTTGGGTTTTCAGAGCAGCAAGGTCTTCAGCGCCAAACTTTGTCGCCAATTCGTCGTTGATCTCAGCAGGTTTTGGTTCCTGCACGCCCTTGACGGTTACCGCGAAAATCGCTGGTTTACCAGCCAGTTCCTTGTTCCCGTATTCCTCGGGGAAGGTCACTTCCACAGATTTTTCGTCATCGACCTTGACGCCGACCAATTGTTCTTCAAAGCCCGGAATGAACTGACCCGATCCCAGAACCAGCGGGAAATCTTCTGCCGCGCCGCCCTCAAAGGCCACATCGTCAACTTTGCCCAAAAAGTCGATCACAACCTGATCGCCGTCCTTGGCTTTTGAGCCTTTCTTGCGATCTTCAAAGTTGTTCGAGCTTTCGGCCAGGTTCTGAAGCGCTTCGTCGATGGATTTGTCATCCGCTTCGACGACCATCTTTTCCAATTTGATCTTGGAAAGATCAACTTCGGGAATGTCTGGCAGAGCTTCGTAAGACAGCGCGACTTCGACGTCGTCGCCCTCTTTCCAGTCCTGATTGGTCATTTCGACCTTGGGCTGCATGGCAGGCCGTTCGCCGCTGTCTTCAAAGTGCTTGTTCATCGCACCATCAACAGATTCCTGCATGGCTTCGCCCAAAAGACGTTCCCCGAACTGCTTTTTCAACAGCGCCATCGGAACCTTGCCTTTGCGAAAGCCTTTCATTTCGACTTCGGGGGCCGCTTCGACAAGCTTTTCGTTGACTTTGTCGTCCAGCTCTGTGGCCGTGACGACCAGCGTATAGCCGCGCTTTAGACCTTCGTTCAACGTTTCGGTGACCTGCATGGGTGTCCTCGCTCAATCGCGGCGGAACGCATCCGCCGGGGCATAAAAATCAGCGCTCCTTCTAGGCAGAAGCGCATGGAGGCGCAAGCTCAAACGAAGACGCCCGTTCGCAGATGTGTCTACGAACAGGCGTCTGGGGTGGCCCAAGCCCGTATCGGACATGACGGGGCTGTGCAAAAGACCTTCCCCAGGGACAAGATCACCCTAACCTTCCAAAGGGGGCGTTGCGTCATTTCAAGACCCTGCGTTCGGTGCTGGTGCCAATCGTTAGGACATGCTTAAGAACGGCGCGCAGGCAGGTATAACCCCACGCTAAGCCCCTGTTCCAAGGGTCTGATGTCTAATCGTCCTGTATGGAGCGTTGCAATCGTGTCGGCGATGGCCAAACCCAAACCGCTGCCTTCGGATGGTTCAAGCTGAACGAAACGTTCTTTCGCGTCGCCGATATCTTCGGCTGCGATCCCTTGGCCGTCATCGATGACCGTGATCGTGGTTCCTGACCCCGTATCGTCAACACACACGTCAACCCGCGTCAGTTTTTCGCCCCCATGATGCAAGGCGTTGTCGACAAGGTTTGCCACCGCTTCAAGCAGCAACGTCAGATCGCCATTTATCGTGATGTCGGGTTCGGCTTGCGCAAAAGACACTGTAATATGTGACGCACGCGCCAGTTCAACCTTTTGCTCCAACTGCGCCAGAAAGCCTGCCGCGCTGAATTCAGCGAAGGCGGCCACCTGCCCTTTTGCGCGCTCCAGCGTCAAAAGCTTGTTCGCCAGTTCCGTCGCCTGACGCGATGCGACGGCCAAAGCGCTTGTGCGTTCTTTCATGTCGTCAAAGGTTTTCGCCGATTGAATGGCATCGGTCATCGCCGCAATCCCGGCAATGGGGTTACGCAACTGATGGGCTGCGTTCGAAATGAACACGTCCTTGGCGTTCATCGCGGTTGACACCTGACCCAAAAGCCCGTTCAGCGTGCGCACAATGCCTTGCGCCTCGATTGGAACCCTGCGCCGGATCGGGGCCAGTTCGTCGGAACTTCGCTGAGCAATCGCCGTTTCCAGACTGAGCAAAGGACGCAATCCAAGGCGAACCCCGAACCACACCACCAAGGCAACGGTCGCCACCAAAAACGCCATCACCAGAAACGTTTGCCGGGTCAGGTCGCGGACGATCGCGTTGAGCAATCCCGTTTCTTGCCAGACCGTTACGGTAAATGCCCCGGCCAAACCATCAAGTTCCATCACATCGACGAACCGAAGCGCGCGCACCGGTTCGCCCTGGTGAACGCCCTGAAAAATCTGTTGTCCCGCACCGTCATCGGCGACAGTCACGGGCACGGGTGGCGTTGCGTATCCCGTCACAAAGACCCCATCGGGCGCATATACATGATAAAAGACGTTCCCGCCTGATGTGTCCCGCAACAGCGCATTTGTTTCCGGCGACAATGCATCACCGCCCGACACAGCCACATCCCGCGATACCGCCAAAGCCGCCGACAAAAGCGACAGATCGTACCGTTCCGTTGCGCGAATTTGTGCATCGCGAAAGGCCCACAAACCCAGAATTGCAGTGATCACCAGCAAGGGCAAAAGGATGATCAACACCAGCCGAAGGCGCAGCGACAGGTTCATGCGGTCGCCTGTAGCTTGTATCCCAATCCACGTTGCACTTTGATTTCGATCCCGTGGGGTTTCAATTTGGAACGCAAGCGCGATACGTAAACTTCGACCACCTGATCTTCGACGTCGGCCCCGACACCATAAGCGGCATCCAAAAGTTGCGTCTTCGACACGACGCGGCCTTGGGCAAGCACCATGGCTTCGAACATCGAAAGTTCACGGCGCGGCAGATCAATCGTGCCACCCGGCCCCGAAATGCTGCGCGTCTGTAGATCGAAAGACAATGCTCCGATCTGAATGGGCTTGACCACCGGCAAGGCGCGACGACGCGCCAAGGCTCGAACGCGGGCCTGCAACTCGTCCATATTGAAGGGCTTGACCAGATAGTCATCTGCGCCCGCATCCAACCCTTCGATACGGTCATCCGTGGCGGCGCGCGCGGTCAGCAATA
This sequence comes from uncultured Paracoccaceae bacterium, assembly GCA_938005545.1. Lineage (GTDB taxonomy): Bacteria > Pseudomonadota > Alphaproteobacteria > Rhodobacterales > Rhodobacteraceae > CALKXV01. The sequence goes on from CALKXV010000014.1 coordinate 69,681, forward strand.
ACACTGGCCGATCATCTTGCCGCGCACGCAGGTTTTTCAGCACATCTATCCCGCTCAATCCCGGCAAGTTGATGTCGAGGATGATCAGATCAGCGCCATCATCGCGCAGAAAGGCATCCGCTTCGGCCCCGTCATGCAACAGATCGACCGCATGGCCTTCGTCGGTCAGAACAAAGCCAATCCCCTTGGCCACACTTTCGTTGTCTTCGACAATCGCGATCCGCATTTCCAGAAAATCATCCCATGCAAGGTTCGTGCAAGTTTGAACGCGCAAAGTCGCAAGATCAAGGCGGGGTGACATCCGCCTGATTCGAACATCAGGGCTGAAAAAACGCCCGTTTTCTGGGAGGAAAACATGTCTCTATCCATATTCACCCGGCGCGCAGCGCTGGCACTTGCGGCATCCGCCGCCATGGCAACCGGTGCATCCGCTGGCGGTCACGGGATCAATCTTGAAGGCAAAACCGTCGAATGGATCATTCCATTCTCGGAAACGGGCGGTTCGGCCAAATGGGCCAACTTCTATGCGCCTTTGCTGTCCGAAGCCCTGCCCGGCGCACCCACCGTGGTCGTCAAATTCATGCCGGGTGCCGGTTCGACCAAAGGCGCAAACTGGTTCCAGGAACAACAATACGAAGACGGCACTGTCATCTTTGGTTCGTCGGGTTCGACACAGTTCCCGTATCTTCTGGACGACCCACGGGTAAAATACGAATACAACGACTGGAACGTCGTTTTGGCCTCTGGCACTGGCGGCGTTGCCTATCTGCCCCCTGCTTTGGCTGAAAAAGTTGCCGGTGGCGGTGCCAGCGCAATCGCAGGCGAAGATTTCATCTACGGCAGCCAAGGCGCGACCCGTCTTGATCTTGTGCCATTGCTGGCATGGGAAATGCTGGGTCTGAATGTCGAGCCTGTCTTCGGCATCAAGGGTCGCGGCGATGGCCGTCTGATGTTTGAACGCGGCGAAGCCAACATCGACTACCAGACCTCGTCGTCTTACCTGAAAGGCGTAACACCCCTGGTCGAAGCGGGCACCGCATCACCTTGGTTCTCGTTCGGTGCATTGGACGCAGATGGCAACATCACCCGTGATCCAACCTTCCCGGACATGCCGACTTTTAAAGAAGTCTGTGAAGCAACCGACGGATGCGAAACATCCGGCGAAAAGTGGGATGCTTGGAAAGCCTTCTTTGTTGCAGGCTTCCCTGCGCAAAAGATGGTCTTCTTGCCCGCAGGTGCTTCAAAAGACGCAATGGTTACATACACCAAAGCGTTTGAAGATATCAAAGCGCGCGGCGACTTCGCCGAGATTTCCGAAGCCCGCCTTGGCGTCTATCCTCAGATGACCGGTGCCGAAGCAACAACCGCACTTGCCAGCGCCACTCAGGTGCCGGACAGCGCGAAAAGCTTCGTTGTGAACTGGCTTAGCGAACGCTATGGCGTCACGCTGAACTAAACCAAGTCCAGGGTTCCCCGCAGGTTGCTGCCGGGGAACCCAACACGCTGATCCCAAAACCTTCGAGGGCCGTCCATGGACCTGATCGCCACAGCGTTGCCGGCGTTAAACGACGCCTTTGCAATGATCCTGCAACCCCATGTGATCGGCTACCTGATCCTGGGCGTCTGCATGGGCCTTGCCATCGGTGTCTTCCCCGGGTTGGGCGGCATCGCGGGCCTGTCGCTTTTGCTGCCTTTCATGTTCGGAATGGAGCCTTTGACCGGCCTCGCGTTGATGGTAGGCATGGTGGCCGTCGTGCCCACGTCCGACACATTTGCCAGTGTCTTGATGGGGATACCGGGGTCAAGCGCGAGCCAAGCCACGGTTCTTGACGGCTTCCCAATGGCGAAAAAAGGCCAGGCGGCCCGCGCATTGTCTGCTGCATTCGCCTCATCCTTATTCGGCGGCCTTGTCGGGGCCGCCTTCCTGACTATCTTCATTCTGGCTGCACGCCCAATCGTGCTGTTGTTCAAAACACCCGAGCTGTTGATGATCACCATCTTCGGCCTGTCGATGGTCGGCATCTTGGCGGGCCGCGTTGCAATCAAGGGCATTGTCGCCGCCTGCTTGGGCCTGCTGGTCGGCACCATTGGTGAAGGCGCCTCGGCGGGCGAATTGCGCATGTCGAGCTATGACTGGCCCTATCTGACGGATGGGCTGAAACTGGTCATTGTCGGCCTTGGCATCTTTGCCATCCCCGAAATCGTCGCCTTGCTGCGCCAGGACAAAGCCATTTCTGACCGCGCGCCCTTGGGTGGCGGCTGGGCCGAGGGTGTGAAGGACTGGTGGGCCAACAAATGGCTGTCCGTCCGCTGTTCGCTGATCGGCGTCCTGGTCGGTGTGATCCCCGGCCTTGGGGGCTCGGTCGTCGACTGGATCGCTTACGGGCACACGGTTCAAACGGCAAAGGACAAATCCGAGTTCGGCAAAGGCGACGTGCGCGGTGTGATTGGCCCCGAAAGTTCGAACAACGCCAAAGAAGGCGGCGGCTTGGTCCCAACCTTGCTGTTCGGTATCCCCGGTTCTGGATCGATGGCGATCTTTATTTCCGCCATCGCCCTGCTTGGCACGGGTCAGATCGAAGTCGGCCCGTCGATGCTGAAAAACAACCTTGATTTCACCTATGCCATTGTCTGGCTTCTGGCCCTGGCCAATGTCGTCGGCACACTGATCTGTATCGCGGCGTCTGGCGGCATCGCGAAACTGACATCAATCCGCTTCGCGCTGCTGGCACCGTTCCTTTTCATGATCATCGCCTTCGCAGCGTTCCAGTCCAACCAAGACATCATGGATCTTGTCGCACTTTTCGCCATCGGTTTCCTTGGTATCCTGATGCGCCGCTTTGACTGGTCGCGCCCCGCATTCCTGATTGGGTTTGTCCTGTCAGACCCTGCCGAAACCTACGCCAACCAAGCCGTACAGATCGCCAATTCCCGGTTCCGCAAAGGATTCGGCGAAGGCTTGGAATATATCTTCAGCCCCATCGTGATTGTCTTGATCATCATAACCGTTATCTCGGTCGTCGTCGGCCTGCGCCAGGCGAAAAACATTATGGCTGAGGGTGACGTCAAATCCGGCACCAAACGCGCGCCAATGATCTTCCTTTTGGTCGTTTTCGCCTATGTCATTGCCGCCTTCTGGAACGCCAGCCTGATCCCTGACCATGCCTCAGCTGATCGCGTTTTCCCGCGCTTTGTGGCGTCAGTCGGGCTTGTGGGATGCGCGATCCTGATGATCCAGATGATGATGCGCCCCGAAACCCACCCGCTGTTTTCGGACCGCGAAAAGCAAGATGCCGAGGACAACACCTTTGGTCTATGGCCGACGCTGGCATGGTTTGCAGGCCTGTTGGTCCTGACCTCGCTTGTCGGGTTCATACTTGCGCTTGGCGTCTTCCTGTTTTCCTTCATGATATGGCGTGCCGGGAAAAGCCCCGTATTTGCAGCGGTTTATACTGCCGCAGGCATTGCATTCATCTGTTCCATGGCCAGCCTGTTGAACCGGGATTTCCCCGCTGGCATGTTGCAATCGGCGGTCGATCTGCCATGGCCTTTGAAATGACCCAAACAGCGATCCCCTTCCATTTCTTGCGCGGCGGCACCTCGCGCGGTCCTTACTTCAATCGCGCCGATCTTCCCGAAGATCTGGACCAATTGGCAGAGGTTCTGATCGCCGCCCTTGGTGCCGGACACCCATTGAACATCGACGGGCTCGGCGGCGGAAATGCGGTCACGACCAAAGTGGCGATGCTGTCGGTATCAAAGGATGACTGGGCCGACGTGGATTATTTCTTTGCCCAGGTCAGCGTCGAAGATCGTCTGGTCGACTTCAAACCAACCTGCGGAAATATCCTTGCCGGGGTGGGGCCAGCGGCCATTGAAATGGGTTTGATCCCAGCCACGGGCCAAGAAACTCCCGTCAATATCCGCGCGGTCAACACCGGCGCCAAGGTCCGCGCTGTGATCCAGACCAGCCCCGACGGCGTGGTCTATGACGGTGATCGGCAAATTGATGGTCTGCCCGGAACGGCAGCCCCGGTTGCGCTTCAGTTCATGGATACCGTGGGCGGTGTCACGGGTGCATTCCTTCCAACCGGCAACCTGATCGACACTTTTGACGGCATCGATGTCACCTGCATGGACGTTGCCATGCCCATGGTGATCGCGCGCGCCAAAAGTTTCGGCCTGACGGGCTATGAAACGGTCACTGAGTTGAACGAGAACAGTGATTTCTTTGCGCGGATGGAAGCGATCCGCATTCAGGCGGGCACGGCAATGGGCATCGAAAACGTCGCTCAATCCGTCACACCAAAGTTTGGTTTTCTGGCACCTGCGCGCGACGGCGGCTCGGTCGCGGCGCGATATTTCATGCCTTGGAAAACCCATCCGACGATGGCGGTGACCGGCGCGCAATGCCTCGCCGCCTGTGTTCTGACACCCCGCAGTGTTGCCGAAGGCATGGTCGCGACCCCGAACACATCACCGACGACAATTACGCTGGAACATGCCGTTGGACAAATCGACGTGCTGGTCGATTTCGACCTGTCTGACGATGGTATCCAGCTTAATTCAGCCGGATTGGTCCGAACCGCAAGGCTCTTGGCGCGCGGTGAAGTGATGGTGCCCAAGTCGGTTTGGCCCGGACATTGACTTGCACACTTCCGATTGGTATACAGCGGTATACACATGAGGTGACACGATGAACGAGACATTCGCAAACTGCATGACCGCCGCGCGCGCCGAATTGCAACAGGCGCGCACCCTCATTGAAACCGAAATCCACGATTACCCCACGCCGATTTCGGGGTGCGACGCACAGTTCAACCATCTGATCGGCGAGCGTCGAAAAATTTGCGATGCGTTAAACACATTGGAGTCCATCGTGTTCGTGCCAACGCCGCGCACCCCGTCCCAGGGTGCAGGCGTCGAAAGTCGATGAAAGTTCACATCCTGGACGATTGGTTCGACACGCTTCGAACCCTGCCCTGTTACTCAAAGCTCGGGGCCCACGATGTCACTGTCTGGACCGATCACGAACCCGATCCAAACCGTTTGGCTACCCGTGTAAAAGACGCCGAGGCACTGGTTTTGTTTCGCGAACGCACCGCGATTGGCGCGGCCCTTCTTGACCAGCTTCCCAAGCTGCAACTTATCAGCCAACGCAGCGTCTATCCCCACGTGGACGTCCCCGCCTGCACGGCAAACAACGTTTTGCTCTGTTCGAACATGCACAGTGACACGCCGTCATATGCGGCCGCCGAACTGACGCTGGCCCTGATCCTTGCCCGGTTCCGGCAAATCCCCGAGCAATCGGCTTCACTGGCGAATGGCACTTGGCAAATGGGTGTCGGGCGAACATTGCGTGGGCGCACCCTTGGGCTTTATGGCTATGGACGGATCGCGCAGGCGGTTGCAGGATATGCCGACGCGATTGGCATGAACATCGTCTGGTGGGCGTCGAAGGATGGCCGCGCGCGCGCGATTGCCGATGGTGCAAAAGTCGCCGAAAACCGAACCGCCTTTTTCGCCGAAAGCGATGTTGTCAGCCTGCACGTCCGGTTAAAGCCTGACACCCGCGCCATTATCACCGCAGACGATCTGGCAGCCATGCAACCCCGTAGCTTGCTGGTAAACACCTCACGCTCGGGCCTTATTGCGCCCGGTGTTCTGGAAGCCGAGATCGCCAAGGGCCGTATCCACGCCGCCGTCGATGTCTTTGACGAAGAACCGATGCGTGACACCGCAAACATTCTGGCAAACCACCCCAATGTTCTGGCCACGCCCCACATTGGCTATGTCACGGAAGACGAATTTGACCTGCAATTTTCTGACATCTTTGACCAGATCAACGCCTTTGCAGCAGGGGCGCCGATCCACATGATCAACCCGGCGGTTTGGGGTTAAACCACCGCGCGAAAAGCGGCGCGCCAAGGATCACCACGAATATCCGCAAGACGTGGTGCGCGATCACAAACGCCATGTCAGCACCCACGATCAACGCCAGAATTGTCAGCTCGGCCTGCCCACCGGGCGCAAAGGCCAGAATGGTTTCCATCGGCGGGGCAAGGTCCAGAACATAGATCGCTTCCGCGAACACCATCGTTAGGGCGATCAGGATCAGGCAGAACCCAAAGCCCGCCGTCAGGTCGCGTTTGATCTCGTGCAAAGTGACGCCCGCATATTTTGCGCCGACGGTCATGCCGATGAAAAACTGCGCCATCCACACAGCTTCAAACGGAAGGCGATGCTGTAAGATGCCCGACAAGGCCATGATCGCGGTCAGGATCAATGGGCCAAGTATCGACGCGCCGAACATCCCAAGCCACTTTGCGATGCGCCAGCCCGCGATTGCGCAAAACACCATCAGGGCAAGCTGCCCGCCCGGAACCGTCGACGCCGGAACCCCCGGCGGGTTGCTCAAATTGGCGTTCCAGATGGCCTGCAACAAGAACGGCAAGGCCACCACGATCACCAGAACACGCGTCGCATGGATCAAAGACAAGGCGCGCACATCGGCGCCCGCCTCTTCGCCAAAGGCCAGCATATCCTGCAACCCACCGGGCATCGTGGCGTAGTAACTCGTTGCGAAATCAAAGCCCCAGATCCGCTGAAAATACGGCACGCCCAAAACGCCGATGCAGGCCACCATGACCGGGATCATCAACAACGTCGGCCACATGCCCAGCATGGACGCCACGATCAACGGGGTAAACGTGGCCCCCACGGCGACGCCCAAAATGGTGCGCATGGTTTCGTTCACCACCTTGATCCCGCGCAGTGGAACACCTGCGACGGCTGCAATCAGACAGGCGAAAATGGGCCCCAGCAACCACGGCAGCGGCAAGTTCAAAAAGGTAAAAACCGCAACACCAAGCACTGCCACACTATAGGTGGTCAGCAAGGCGATCACGGTCGGGTCTCCAACCGGCGCCGTAGCGAAGTTTGTAAATGCGCCTCGGCAGATGCGCCTGCCCCTTCGGCGTCGCCAGCCCGGATTGCATCCAGAATATCTTGGTGTTGATGGCACACTGTTTCGATCCGTTCGGCATCAGCCAAAGTTGTTTCTCCCAGTAACATCAATGCGTTATTCAATGCACGCGCCGCATCCAGCAAGAACCGGTTGCGGGTTGCCTGATAGATACCTCGGTGAAAATCCTGATTGGTAGCTGCGGCTTTCTCGGGCGTTTTCGCTTTGGCCAATGTGTGATTGATCCCTTCCAGCGCATCGATCTCGGCAGCAACAGCGTGTTTCGCCGCCATCTCGGCAGCTGTGCGTTCCAGAACCACGCGCATCTCATAAAGCTCGACCACTTCGGCATGTGACAGGCTTCGGATCACGGCCCCAATGCGCGCGCGGTGTTCTATGATCCCCTCGGCTTCCAGCTTGCGAAAAGCCTCGCGGATAGGGGTGCGCGACAGGGACAGGCGGTCTGCCACGTCGGTTTCACGCAAACGGTCGCCGGGGCGAAACACCCCGCTTCGGATCGCCTCGATCAGCTTGACGTAAGCAACTTCGCCTTGAGACAGGTCTTGCAATTGAGCCGTGGACATTCTACGAAAACCAAATTGTATCCCACTGGATACAATCTTTATCGGAGAGTGCGACCCATGTCAAAATCAATCGTCATTGTCGGAACCGGGAATGCCGCCATGTGCGCCGCCATCGCCGCTTTGGAACGTGGCGCAGACGTTTTGATGCTGGAAAAAGCCGACGACGCCTTGGCGGGCGGTAACACCAAATACACAGCTGGCGCGATGCGCTTTGTTTATAACGGCGCGGATGATCTGACGCCGCTTTTGCGCGATCCAAGCGATCCGCGCTTGGCGATCACAGACTTCGGAAGCTATAGGGCCGAAAAATTCGGTGCTGATCTATTGGGGTTCAACGATGGCCGTCCCCTGTCGGCGGAACAGGAAACACTGATCGGCCAATCCACCGAAACACTGACATGGCTGGGCAGTCACGACGTAAAATTCGAACCGATCTATGCCCGTCAAAGTTTCGAAAAAAATGGCCGCCATGTGTTTTGGGGCGGGCTGACATTGGCCGCCGTCAACGAAGGCGTCGGCTTATTCGACATGGAGCTGGCCGCAGTGAAGCGTTTGGGCGGTAAAGTGCGATACAACAGTGCCGTGACCGGATTGCTGATGGACGGCGACCGAGTTGTCGGCGTGCGCGTCGGTTCGGAAGAAATCAAAGCCGACGCGGTTATTTTGGCCTCAGGCGGATTTGAGGCCAGCACCGAAAAGCGCGTTGCCTATATCGGCCCCGAATGGGAAGCCGCCAAAGTGCGCGGCACGCCGCACAACACAGGCGACGGATTGCAGATGGCCCTGGACGCAGGCGCTGCAAGCTATGGTTTGTTCAAAGGATGTCACGCCACCCCAATGGATTTGCACATGGCGGATTTCGGCGGGCTGCACCTGCCAGCGGGTGAGCGTAAGAAGTTCCGCAAAATCTCGTATTTTCTGGGTGTTATGCTCAATTCTGAAGGCAATCGCTTCGCCGATGAAGGCCAGAACTTTCGCAATTACACCTATGCGCAGTTCGGTGGCGCCATCTTGAAGCAGCCCGGTCAATTCGCGTGGCAGGTCTTCGACGCCAAGGTGTTTGATCTGTTGTATGACGAATACCGCTTCGAAGAAGCACACTTCGTCGAGGCCGAAACGCTTGCGGAATTGATCCCCCTTTTGGAAGGCGTCGACGCGTCAGGTGCGGCGAAAACTCTGGCCGACTACAACGCCGCTGTTGATGCAACTACGCCTTTCGATCCGACGTCGCTTGATGGAAAAGGGACAAAAGGCCTGGCATTGCCGAAATCGAATTGGGCGCAAACGTTGGACCAAGGCCCATTCCGCGCCTATCCCGTAACGGGTGGCATCACATTCACCTATGGCGGGGTTCAGGTGTCAGACCAAGGGGCGGTTCTGCGATCAGACGGAACCACAATCGACGGGCTGTTTGCAGCGGGCGAAATGGTGGGCGGTGTGTTCTTCGCAGGTTATCCGGGTGGCTCTGGCCTGACCTCCGGTGCGGTGTTCGGACGAAAAGCGGGATACGGTGCAACACATTAAGCCGCGCCACCTAGAGCACATCGCCCGGTGTCTTGCCCAGAAAGAACGCATCCAGATTATCAAGCGCGCGAAACCCCATCGCATCGCGGGTCGTGACCGTCGCACTGCCGATATGTGGCAAAGTGAAAACGTTCTGATAGGCCGCAAATGCGGGGTTTCCCAGTGGCTCTGTTACAAAGCAATCCAGCCCTGCACCGGCCAGTTTACCGCTATCCAATGCAGCCATAAGCGCGGTTTCGTCCACCAGCGCACCCCGCGCGGTGTTCACCATGACAGCGCCGTCGGGCATCTGGGAAAACCGCTCAGCGTTCATCAATCCGGTCGTCTCTGGTGTCGCCGGACAGTGAAGTGACAAAAAGTCAGACACCGCCAGAACACTCTCTATCGTGTCGTGATAGGTTGCACCCAGTTCCTGCTCGGGCGAGAGGCGGCTGCGGTTGAAATAGTGAATACTCATCCCAAACCCGCGCGCCTTTTCGGCAAAGGCACGTCCAACGCGGCCCATCCCGATGATACCAAGTCGTGCACCCGACACTTGCTTGCCGACCATAAAACTGGGCGACCACGTGTTCCATTGCCCCGAACGCACCATCCTATCGCCTTCCACCGCACGTCGCGCAGCACCCAGCATCAACAACATCGCAATTTCCGCCGTGGCATCCGACAAAACATCAGGCGTGTTGGTCACTGTAATGCCCCGCGCCTTTAACGCCGGCAGGTCACAGTGATCGACCCCAACCGAATGGTTCGCAATGATCTTCAACCTTGGATCAAGCCGTGCCGCCACATCCGCCGAATAGTGCTCGGAATGGCAGGGAATTACGGCATCTGCTTTCGCACTCATCTCAATCAGATCGTCGGCGCCGGACAGCCCATCTTCCCAATTGATGATGCAGTCGTAACTCGCCTGCGCGCGCTCAAGCGTTGCGTCGGATAAGCGACGCGGGATCCAAACCGTTGGTCCCGGCATCAGTCGTCTTTCCGGATCGCGTCTTCCCAAAAGTCATAAAGTGCCAAAGCGATGACGACGATGACGATGACCATAAAGGGCAAGCCACCTTTAAATCCGGCGAAACCCGTCGAAATCGAATGAGACAACCCGATGACAAATGTCATCATCAGGGCCGTTCCGATCAGCGCGACTATAAACTTTGTTCTTCGAGACATGATAGTGGCCTTTTTCAGACGTCGGCGGCAAGCGTAGTTTGCATCCAGTTGGCAGTGCGAAGCAACCGGTCATCTTCTTCGATGGATCCGTAAAGTTGCACCCCGATGGGCAGATCATTTTCGCCGACCAGAAGGGGAAGGGTTAATGCGGGCAAGCCACACAAACTGGCGATGCGACAAAAGATCGGATCGCCCGTCCCACCACTGGCCAGCAACGGCGCTTCGCCGCTGGCCGCTGGGGACAGAACCGCATCGAAATCGACAAAGTGTTTGGCAAAAAACGCATCGGCCGAAGCTTTGACGGCCAAGGCGTCTTCGTATTGGACTTTGGTGATTTCTTTTCCGCGGGCAATTATCGGCCTTAAGGTATCGCTCAACGCCTCCCAATGGGTGTCGATCATCTCGCTCAGGTGCTGGCAGAATTCGTATTCGTGGATGGTGATATGGATTTCGATCAGATCGGTAAGCGTGGCGGATACCGGAAGTCGTGTGACCCGCTGACCCAAGGCTTCTATCACAGCGTCCAATCCTTCGCGTGCGTCCGCATCCAGCAAGTCGTTGAAGGAAAAATCAAACCATGAAATGTCAGGCTCAACCGGGGCGTCGGCCTGGGCACCTGCAAATTGCTCAGGCCTTGGTCGCGCGAAGCTGGCCGGATCGCGCGGATCATAGCTGCCCAAAACATCACACAACAGGGCCGCATCGGTTAGCGTACGTGCAAAGACCCCCAGATGATCAAGCGTTTCCGAGGTTTGCAAAACACCGGTGCGGGAAATGACACCGCGGGTCGGCTTCACCCCATAGGTTCCACAATAAGACGCAGGCCGAATGACCGACCCGCCAGTCTGTGAACCAACAGCTAAGGGCACATGCAATGCCGCAACAGCAGCAGCCGATCCGCTGGACGATCCACCCGGTGTACGCGTGGGATCACATGGGTTCAAAGTGTCTGTCGGATGTGCGAAGGCCAATTCGGTCGTCCGGGTTTTGCCCATTATCACGGCACCGGCTTCGCGCAAAAGATTGACAATCGTGGCGTCCGTTTCTGGCCGATGGCCAGCAAAAACTGCCGTGCCGCGTTCCGTTGGCATAAAACGCGTATCGACGATGTCTTTCAACCCGACGGGCACCCCATGCAATGGCCCCGTTGCCCGGCCCGCTTTGCGGATACGGTCCATTTCCTTGGCTTGGACCAATGCCATGTCAGGATCCAAAAACGCCCAGGCGTTCAGGGGATCATCGCCGATCTGGTCCAAACACGCCTGCACCAAATCAACCGACGCCAGCCGACCGGCACGGATAAGTTCCGCCCCTTGCAACGCCGTCAGAAGATGCAGATCCTTCGCCGCCATCAGGGGATGTACTCACCGAAAAGGTAATCCGGGAACCAAAGCGCGATGCCGGGGAATTGGTACATCAAGACCATGGTCAGGATAACGATGCCAAGGTAAGGCATCAAACCCCTGAAAATCTCCATCAGTTCGATCTGCTTCTTCAGGACACCCTTCAGGTAATAGGCTGACATCGCCATTGGCGGGGTCAGGAAAGAGGTTTGCAGGTTAAGGGCGACAAGCATCGCGAAAAAATATGGATTCACCCCGAAGGTATCCAACATTGGCAAAAAGATCGGCACGAAGATGATCAGAATTTCTGACCATTCAAGCGGCCACCCCAAAAGGAAGATGATGAGTTGCGCCAGAACCAAGAATTGCCATGGCTGAAGGTTCATCGCCAAGAACCAATGTTCAATGATGTCATGGCCACCAAGCACCGAGAACACGCTGGCGAACGTCCAGGAACCGACAAACAGCCAGCACACCATCGCGGTCGCTTTCGCTGTCAGGAAAACGCTTTCCTTCACCTTGGTCCATGTCAGGGAGCGATAGAGGATGGCCAGAACCAATCCACCCATTGCCCCCATGGCCGCGGCCTCGGCGGGTGTCGCCAATCCGCCCAATATTGATCCCAGCACCAGCATGATCAAAACGGTGAGCGGCACGAAAGATATCAGCAGATCCAAATAGATCTTTTTGGGCGGTGGTATGTCGTCAAGGTTTGGTTTTGGCGCAATCGACGGGTTCAAGGTCACGCGGATCATCACATAAACAATGTAAAGGCCCGCCAATAAAAGCCCCGGGAAAACGGCGGCGGCATACAAACGCAAAGGCGACAGTTCCGCAATCGCGGCATAGACGATCAACATGATCGACGGAGGGATCAGGATACCCAATGTACCGCCCGCACAGATCACACCCGCAGCAAAGGACTTGTCATAGTTCGCATTGGCCATGGCCGGATAGGCCAAAAGACCCATCAGCGTCACCACCGCCCCGACGATACCCGAAGCCGTCGAAAACACAGCACAGGTCAACAGGGCCGCAATTGCCAAAGACCCCGGAAGGTTACGTGCTGCCATGTAAAGCGAAAAGAACAACCGGTCGACGATATTGGCCCGTTCAACCACATAGCCCATGAACAGGAACAAAGGGATGGCGACCAATGTGTCGTTTTCCATCACCGAATAGGTGTTCTGGTTCAACAAGTAGAAAATGTTGTTGTCGAAAATGTCGCCAAAGCTTTCCGGCGCCGTTTTGAAATAGGCGTAATATCCAAAGCCAACGCCCATAGCGAGCAGCGTGAAGGCAATCGGAAAACCTAGAAGCACCAGCAAAACGAAGAGGCTGAGCATCATGATTGCGACTTGAGGGTCCGTCATCTTATTGATCTTTCTGAATTCTTAAGCGCGCTTCGGATCAGAGTTTTGCGTCGTCCACATCCATATGCATCAACATATCTTCGGTTTCGCGCACGTCATCCAAGCGCTCGAGCCATTCACCGGATTTCATTGCCATCCAACAGCGCGCCATTTCGGCTAGGCCCTGCAACATCAGCAGAACGCCTGCGAGTGGGATCAGTGTTTTGAAGAAATAAATCTGGATGCGGGCCGGGCTGTTCCAGCTGACTTCCTGATACCGCCAGCTGTCGGCTGCGATCTCCCAACCGTACCAGAACAGGGCCAACATACCGGGGAAGAAAAACAGGATATAAAGAACGAAATCCACACGGGCCTGCCAGCGTACCGAAAACAAGCGGTACAAGACATCGCCACGGACATGTGCGTCTTGGGCCAAGGCATAAGGCCCCGCCATCAAGAACAGCGCACCATACATCTGTACCATCATGTCAAATGCCCAAACTGTCGGGGCGTTCAAAACATAGCGGACAAACACTTCGTAGCACACGCTTAGTGTCAGGATCAGAATGCACCACCCGAAGGCACGTCCAACCCATTGGCTGAGACCTTCAATGGTATGAATGAAATTGACCACGCTCACTTCTCCCGGCGCAAAGTCACGGAGCCGAAGGCCGCATGTCGCGGCCCTCGGTCCAAAAGTTCACATACGTCCGGCGATCAACCGAAGTAGTGCTTATATGCCAGCTTGTAATCTGGCTGGTTCAAGTTCAGGTAGTTCATCACGTTTTTGGCGTAAGCCTTCTGGCTATCAACCACTTTCGCAAAGAACGCGTCCTCACCTGAAATCCGGTCAACAACGATGTCCCAAGCTTTCAGCTGCTCGGCCATTACGCTGTCTGGTGTCCGATAAACGTTTACACCCTGTTCGTCGCGCAGCGTGGTCAGGTCATCGGCATAACGTTTGGTGTTGTTCCAGTAGAAGTTCGAGTTCTCGGATTCAGACGCATACTTCAGAATCGCCTGCAATTCGGGGGAAAGACTGTCGTATGTGTCTTTGTTGAACGTGCACTCGAAAAACTCCTGCGACTGATGGAACGACGCCAAGTGGTAATGTTTGGACACATCCTGCATACCAAAGTCGCGGTCCGAGGTCGGGTTGTTGAACTCGGCTGCGTCAATCAGGCCCGACTTCATCGCAGGCTGAATTTCACCGCCTGGAAGCTGAACAACAGACATGCCCATTTCCAAAAGAACATCAGCAGCCAGACCGACGGTCCGATACTTCAGGCCGTTCATTTGGCTGGCGTCTTTGATCTCTTCCTTGAACCAACCCAAAGGCTGCGCTGGCATCGGTGAGTTAAAGAACGACACAAGGTTCAGACGCAGCGACGCCATCAGCTCATCAAACAGTTCCTGACCGCCGCCATAGTGGATCCAACCGAGAACTTCCTGGCTCGACCAGCCAAAACAAGGACCAGTCCCGAACAACGAAGCTGTCTTCGATTTCGAATACCAATACGCAGGCACATAGTGCGCCGCATCGATCACGCCGCGGTGGACCGCGTCTTGCATCTGACTGGTTTTCACAACCGAGTTCACAGGCAACAGATCAATCGTCAGCGCACCGCCCGACATTTCGTTGACACGGTTCACATAGGATTGTGCGTTCTCAAGAAAGATACCGCCGCCCCAGCCTGCTTGCATCTTCAAATTGATGCCGTGGCCGTCTGCGATCGCAGGTGTCGCAAGAGTTGCGGCCCCTGCCCCAGCAAGGGCTGTACCGCGCAGAAATTTTCTGCGGTTTAATGTGTTGGTCATGTTTCCTCCCAAAAAGTCGACCTAAGTCACAGGAAATGGCGCTATAGACGCATTTCTTTATGCTCTACGCAGTGGATTTTGCGCAAAAACGCCTTGCACTCCTTGTCCTGACCCAAAGGCTAGCGCCTTACCTCCTGCATTGTCGAGCTTAAATTGGCCAAGTAATCTTCCCAATTTCGTCAACAACATCTGTTGGCCGGAAAGACATACGTCGACAAGTGTAAGGGTGCCCCAACTGTCGGGGCTTTCGATGGTTCCCCATTTCGGACTTAACTCCGAATAATTCAGCCTATGTCTCCATGCTGAGATCCGGTGTCTGAATGTGACAGACGCAACTCTTTTGGCTATCCAAGGTTACTTGTCCGCTGATGGCACCACTGAAAATTCAGACCCGTCTAATTTCGCTGCGCACACTTAGGGTGACCCAGAGCGAGGCGGCGATGACCAGGATTGCACCGGGCGTAAAACTTGGTCCGGGCACCTCTTTGAACACGAAATAGCCAACACCAACCGACAGTATAAGGCTGACATAACTGAGAACGGACAGATATCCCGCTGTCCCGTGGAAATGCGCGCGCAGGAAACAGAATTGCGCGGCCTGTGCGAAACAGCCGACGCAAATCAAGGCCCCCAAATGACCAAGTGGAACCGGTTCCCAAGCCATGACTGCAAATGGTGCGCTGAAGACCGACAGCCCGATGGTGTAAAATGTCATCATCACAATCGGCGGCGCTGCGCGCAGGGCTCTTGTCGTGACGACGACGGCTGAGGCTGCAATGACGACGACAACCATTGCCGCCACGCCCCAGCTCCACGGCATTGTGCCTGGATTCACCGCAATCACGACCCCGACCAGCGCAACACTGGCGGCGATCCAGCCGCGCATCCCGATCACTTCGCGCAAAAGAACGGCCACCATAATCATCGTGATGATTGGTCGGGTAAAACTGACGGCGGTGAACACTGCCAATGGCAATCGCGCAATGGCAAAAAAGCTGGCCGTCAAGGTGATGGCCGCAAGAAAGACACGCAGCAGGTGGAGCGGAAGTTGCGGCAAGTGGCAGAATTCTCCGCGGCGCGCCCAGATCAACGGCGAGATAACCATCAACCCGACAAATGCACGAAAAAATACAATCTGCGATGCCGGGTAATCGGCCCCCAACCATTTGACCAGCGACAAAGACCAAATGTTCAACGACAAATCCGCCAAAAGCCACGCGCCGCCCTTCAGGTTGTCACGTGGTTCATCGCTCATGCCCGTTTGGCGATAAGATTGGCCATAAGCCGAAATGCACCGGGTACAAGGTTCTCCATTTGGTGGTGCAAGATCAGCGACGTGTGAATGTGCCGTCCTTGTCCCACATCCGCTACCAAAAGCGCGCCCCTATGTGGGTCTTCGTTCGGGTCGGCCATTTCGATCAGCGGCGTATAGGCGTCGTCCCAGCTTTTGGCAAAGTACAGCCCGCGTTCTTTCACCCAATTGGCCCAATCACCGGGGCCGATTTCGTTCGGCGTGGACAGCAAGGGATGATCCGTCAGATGCCGCACCTCTGCCGTCTCATCCGTCACGCGCCATCTGAGCGAGGGCTGACCGATTTCTAACCTGTGCAGCGGTGTTTGGTCCGGGTCCCAATTGTCCCATGGCCGATGGTAAAGCGTGACAAGAGTGCCGCCCGCCGCAGCCCATTTGTGAAGACGCGGCATCGCTTCAGACAACCCATCCCGGAACCGCATCGCAAGAATACCAATGACAATCGTGTCAAAACGCGTCAGCTCTTTGTCGCGCCTCAGGTCAGCGTCCGAAACATCGGTCACATCCGCGCCAAGCACAGACAACCAATGGTTCACGCGATCATTTCCGGCACCGATATAGCCGACTTTTACATCGGGCAGTCTGGCATCCAAAGCCAACACCCGAAGGATGGCAGGCCGGGACAACGCCGTGGGCGCAGTGTGAGAATGTTCAATGCGTTCCACGTCGAAGGCGGCACGTCCGTCGACGTGGACGGGTATCTCATGCAGCCCCGGTGTCAGAGCGTCCGGCACCGTAAAACCGACACCACCCGCAGAATCACGCGCCGCCCACCCTTTTGGCAATTCCAAAGATATTGCCGCCCCGCTTGGGTACACACCGTCGATACGCCCTGCAAAAGATCGCGCATCCGTTGCCAGATTGATCAGCGCAGCACTCGGGGTGATCCGGGCCATGTTGGCGGGAAGAATAACCGGTGAACGTTCCATCGGCAGTCGGACACTGGCCCGGTCGCCCAGATAAGTCATCTTTACAACAAGGGCCGGCGTATCGGCGATCATCGGATCATAGGTGACGCGATAAGGGTGGGTTGGCGCGGCCGTGTCATCAATCACAAGCCGGTCATTTTCGATCGACCACCCTTCAGGCAGATCATATGTGACCTCGACACTTTCCGCCTGCCCCATTGCAAGCTCTTGCACCAATTCTGTTGATTGACCGGGCGCAAGAAACTCTGCACCAACCCGACTTCGCACATCAACGCCCAAAGCCAAACGGATCACTTGGCTTAGCTGAACTTCTTTTGCCTCCAATCGGTGACGCGCTTCATCCACCACGTCTTTGGGAAGGTTCGATTGGGCGTCACGCACGGCTTTCAGCGCCTGAATTGCGAATGAAGCGACTTCGTCGAACGCGGGGAAAGCTTTAACGCACCCGTCAATTGCCGTCTGCGCGTCGGTCAACGCATCGGCAATGGGTTCTGCGCCCGGCAGTCCGGCAAGATCACCAAGGTGCACCGCCAAACCCGAAGTCAGTTCCGTATCAGGCCCCGCAACATGGGTGTCGACCAGATGGAGCGGCCAATCGCGCCACTGACCGCTTGGCACCCAACGTCCCATGCCTTGGGTTCGGTGAAAGGCACGGGATTGTTGCCCGATCCGGTCCCACGACCAGCCGCTGATCGGATCAATGCCTGACCCTTTTACCGTCAATGTCGCAGGCGGCGGTGGCAGATCATCGTCATAGGCCTGCCCGGCACCTGACCATGCAGGCAAGTACATCTTTTTCACCTGCCAGGGCTTCAGGTTCGACGGAAAGCCCCGGTCCGCAGCCGCGTCCATCACATCTTTTGTCGCTTGCGTAATCGCCCGGTGGTGACCGTGTTGCCCCGGCACATCCAGAAACGTCGGGCAAATGATATCCGGTCTTTCCGTGCGGACGATTTCGACAAACCGCGCCAAAGTACGTTCCCGCCCCCAACGACCAAACGTTTCATCCCCGCTTTTCGAAAACCCGAAATCAGTGATCGTGTCGCTTGGGGTTTCTGAATGCCAATACATTCGCATCTGTAGAATATCGCAGGCGCGCTCCATTTCACGGGTGCGAAGCGCGCCTAATCCGGCTCCGGCCTCGGTGCCAACATCGTTCTGCCCGCCTTCACCACGGGTCGAACAGGCGTATGAGGTATTGATACCATCTCGAAACGTCAAAGCTGCCAACATTCCCGATATCTCATCATCGGGATGGGCACCGGTTTGCATAAATCGCACGACGGACGTTAACGGCCTTAACGCCCACCATAACTCGGTGATCCGGGGCCGCGCGCGGTCCGCTTCAATTCGGGTTTGATCAGCCGATGGCATCAAAGCTCCTGCGGTTGGGGCGTGATTTTCGGTGTGAAGGCGTGGTTCAAAACCAGGGCAGCAGCGCCGAGCGTTGCCGTCATCCGCCCCGACGCACCGCGCGTCAAACGGGGTACGCTGCGCATTCTGCGGTTCGAAACAGATCGTTCGGTCAGGCGCACGGTTTGCACCAGATGATCCAGAATATTGTCCGGCATCGCCCCGCCAAGAATGATCGTCTGTGGATCGAACAGATTTTCCAGGATCGAGATTGCCGCCGACAACGGCTCAACGGTGCGATCAAGCCATGCGTGCAACGTCGGCTCGCCCGTTCGGTAAAGCTTGGCCAAAGCATCGACGTCCTGTTTTTCCAAACCAGCGCTCTGCAAAGCCTCGCCCAATGACCGGCGGCTGACCACATCTTCGAGCATCACAAGCTTGCCGCCCGCAGGAACTTGCAGCGTTCCGATCTCTCCGGCATTCCCAAATGCCCCTGCCATCAACCGACCGTCTTGAACCACACCAAGCCCCAGACCGCTGCCGAAATAAAGGAAAGCATAGGTGTCCAGCCCCTGCGCCGCGCCTGAGACCCGCTCGGCAATCGCGGCTGCGTTGGCGTCGTTTTCGACAAGCAACGGGCGACCCAACATATCCGACAACCAGACCTCGGGCGGCGTATCGTCCCAGATCGGCAGCTCGGATGCACCACTTTGGATACCCGTGCAGCCGAATGGCCCCGGCATAACAACACCAAGGCCCAGCACGCGATCCACGTCACATCCGGAACGATCCAACAAGGCCGCATGCATGTCCCGCACAGCCTTGACCACGCCGTCGCGATCCTTGGTCACCACCTGTTTGCGGCGTTCGGCCACGGGTTCGCCGCAGAAATTCAACAGCCCGCCAAAAACGGCATCCGGCCTGATCTCGATCCCGGCGGCAAAACCGCCGACCGCGTTCAACGAATATTGCACCACCGGAACCCCGCGAGAAACAGCGCGGTGACCTTGCTGAACGATCAACCCGTCATCCATCAAATCTGCAATGATGTTCGACACCGCTTGCGTCGATAACCCCGAAGCCCGCGCGATATCGGCGCGACCAATTCTTGCAGCACGCCGAATGCACCCCAGAACCACTTGTCGATTGTGGCCGCGCGAACGACCGGCATTCGCTCCTACAACTTTGTCGGTCACGGCAATCATAGCCCCCGACTAGCTCAAGTTACTTGATAGCTCAAGATAGTTGAGTTAGTTCTTTAGGCATATGCGATCCCGCCCAGCGACCTCGTACAAACGCTGACCGGAATGAACAGCAGGGAGACATTCAATGAATACCGTTAAGTATAAAGCACTTGCACTTGGTATGGCCACCAGCGTCGCCACACTTTTGGGCAGCGCCGCCAATGCCGTCGAGATTGAGTACTGGCAATATTACTTCGATGCTCGCGTGACCGCCATGGAACAATTGATCGAGAATTTCGAAACGGCCAACCCAGACATCACCGTTAAAATGTCCCACTTCCCCTATGCCGACTACCGCACGAAAGTGGCGGCCGCCATTCCGGCCGGCGAAGGCCCGGACGTTGTGCAGTTGTTCTATGGCTGGCTGAATGACTATGTCGAAGCCGAACTGATCCAACCCTTGCCCGCCGACGCCTTTCCAGCTGAGACCATCGATGCCGAATTCTTCCCGATGGTACAGGCGATGAAATCCGGCGATCAATACTGGGCGCTTCCGACAGCGGTTCGTTCACTGGCGCTTTTCTACAACGAACGTCTGCTTGAAGAAGCCGGTGTCGAACCACCCAATACGATCGAAGAAATGATGGCTGCCGCCGCTGCCATGACCAAGCGCGATGGCGCGGGCAATATTACCCAAGTGGGAATGACCGCCGGTATGACCGCGCAGGATCACCATTGGTGGCGCGAAGGTCTGATACGTCAGATGGGCGGCGAGCCCTACACCAATGACTATACGTCGGTGAATTACAATTCCGAGGCCGGTCTGAAAGCTCTTGAAATGTATGTCGGCATGGCAACCGGCGACGATGCCATCACGGCATTTGGTTTCATGGATGAACCACAGGCCGCCTTCAAGGCGGGCCGCGCCGGTATGCATATCGACGGGTCGTTCCGCATCGGTTCGCTCAACAAACAGCGCGGTCTTGAATGGGGCGTGACCGAGCTTCCGGCGACGACGGATGGCACGCGCTCAAACTATTCGTCCTATTGGGTGAATGCGATCACCACAAAAGCCGAAGGCGAGAAATACGACGCCGCTGCAAAGTTTATGGCCTATGTCACATCTGACGAAGCCATGCAGGTGTGGCTGGACGTGGTCGGCGAATTGCCTGCTAAACCGTCCGTTGGTCTGACCGAAGCCAACGCCAATGATGAGACCTACGGCCCCTTCATCCGCGGCCTCGCCTATGCGAACACCACCAAGTTCGCAGACGAGTCTGCACAGCGTCAGCTGATGGTGGAAATGGTCGAAAGGATCACACTTGAGGGGATGTCCCCGGCTGACAGTCTGGCGAAAGCTGCCGAGGCTGAGCAGAAAATCCTCGACGAATACTACACCAAATAAACGATTGACTGGCCCCGGCGGATACGCCGGGGTCTCACCGTCCGAAGGATGGGCATGAACGTCTACCGAAATCTTACAATCAAACAAAAACAGATCGTCTGGGCCTGGAGCTTCCTGGCCATTCCGGTTTTGTTTTATACTGTGATCCGGTTCTACCCGACCGGAAATGCCATCCTGATCAGTTTTCAGGATTGGAACCTTCTGGGCAAACGCACTTGGACGGGTCTCGACAATTACGAAAAACTATTCGCCGATCCGGCTTTCTGGAAAGTGTTCAAAAACACTTTTGTTTATCTGCTGATCGGCACACCGCTCAGTCTGATTGTGTCCTTCTTCATTGCTTATAACCTTGACAAAACCCGTTTCATGCACGGGTTTCTCAGGATGCTTTACTTTCTGCCATTCATGACCAGCGCGGTCGCCATGGCATGGGTTTGGCGGTGGTTCTATCAACCGGTGCCAATCGGTTTGTTCAACAATTTTCTATCGACATTCGGCATCCCGCAAATAAACTTCTTGAATTCAACAACCAACGCGCTGCCCTCGATCCTTGCCCCTGCCATTTGGGCGGGATTGGGATTTCAGATCATCATCTTTATGGCGGGTTTGCGCGCCATTCCACAAAGCTATTATGAAGCGGCCCGGATTGACGGCGTGTCAACATGGACGGTGCTTTGGGAAATCACGATACCGCTTTTGAAGCCGACAATCGTATTCATCGTGGTCTTTTCGTCTATCGGGTTTCTGCGCATCTTCGATCACGTCTTCAACATGACAACCGGCAACCCCGGCGGGCCGCTAAATTCCACCAAGCCCCTTGTGCTGATGATCTATGAAACCGCGTTCAGCTCTTTCGATATGGGCTATGCCGCCGCGCAGACTGTTATCTTATTCCTTGTTCTGCTGGTAGTCAGCCTGCTCCAGCTTCGCATTTTGAGAGACCGCTGATGGCCATTGCCGAGGAAATTCGTCCAACCACTGACGCGCTGTTGAAAACCACAGCGCCAAAGCGACCGGCCAATATGGGTCAGATTATCCGCTGGGGGCTTTTGTTTCTTGGCGGCATCCTGATGATCATGCCGATTGTCTATATGATCTCGACGTCGCTCAAATGGCCCCATGAAATCTATAATCTCAAACTGATCCCCGACGAACCGACTATTGAAAACTATACGTTTGTTCTGCAAGACGGACGCTTTTTCTGGTGGTTTTTGAATTCCATCGTCATCGCCGTGATCACAACGCTTTGTAATGTTCTTTTTGACAGTCTTGTTGGCTACACTTTGTGTAAATTCCGTTTTCCCGGTCGCTACATCATCTTCATTGCGATCCTTTCTACCCTGATGATCCCGACGGAAATGCTGGTGATCCCATGGTATTTGATGAGCCAGCAATTCGGATGGCTCGACACCTATTGGGGCATCATGTTTCCGGGCCTTATGACGGCTTTTGGCACTTTTCTGATGAAGCAATTTTTTGAAACCGTTCCCAATGATTTCATCGAAGCCGCCCGCATTGACGGGCTGAACGAATTGCAGATCTGGTGGACGGTCGCCATGCCGCTGGTGAAACCTGCGCTGGCCGCATTGGCGATCTTCGTGTTTTTGGGCAATTGGACCGCTTTCATTTGGCCGTTGATCGTTACCAATTCCGTTGAAATGTATACCCTGCCCGTCGGTCTTTCTTCTTTCGGGGATGAAGCGGATGTTGCGTGGGAACTGATCATGACGGGGGCTGCGATCTCAACCATCCCGACGCTTATCGTCTTTTTGATCTTCCAGCGGTTCATCATCCGCGGCGTCGTAATGGCGGGGCTAAAAGGATGATCGACAGGTCAGTATTCCCCGATCCAACCTACCGCGATACGGTTCTGGCGCCATTGTTTGAGGGCGTCAAAACTCACTATGCATCGGGCATGGACCAGATCAATCGCGCCCATCTGGTGATGCTTCGGGAAACCGGCATTCTGGGCAAAAACGACACTGCCCGGATCGCCGACGCATTGACCGACATCACTGCAAGCACAGACCTTGGCGCGCTCACATATACCGGCGAGCACGAGGATTACTTCTTTTGGGTCGAGGCTCAGCTACGCGATCGCCTCGGCGATCTTGGCGGCGCACTTCACACCGCACGCTCGCGCAATGACATGGATCACACCCTGTTCAAAATGGCGCTTCGCACCCGCGCCAGTCATTTGATGCATCAGGTTCTGACGCTTGCAACAGCCCTCACCGACAAAGCCGAGGCCGAGGCCCAAACGCTCATCGTCGCTTACACCCACGGTCAACCTGCCCAACCCTCAACCTTCGGTCACTACCTCGCAGCCGCCATCGAAACACTTCTGCGCGACGCCAAACGCCTTGAGGCAGCCATGCGCGACCTCGATCAGTGTCCCATGGGTGCGGCTGCGATCACGACCTCGGGGTTTCCAATTGACCGCGAACGTATGGCCGAGCTTCTGGGTTTCGAAGGCGCTTTGCTCAACTCTTATGGCTGCATCGCGTCGGTTGACTATATCACCGGTCTCTACTCTGCGATAAAACTGGTCTTCCTCCACCTCGGACGGCTCATCCAAGACCTGGCGTTCTGGTCGGCGTTCGAAGTCGGCCAGCTTTATGTCCCGAATGCGCTTGTGCAGGTTTCTTCGATCATGCCGCAAAAACGGAACCCGGTTCCCATCGAACATCTGCGCCACCTGTCCTCTGTTACGGTCGGGCGCTGCGATATGATGGTGAACACGATGCACAATACGCCGTTCACCGACATGAATGACAGCGAGGGCGAAGTGCAACAGGCAGGCTATGCCGCCTTTGACAGCGGTGGCCGCGTGCTTGACCTTTTGGCAACAATGCTGCCAGCCTGTTCGATCAATGCCGAACGGGTCCGCAAAACCAGCGATGCCGCCTGCATCACAATCACCGAACTCGCAGACACATTGGTCCGTGATGAAAGTGTGACTTTTCGTGCCGCCCACGAGGTCGCCTCAAAAACCGCCCGCGCCGTTATCGCGAAAGACTGCCCCTTGGGTGCAGGTTTCGCAGATTTCGCCGAAGCCTTCAAAGACGAAACAGGCCGCGACACGACACTCTCAGAAGCGGACTTCGCCCATGCCACCTCCCCCGAAACTTTTATCGCCCGACGGGACCGCACAGGTGGTCCTGCACTGAACGCGCTTACCAATGCGTTGGAAAAATACCGAGGCACCACAGACGAAATTCAGGCACAGTCCAAGGCCCGGCTTTCGCGCATTTCGACAGCCGATGCCGCCCGCAATGCGGCCTTCCAAAACCTGACGGAGACCTGATCCATGGCCGACCTCGCGCTTCGCGATCTGGTGAAAACCTATGACAAAACCGAGGTGCTGCACGGCATCAATCTAGACGTCCATGACGGCGAATTCGTCGTCTTCGTTGGCCCCTCGGGCTGCGGGAAATCCACGACTTTGCGCCTGATCGCGGGTCTGGAAGAGGTTTCCTCGGGCACCATCGAAATCGGCGGCACGGTCGTGAATAATATGGAACCCAAACATCGCGACATTGCGATGGTCTTTCAGAACTATGCGATCTACCCCCATATGACAGTGCGCAAAAACATCGGCTTTGGCCTGCGCAGCTCCTCTGCCCCAAAAATCCAGAAAGAAGCCCGCATAGACGAGGTCGCGCAACTTCTTGGAATGACTGATCTTCTTAACCGCAAACCCGACCAACTGTCCGGCGGCCAGCGACAGCGCGTTGCCATCGGACGGGCCATGGTGCGCGATCCAGCGGTGTTTTTGTTCGACGAACCGCTTTCTAACCTTGATGCCCAATTGCGTACGCAAATGCGGTTAGAGATCAAGAAACTGCACCAGCGCGTCGGCTCTACAATCATTTTCGTCACCCACGATCAGGTCGAAGCGATGACCATGGCAGACCGGATTGTCATTATGAAAGACGGATATATCCAGCAGGTCGGCACCCCCTCCGAGGTGTATCACACACCGGCCAATACCTTCGTTGCGCAATTCATCGGAGCACCGGCCATGAATATGATCCCGGGCGAGATCACGAATAATGGCTCTATCCAACTTGAAACAGGCGGGTTGATCGACGCCGGGCTGGCCGCCCGTTCGGGGCAGAAAATTACGCTGGGTGTTCGCCCGGAAGACCTAAGCGAACATGCCCCTGCATCGTTTCTTGAAGGCAGCATCGCGGTGCGCGAACCATTGGGCCACGAAACGCTGATCTATGTGAATACCAGCGTCGGCGAGTTCGTGGCAAAGGCAGACGGGCGCCACCCCCCCGATGTCGGCGCAACAGTACGCTTGGGCGCCTTACAGGAGAACCTGCACATTTTCGACGCCGAAACCGGAAGCACGCTGGCTTGAGCATGTCGGGCGATCACCCAAACATCCTTTGTGTCGGACGTCTGTATTGCGACGTGATCTTCACCGATCTGCCTCGCATGCCCACAGCCGGAACCGAAGTGTTCGCCGGGGGGCTCGGGATTCATGCAGGTGGCGGGGCCGCAATCACAGCCGGACACTTGGCCGCATTGGGCCACCAAACCGCTCTGGCCGCATGTTATCCGGGGGCCGACTTTGGCAATATTGTCCGGCGCGAACTTCAGGACCTGAAGATCAATCTTGACCTATGCCGCGACCAGGATCCGCGATTTGACCCTCAGCTGACCAGCGCTTTTGTTCAGAACGGCGAACGCGCCTTTGTCACACATCGCGCCGGTCCCGCCTTCCCGCAATTCACCGCGCAAGACATCGATCATTTCCGGCCTGCCCACATCCATATCGGCGAAGCCACCACGCTTGTAGACAATCCAAACCTCATCGAAATAGCCAGAACACTGGGCGCAACGCTTTCATTGGATTGTAGTTGGGATGACAATCTGGATGCCGATAAGATCACCCGCCTTCTGCCAGAGATCGACGTGTTTCTTCCAAACGACTCTGAGGTTCAATTGTTGCAAAAACTGGGCGTACCCGCGCAACTATCGAAGATTACCGTTATTAAACAAGGCTGTAATGGTGCGTCCGCACTTTTCAATGGTTCCCAAATTCATGCCCCCGCAGTTTCTACACAAGTTGTCGACACAACCGGTGCAGGCGATGCGTTTAACGCCGCTTTTCTGGGTGCTTGGCTTAAAAACAAGCCTATCGAGCATTGTCTTGAACTCGGGAATGCAAAAGGGGCCAATTCCACGACTTTCCGGGGCGGATTGGGCGGACTTTCAAACAACGTGGTTTCAACGGACTAAGTGACCATATTTCGACTGCTCTGAAGATTAGCAGCTGTGTTTGGCGACATCAGGCAGGACGTGGTGCGAAAAAACTGTGCCGCAAGCACAGCGTGGACCTCCAAGTCTTCCCGTTTCTCGGCAGTCAATTCTTCCGTCATCAAATACCCTCAGGTTATGCCGCAAACTCAAGCGCCGTTGCCGCATCTGCTCGATCACAGCGCGATGCGTTAACGTACGCGGCGATACCGACACCCGCACCGACGTTATACCGACGCGATACCGACGTCTTACCGACGTGCAAAACCCTTCAAAACAACGCCGTTAACCAATATGAAGCGATCCCCCTGTGCGCACCTGCACCGAAATTGCACAACACCCCCTCGCCCTTCGCTCACAACCAATCTATAAGCACTTTCAAGATATCGGAGATCGCCAAATGACCGGACAGCTGCCCCCCATCGACATCGCCAAACATGCCGCCGCCAAAGCGGCCAGCGCCCTTGTCGAAACCGGTATGAAAGTGGGCCTTGGCACCGGCTCAACAGCCGCCTTTTTGGTCAAATGCATCGGCGAACGGATCGCCAGCGAAGGTCTTGATATCACTGGCGTTGCCACCTCGACCGCGACGGCGAAACTTGCCACGGACGTGGGCATCAAGATCACCACTTTGGACGAAGCGCGCTGGCTGGATCTGACCATTGACGGGGCCGATGAATACGACGCAGACTTCAACCTGATCAAAGGTGGCGGTGGCGCGCTGTTGCAGGAAAAGATCGTGGCAACAGCTTCGGACCGGATGGTCGTGATCGCCGATGCCACCAAAAAGGTCGACACTTTGGGTGCCTTCCCCCTGCCCGTTGAAGTTCTGGGGTTCGGCATGAAGACCACCCAAATGCTGCTGGAAGAAATGTTGGAAGGTCTTGATGTTATGGGCAATCGCGCCGTTCCACGCATGAAGGGTGAAGCCTTGTTCGTGACGGACGAAGGCAACCACATCCTTGATTTGCACGTTGGTCGGATCGGAAATGCGCGCCAGTTGGCCTTGGTTCTGAACCAAGTGCCCGGCGTTGTGGAAAATGGGTTGTTCATCGACATTTGCGATCTGATCATCACCGGCCACGGTGACGGATCGGTCGAGACACGCGACATCAATTCCGGCGACCAGACGAAATCGGGGCCCGAATTGGCCGAACATGACAACGTATTTGCGGATATTTCAGAATGAGCTTTGATGTCGATCTTTTCGTAATTGGAGGCGGTTCGGGCGGTGTTCGCGCAGCCCGAACTTCGGCGCAAACAGGGGCACGGGTTGCCTTGGCCGAGGACAGCCGCATGGGCGGCACCTGCGTTATTCGGGGCTGTGTGCCGAAGAAACTGATGGTTTTTGCGTCCGAGTTTACCGAGACCTTTGCAATGGCGCGCGAATACGGTTGGACGGCGGACACCGGCGCTTTTGACTGGCTCGCCTTCCGTACCAAGCTCCACGCTGAACTCGCCCGGCTTGAAGGCGTCTATCACAAAATTCTGTCGTCCAATAACGTCACCATCCACGAACAACGCGCCACGGTGTCTGGTGCGAACGAGGTCACGCTTGCCGACGGCACCAAGATCACGGCCGGGCATATCCTGTTGGCGACAGGTGGACGCCCGAGCCGACCCGAC
Source organism: uncultured Paracoccaceae bacterium (assembly GCA_938005545.1). Classification (GTDB taxonomy): domain Bacteria; phylum Pseudomonadota; class Alphaproteobacteria; order Rhodobacterales; family Rhodobacteraceae; genus CALKXV01. Next base: position 97,513 of record CALKXV010000014.1, read on the forward strand.
ATTCCCAACGCCGAACTTGCCATGGTGTCTGACGACATCTTCGACATGGATGCATTGCCAAAGTCCATCCTGATCGTTGGTGGCGGTTTTATTGCCTGCGAATTTGCCTGCATCATGAATGGCCTTGGGGTCGAGGTCACACAATTTTACCGCGGCACCCAAATCCTTCGGGGCTTTGATGACGAAGCTCGTGGTCTGGTTGCCGACATGATGCGCGAACAAGGCGTCAACCTGATGACTGACACCAATGTCGCCGAAATGGCCCCTGCGGATGGCGGCATGAGCGTGACAAACACGCACGGCAAAACCCAAAACTTCGAACGCGTGCTTTTTGCCACGGGCCGTGCGCCCAACAGCAAAGGGATCGGTCTTGAAGAGGTCGGCATCAAACTGGCGAAAAACGGTGCGGTCGAAGTTGATGAGTTCAGCCAAACTGCTGTTCCGTCGATCTATGCCATCGGTGATTTGACAGATCGGATCAACCTGACACCCGTTGCGATCCGCGAAGGCATGGCCTTTACCGAAACCGTGTTCAAGAACAACCCAACAGCCCCCGACCACGATTTGGTTGCCTATGCGGTATTCACACAACCCGAATTGGGCACTGTCGGTCTGTCGGAAGAAGACGCCGCCGCCCAAGAACCGATCGAAGTTTACGCCACATCTTTCAAACCGATGAAAAGCGGCTTTGCTGGGCGTTCCTCTAAGGTTTTGATGAAACTTATCGTTTCGAAGGCCACACGCAAAGTTCTGGGCTGTCATGTCGTTTCGGATGGGGCGGGCGAATTGATCCAGATGGTGGGCATTGCCGTGAAAGCAGGCCTGACCAAAGAAGAATTTGACCGCACCTGCGCGGTGCACCCGACAATGTCGGAAGAATTGGTTACTATGCACAACCCGACGCGAACGGCTTGAAAAACAGCTCAAGAACCTACAGTTAGACCAACAAGTATATGAAACGATCCATAAGGACCCGAAATGGCCAATAACAATGGTGGACCCTGGGGCGGTGGCAACAAGGGAGGCGGCAACGGAGACGACCGCAAACCCGGACGACGCCCCGGCCAAGATGGACCACAAATCCCCGAGATCGACGACATCATGAAAAAAGGCCAGGAGCAGCTTAAAGTGCTCATGGGCGGACGCGGTGGCGGTTCAAACGGATCGGGCGGCGGTGGCGGCGAAGGCCCCAAGATCACTAGGGGCACATTGGGCATTGGCCTTGTTGCAGCATTGGTGCTTTGGCTGTTTTCATCGGTTTATACAGTACGGCCTGAAGAACAATCGGTTGAATTGTTCTTGGGCGAATTTTCCAATATTGGAAACCCCGGTCTGAACTTTGCACCCTGGCCCATCGTAACCTATGAAGTGATCCCGGTCACGACCGAACAAAACGAAGAAATCGGCACAGGGCGGTCAGGAACATCAGGCGGAGACGGGCTGATGTTGACCACAGATGAAAACATCGTCGACATTGATTTCCAGGTGGTCTGGAATATTTCAGACGCTGCCGACTATCTGTTCAACCTGCGTGATGGCCCTGAAACGGTGCGTGCGGTGTCTGAATCAGCGATGCGTGAGATCGTCGCAGGATCCGAGCTCGCCCCCCTCTTGAACCGGGATCGTGTTCTCGTGGCACAGCGTGCCCGCGAGCTGATCCAAACAACGCTGGACAGCTATGCGTCCGGCATCAACATCGTTCGTGTGAACTTGAACAAGGCCGACCCGCCGCGCGAAGTGATTGACGCGTTCCGCGACGTACAAGCCGCCGAACAGGAACGCGACCGTCTGGAACGCCAAGCGGATGCCTATTCCAACCGTGTTCAAGCGGGTGCGCGTGGTGACTCGGCTCAGGTTCTGGAACAAGCGGAATCCTATCGTGCTCAGGCCGTCAACGAAGCCCAAGGTGAAGCCAGCCGCTTTACCGCTGTTTTGGGCGAATACCAACTGGCGCCCGAAGTCACCCGCCGCCGTCTTTACATTGAGACGCTGGAAAAAGTTCTGGGCGACATCGACAAAATCATTCTGGACGAAGGTGCCGGCGGCGCGGGTCAAGGCGTTGTGCCCTACCTGCCTCTGAACGAACTTGGCCGACGCGCGACCCCTCAGGGAGGCAATTGATATGTTTAAGAACGGACCTTTCTTTATCGTCGCAGCCGTCGTTGTCTTAGTCGGGCTGTTGTCATCAATCTTCATCGTCGACGAACGGGAAAAAGTTCTGGTCCTTCAGTTCGGCCAGATCAAACAGGTCAAGATCGAACCGGGGCTGGGCTTTAAAATCCCGTTCATTCAGGAAGTCGTGCGTTACGACGGGCGTATCCTGTCGCTGGACACTCCGACGATCGAGATCACGCCATCAGATGATCGTCGTCTGGTCGTTGATGCATTTGCCCGCTACAGGATTGGCAACACGGAAGAAAAGATCATCCAATTCCGGCAAGCCGTTGGTGCAGGCGGTGTGCGTTTGGCCGAAACCCGTCTGGCCTCGATCCTGGAAAACGAAATCCGGGGTGCTTTGGGTGCGGCAGGTGTGACATCAAACACCATTTTGTCTTCGGAACGGGGCGCTTTGATGAACGGCATCCGGGTTACGGCTGATCGCGAAGCGGCTTCGCTTGGACTTGACGTGGTCGACGTGCGCCTGAAGCAAACCAACCTGCCCGAGCAGAACTTGGCGGCCACATTTGATCGGATGCGCGCGGAACGTGAACGCGAAGCGACAGATGAAAGGGCGCGTGGTGCAGAAGCCGCTCAGAAGGTTCAGGCGCTTGCCGACCGGTCCGTGATTGAAATGGTTTCAGAAGCCAACAAAGAAGCCGAAATCATTCGCGGTGAAGCCGACGCCGAAAGGAACAACATTTTCGCCGAAGCTTACGGAGCAGACCAAGAATTCTTCCGCTTCTATCGGTCTTTGCGCGCTTATGAGAATTCGCTGAAAGGCAGCAACTCGACGCTGGTGATCACGCCTGACAGCGAATTCTTCGAATTCCTTGATGGTGCGGGCATTTCTGCTCCGGCCAGCAATTAAGAAACCCCGAGGCCGTGGAACTCATTCTTCTCGGCCTCGGGCTCGTCCTCGTCTTTGAGGGCCTGATCCTTGCGCTTCTGCCAAACAGGCTGGAAGAGCTGATCCAGATGATTTCAGAAATGCCATTGGAGACGCGGCGCACAGCCGGTCTGGTCGCTGTGGCTATCGGCGTATTGCTGATCTGGCTGGTTCAAGGATAACGCCCCCTACAACGCCCCGGTTAATCCTGCGGCGCTGAGGAAATCCCCGCCTTTTCAACGGTCTCGCCCCGCTCAAACTTGTCCAAAATCTTGTGGCCACGCAATTCCGCCTTGCGCAATCGCATCGCTGTCGTGAACGCCTCTTGCAAGGTCGGCGAAGACGCACCGATCTCCTCCGCAATCCGTCGCTCGACCATATCGTCATGCATGTCTTTCATCATGCCCGTCACGCGTTTGGCCAAACCATCCGCGACTTCTTCCAATACCGACATTTTCGCCTCGTTTCGTCTTGATTTTCCCACGGGTTAAAATCCAAAAACGGCCAAAAATAGACGAAGGGACGGCTTTCCCCTTCAAATCGTCGCGAAAACCCTGTCCACCTGTTCAAAACCCCGTCACACAAGTCCTCATGTTCCTTAGCGTCTTTGACATGTTCAAACTGGGCATCGGCCCGTCTTCGTCTCACACCATGGGCCCAATGGTGGCCGCGGCGCGGTTTCTGGACGATCTGCGCGGTTCTGCGTTCAAGCCTGCGGGTCTGCGTGCGTCGCTCCATGGCTCGCTTGCCTTCACCGGTGTGGGGCACGCTACCGACCGCGCCGTCATCCTTGGGTTAGCCGGGTTCGAACCGGCAACTTACGACGCTGACAGGGCTGAAGCCGTTCTTTTGGATATCGCGGCGGGAAAAACCGTGGCACCCGCTGGATTGCCGCGCCTTAAGTTCGATCCAACAACCGATTTGATGTTCGACTATGACACGGTGCTTTCCGCCCATGCCAATGGTTTGCGACTGATGGCGACCGACGCGCAAGGCGATGTCATCCGCCAAGAAACCTATTTTTCAATCGGCGGCGGTTTTGTCCTGACAGAAGCAGAGCTGGCTTCGGGCAAAGACACCGACGACGGCGCGCCCGTGCCTTTTCCGTTCAAGACGGCGGCCGAGATGCTGGATATGGCCAAAACCTCAGGCAAGTCCATCGCCGAGATGAAACGTGCCAATGAGCTGAGCCGGATCGATGCCAAAACGCTCGACGCGGGGATCGCGCGCATTTGGGACGTCATGAAAGCCTGTATGGATCGCGGTTTGGCCACCGAAGGCACCCTGCCCGGTGGCCTCAACGTTCAGCGCCGTGCGGCGGGTATCCACAGGGCCCTGTTGTCGGAACGCGGCATGAACCTGACGGCGCCACATGTGATCAATGACTGGATCAGCATCTATGCAATGGCCGTGAACGAAGAAAACGCCGCCGGTGGCCAAGTCGTCACGGCCCCCACGAACGGCGCTGCCGGCGTTGTGCCTGCGACCTTGCGCTATTGGCTCGACCATGTGCCCGGTGCGGCGCCCTCGGGTGTAACCGACTATCTTCTGACGGCTGCCGCAATCGGCGGATTGGTGAAGTTCAACGCGTCAATTTCGGGGGCCGAATGTGGTTGCCAGGCCGAGGTTGGCTCCGCCTCGGCCATGGCCGCCGCTGGCCTTGCCGCCGTCATGAAAGGCACGCCTGAACAGATTGAAAATGCGGCCGAAATCGCGTTGGAGCACCACCTTGGCATGACATGCGATCCAGTCCGTGGGTTGGTTCAGGTGCCTTGCATCGAACGCAACGGCCTTGGCGCCATCAAGGCGGTGTCCGCCGCATCCCTCGCCTTACGAGGCAATGGCCAACATCTGGTGCCGCTCGACAGCGCCATCGAAACCATGCGTCAAACCGGCGAAGACATGAGCGCGAAGTACAAAGAAACCGCGCTTGGCGGGCTTGCCGTCAACGTTCCAAACTGCTGATCCTGCGAATAAATCGCCTAAAACGCCTCGGGTTTTGCTTCGCGCGCCATATGATCAAGCACCGCATTCACGAACTTCGGTTCACGCCCGTCGGGGAAAAACGCCTTGGCCACATCGACAAACTCGGTGATCACAACCTTGGGGGGCGTGTCGCTTTCCACAAGTTCGGCACCAGCGGCCCGGAATAAGGCGCGCAACGTCGGGTCAATCCGGTGGATCGGCCAGTTTTCTGCCAACCCACGGTCGGTCATCTGATCGACCTTGGCCTGCCAGTTCACCGCATCGTCCACAAGTTTGCGAAACAGATCCACGTCGCCTTCTGCCAGCGCATCGCCGTCTACGTCTGCGCCAAATCGGTGGTCTTCGAATTCACGCTGAACGCCGGGTGCGTCCTGACCGCTGACTTCCATCTGAAACAGGGCCTGCACAGCATAAAGCCGTGCCGCACTGCGCATCTGTTTCTTTGACGTCATAGAGTGCTCGCGTCCTTTGCAAAGCCGACGCCCAAGTCTTTGGGCGCATATTTCCGGGTCAACGCGATCAGGTGAAGCGCTGCTGCCGCAGCACCCCCGCCTTTGTTCTGGGCTTCGGGGTCTGCACGCACAGCGGCCTGCTCATAATTTTCGACCGTCAGAATGCCATTGCCGATACAGGCGCCGTCCAGCCCCAAAAGCTGCAAAGCGCGGCTGCTGTCGTTGCAAACCGTGTCGTAATGCGTCGTCTCACCCCGGATGACACAGCCCAAAGCCACGAAACCATCGAAGTCTGCCAGATCGAAGGCAATCCGAATGGCCGTCGGCACTTCCAAAGCGCCCGGCACTTCGATCAGGTCAACCTCTGCTCCTGCGTGGGATAATTCGGCGCGCGCGCCCGCCACCATGTCGTCAGCGATATCTTTGTAGTAAGGTGCCACAACAATCAGCACCTTTACCGGCGCATCAAACTTGGGGCGTTCCAAGACGTAATGCGATTGGCCCGCCATCAGCCCAGCTCCGACACTTTGCGCGTGCCAATAATTTCGAGCCCGTAAGCTTCCAACCCAACAACCTTTGGCTGAGGTGAATTGGTCAGCAAAACCAAACTCGACAACCCAAGCGACGACAGGATTTGCGCGCCCAAACCATATTGGCGCAGCGTCTGCGGCGAGACCTCGTCCCCGCCTGCCAATTTCATCGTTGTATCACGCAGCAACACCAGAACACCGCGCCCTTCTTCGGCAATCACCTGCATGGCGTCGCCAAACTCGTTGCGCCGCCCCATTGGGCCCAACCCAACCACGTCCAGCATCGGGTCCATGGCATGCATACGAACCAGGCAAGGCTCATCCGTTGAAATGTCGCCTTTGACCAAAACGATATGATCGTCGCCGTGGGCCGTGTCGGTATAAACCCGCATTTCCCAATCGCCGCCAAATTCCGAGGTCACTGTTTTGCTACTGGTGACAGCCACCAGATTGTCGTTGCGTCGCCGGTACGCGATCAGATCGCTGATGGTGCCGATTTTCAGGCCATGCAATTGCGCAAAGGCAACCAGATCAGGCAGGCGGCTCATCGAACCGTCTTCGTTCATAATCTCGCAAATCACGCCAGCCGCGTTCAGCCCGGCCAATCGCGACACATCGACGGCCGCTTCGGTGTGACCCGCACGAACCAGCACGCCGCCGTCTTTCGCACGAAGCGGAAAGACATGGCCGGGCGTCGCGATATCGGCTTCGGTTTTCGCGTGATCGATGGCCACAGCCACGGTTCGTGCCCTGTCATGGGCCGAAATGCCCGTGGTCACGCCGTCACGCGCCTCGATGGACACGGTGAACGCGGTTTCGTGGCGCGACGAATTCTGCGAGGCCATCAAGGGCAGTCCAAGCGCGTCGCACCGATCCCCCGTCAACGACAGGCAAATCAATCCCCGACCGTGCTTGGCCATGAAGTTGATCGCTTCTGGTGTGGCCATTTGCGCCGGGATCACCAAATCGCCTTCGTTTTCGCGATCTTCATGATCCACAAGGATAAACATGCGCCCGTTTCGCGCATCTTCGATGATCTCTTCGATGGACGAAATGGCGTCGCGCCAGTTGTCCTCAATTGGTCCGGGAGTTTCGAAAGACATAGAAGTCACGCCGTGCAGCAAAGGTTTAGGGGGCCATAACTTACAGCAGACGCCTTGACCAGAGGCAACGGCGCGTCACGCCCATCCCTTGGGCAGTTCAACCGTACTCGGCCAGACGGGCCACATAACGTGCCAAAGTGTCGATTTCGAGGTTGATCCGGTCCCCGACCTTGGCCTGCCCCCAGGTCGTAACCTCTTTGGTATGCGGAATGATATTGATCCCGAATGTCGCGCCGTCGACTTCGTTCACCGTAAGCGAGGTGCCGTTCAGCGCAACCGAGCCTTTGGGCGCAATAAAGCGTGCCAATTCGCCAGGTGCCTCGAAGGTCAGGCGGGTGCTGTCGCCCTCGTCCACCATGTCCGTCAATGTTGCGACACCATCAACATGGCCCGACACAATATGCCCGCCGATCTCGTCGCCGACTTTCAAAGCGCGTTCCAAATTCACGATCCGGCCCTCTGTCCATTGGTCTAAGTTGGACTTCGAAAGCGTTTCGGCACTGGCTTGCACGGAAAACCAGCCCGGATCTGCGCCAAGTTCGACCACGGTCAGACACACACCATCACAGGCAATCGACGCGCCAATATCAATGCCAGCTACATCATAGGACGTGGCGATCTTGACCCAAAGGTCGCCCATTTGCCGAAGCTCTTGGATCTTGCCCATATCGGTCACGATGCCAGTGAACATGTCTCGCCCTTTCGTGGTTCCTCCCCCCGAGGTAGACGCCTTCGCCGTCTCGTGCAAGCCGGGCGGGGCCGCGCAAGGTGCACGCCAAGATACCCGTGACACAAGATCAGCGGCAGGTTAGAAAACCACGATGCAGATCGGGGCGCATGATCATTCAAAGCGATGTTTCCTGTTTCTTCAGGGGCCACACGGGCCGTTTTTCTCGCGTTTGGGTAAAATTCTGCACAGCACCGGCGCGCGGGTTCTGCGCATCGGCTTTAATCCCGGTGACGAAGTATTTTGGCAGGCCCCCGGATATGTGCCGTTCAAAAGTGCCTCTGACGCCTTTGGTGCCACGCTTGAAACTCTGATCACCGAACAGGGTGTGACGGATGTGGTGTGCTATGGGTCCAGCCGCCCGGTGCACAAAACCGCACTTCGAATGGCCAAGTCCAAGGGGCTAACGGCGCATGTCTTTGAAGAAGGCTATCTGCGCCCCTATTGGGTCACCTACGAAAGGGACGGCGCAAATGCCGCCTCGCCCGTCACCAAACTGTCGATAGACACAATGGCGCAGGCCTTGCAACATGGCGCACCCGCCGTCACCGAAGCCCCCGACCGCTGGGGCGATATGCGGGCGCATATGTTTTGGGGTGCGACCTATCACGCTTGCCTTTTGGTCGGCGCACGCCGCTATCCGGGCTTTAAGTCCCATCGGCAACCGGGGATTCAAGGCGAATTCTGGCTCCATTTGCGCAAACTGGCCGAAACGCCTATTCGGGCGCTTCAACGCAGTATCGCCACCGCGCGCATCCGATTTGGCGGTTTTCCGTACCATCTGGCGTTGTTGCAACTGGCCCATGATGCGAACTTTCTGGAACATGGCCCATTTCCCGATCAAGCCGCCTTTCTCGACACGTTATTCAGGGGTTTTTCCACAGGAGCTCCCCCGCATCACCATCTGGTAGTCAAAGCCCATCCCTTGGAAGACGGCCGCGAACCTTTGCGGCCCCTGATCCGCAAACTGACCAAAAAACACCGCCTTGAAGGGCGTATTCACTTCGTTTCGGGTGGAAAACTGGCCCGGTTGTTAGATGCCGCGCGGTCTGCATTGACGGTGAATTCAACATCCGCCGAACAGGTGTTGTGGCGTGCCCTGCCCCTGAAAGCGTTTGGCGAAGCCGTTTATAACCGCCCGGAATTTGTTTCCAATCAAACGCTTACAGACTTTTTTACCGCACCCCAGCAACCTGATCGCGACGCCTATTTGACCTATCGTAAATTCCTGTTGGCCACGTCCCAGATTCCGGGCGGTTTTTATGGCGCATTTTCGCGTCGCAAGCTTCTGCGACAGGTGCCAGACCTGATGCTTGCCGAAAAAAGCGCCTATGAACGCATGCTTGCCCGGAAAAATGAGGCCAGTCGGCAACACCTTGCAATTGTGGATTAACGAATTCAGCCAAAGCTAGAAAAGTTATCCACAATTCGGTTACTCTCACCCCAAAGAGCCGCAAAGGCCTATAAAATAATAAGGTCGAGGAGACCGAGCAGTGACAATATTTACGAAATCCCGCGTAAGGTGGGTCGCGTTATGCGTTTCATCGTCTATCCTGGCGTCATGTGGCCTTCCAAGATCGGGCCCAACACGAAACGAAATCTTCGACAGCTCCGTTCAGCAACAGGGAAACGCATACATCGTTTCTGTTGATGACCGGGTGACCGAGGTTACAGAATTCCGCCCCGCCCTTGGGTTCTCAAGCCAATTGGTCCACGCCAAAGTCGTGGGGTCCGATACAGTTCGCCCCGGTGACACCCTTGGTCTGACGATCTGGGAAAACGTCGACGACGGTCTTTTGGCCCAACAGGGTCAGAATTCCGCCGTGCTTGAAGAAATTCAGGTCGACGGATCGGGGTTCATCTTTGTGCCTTATGCAGGCCGGATCAAGGCTTCGGGCAATTCACCTGAATCGATCCGCCGGATTATCACCGAAAAGCTGGAAGCTCAGACGCCAGACCCTCAGGTTCTGGTTCAGCGGATGGCCGGTGACGGAGCAACCGTTTCGCTGATCGGTGGTGTTGGCGCACAAGGCGTTTACCCAATCGAACGCCCGACCCGCACGTTGACAGCTATGCTGGCACGCGCAGGCGGGATCACCCTGCCCCCTGAAATCACTCAGATCACTTTGATCCGTGGCAATCAGGCCGGAACCGTTTGGTTGGAAGACCTCTACGAAAACCCCCGTCTCGACATTGCGCTTCGTGCAAGCGACCGGGTTCTGGTGGAACAGGACGAACGTTTCTACACCACGCTTGGTGCAACGGGCGGACAGGTTAAAGTGCCGTTCGAAACACAAACCGTGTCGGCTATTGAAGCGCTTGCAACTGTGGGCGGCATCAATACCAACCTCGGTGATCCGACCGGCGTGTTTATTTTCCGCGACGAACCCGAGCAGATTGCAAACCGGGTATTGGGACGCTCTGACCTGACCGGTGAACAGCGTTTCGTCTATGTGCTTGATTTGACGTCGCCCAACGGCATCTTTCATGCACGGGACTTCGACATCCGCGATCAGGACACGATTTATGTGACCGAAGCGCCTTATTCGCAGTTCAACAAGGTTCTTCAGGCTGTTCTTGCTCCCGTCGGATCGGCCGCGTCGCTGAACCAGCTGGCCGAGTGACAGACGACGATACGAACGCCAATCGGCTATGCGTTTACTCAGGCGGCTTTCTTAGCGAAGGCCGCCTGAAACGTATTTTAGAGCTGTCTGGTTGGGAAGTTTCGGTTGGGATACCGGGCGAAAACGACTGGGTCGGCATCTGGGGGCGAACCCCAACTGCGTGGCGCGGTGAAGCGGTCGCGGGCTGGACAGAAGCACCGGTTCTGACGGTCGAAGACGCGCTTTTGCGTTCTGTCCATCCGAACCGCACACGTCCCTCGCCGCCTGTGGGTCTGTTCCTTGATAGAACCGGCGTTCATTTTGATGGCTCTGAATCTTCGGACCTCGAAACCTTGTTGGCCACCCATCCTTTGGATGACACCGCCCTTTTGAACCGCGCGCGTGCCGCTATGGGGCAGCTGGCACATTGGCACCTGGGCAAATATTCAGCCACTGATCCAGACATCGCGCCCCCCGACCCCGGTTATGTGGTGGTGATCGACCAAACCGAAGGCGACGCCGCGCTGATGGGTGCCGGTCGCGACGCCTTTCTTGAAATGCTGACGTTCGCGCGTGAGGAAAACCCGGCCTCAACCGTTTATATCAAGACCCACCCTGAAACGACGGGCGGTGGTCGGCGGGGGCATTTCCGGGACGAAGATTACACCGATCGCGTCCGCCCGATGACCGAACCCATCAGCCCTTGGCGCTTGTTCGAAGGGGCCGTCGGTGTCTATTCCCATTCGTCGACCCTTGGGTTCGAAGCGATCTTTACCGGCCACAACCCGCGCATCTTTGGCCAGCCCTTCTATGCCGGTTGGGGTCTGACCCGCAACGAAAACCCCGTCGCCCGTCGGACACGTAAGCTGACCCGTGCCCAACTGTTTGCCGTGGCGATGATCCTGTACCCAAAGTGGTACGATCCGATCCGTGATCGGCTTTGCGAGATCGAGGACATCATTGCTGCTTTGGCCGCCGAAGCGCGCGCTTGGCGCGAGGATCGTTTGGGGTATCTGGCAGTGGGCATGGCCCCTTGGAAGCGCCCTCATCTTGGGCGCGCTTTTGGCCGCGAAGAAAAGCTGAAACACGCCCGTCGCATTCGTCAGGTGGGTGCGCGAAAGCCTGTGGTCTGGGGAATGGCAGACGCCCCAGACAGCACGCTTCGGATGGAAGACGGCTTTCTCCGATCCCGTGGGTTGGGCGCAGAATTAACGCCGCCCTTGTCTTTGGTTCTGGACCAGCCGTCGCTGTATTTTGATCCATCGGTTGAAGGCCGTTTGGACCGTTTGATCGCAGATTCCAACACATTGCCCATTGGCGAAATCCAACGTGCGGATCGTTTGATGGCCAAGATATCGGCAAATTGCTTGACCAAATACAACATTGGTGCCGATTTACCCGAAATTTCCAGCGATGCACCAAAAATCCTGATCGTGGGACAAGTTGAAGACGATGCATCGGTCATACACGGCTGTCACGACGTGCGAACCAACCGCGACTTGCTTCAGCGGGCCCGCTCCGAAAACCCGGACGCCTGCCTGTTGTGGAAGCCCCATCCTGACGTCGAAGCAGGGCGTCGCAAAGGTGACGTGCCCGATGCCCATGACATCGCCGATCACGTCCTGACAAACGTTAGCGCCGTGGCCGCTATGGACGCCGCCGATCAGGTCTGGACGATGACGTCGACCCTTGGGTTCGAGGCACTCCTGCGCGGCCTTCCTGTCACCTGCCTGGGCATGCCCTTTTATGCCGGGCACGGGCTGACGACCGATCTGGCACCACGCCCTTCGCACCGAAACGACGCCACACTTGCCGGGTTGGTTCATGCGTGCCTGATCGGATATCCGCGCTATTTCCACCCCGGTGACGGCAAACCGATTTCACCCGAAGCCGCCGTTCAACTATTGATCAATGGTGTTGAATTTCCGCGTACCAACCGCGCATTGATCTGGCTGCATCGGCTGATCGCGCCGTTTCGCGGCTAACCCTGCGAGCTTCGCCAGCGGTGCATCACATCCGCACCGACGGCACGTGTTTCAACCAGATCAAAGCGGGATGCACTTTCAAGTCGGTCGATCCCAAGTTCCCCAATGCTGGGTGTACCATCCGCGCCCAAAAACACCCCCGCCGAGAAGACAACCAAGTCATCCACCAGACCCGCCTTCAGCAAAGACGCCGCAAAAACCCCACCACCCTCACAGAACACACGCGTCAATCCTCGCGTGCCCAGCACAGACAACAGATCGCTTGGGTCCAATTGTTCGCCCACGACCGGCACTTCGATCAGTTCGGCTCCGGCATTTGTCCACTGCGTCTGCACGTCTGTCGTCACATCACCTGCACCATGCATCAGCCAGACCGGCCCCTCGCCCACGGTCTCGGCCAATCGGTTGGGCCACGGCAAATTCAAACGCCGACTGGCCACCACCCGCACCGGCTGTGTGACTTTGCCCATGTCGCGCACCGTCAGCGTTGGATTATCGCTTCGCGCTGTTCCGCTCCCGACAAGAACCGCGTCGTGCGCCATGCGCATTCCGTGCACCATGCGCCGCGCATTTGGCCCGGTGATCCACTGGCTTTCGCCCGTGGCCGTCGCAATCCGCCCATCCAAAGTGGCCGCCAGTTTCAGCGTCACCATCGGGCGACCTTGTTCAATGTGGCACAGAAATCCGCGCAATTGTTCCCGCGCCTGATCCGCCAAACAACCGATATCAACGCTGATCCCGGCTACGCTCAAAGCTTGGAAACCTGCCCCGGCCACCTGTGGGTTCGGATCGCCCATCGATGCGACAACCCGAGCAACGCCCGCCTTGATCAAAGCTTCTGCGCAGGGCGGTGTGGTGCCCTGATGCGAACAGGGCTCAAGCGTGACGTAAACCGTCGCGCCCTTCGCAGCATCGCCGGCTTGCGCAAGCGCGACCACTTCGGCATGGCGATAGGTCTCTCGGCGATCTGTCACACCGCGCCCAATGACGCGACCATCCTTGACGATTACGCAGCCAACCGACGGCCAAGGCCACACATTCCCAAGCCCACGCCCGCCAAGCACAAGAGCATGTGCCATGTGGCGCGCGTCTTCATGGAGGTCGGCTTGGCTCACTCGTCCTTTTGAACGGGCCTCAGCTCGCTCACGAATTTGTCGAAGTCGTCAGCCGCCTGAAAGTTCTTGTAAACGCTGGCAAATCGCACATAGCCAACCGTGTCGATCCGGGCGAGGCTTTCCATGGTGATTTCACCGATGGTCGTCGACTGAACATCGGTTTCGCCCATGCTTTCCAAGCGCCGCACGATCCCCGAAATCATCTGATCGATCCGCTCGGGTTCGATCGGGCGTTTCTGCATCGCAATCCGGATCGAGCGTTCCAACTTGTCGCGATCAAATTCCTCGCGTTTGCCGTTGGACTTGATCACGACCAAATCGCGCAGCTGAACGCGTTCATATGTGGTGAAGCGACCGCCGCAGGCCGGACAGAACCGACGTCGCCGAATGGCAACGTGATCCTCGGCCGGGCGCGAGTCTTTCACCTGAGTGTCAATATTTCCGCAAAACGGGCAGCGCATCCGCCTCTTCTCCTGCCTTGGTCTGGGGGTTCGTCAAAGCGCCCCCACTGTTGTTATAGGGGCACCGCTTGATTTTGGGTAGACCCGAATTTCAACTACCAAATCTGCAAGGCGCAGAAAACAAAAAGGGGGTGATGTGGGCTTTTCTTTAAACTCTGTGGCGTCTTGGTTGCGCTTGGTACGTTTCACATCCCCAAATCCGCCGCGCATTCCGTTCGATCTGGTCAACCACCCTCTTGGCGAACAAGGGCAAGGTATCTTGTTCCGGCGGCATTCAGCACCACGTCGCTTTGCACCTTGAAACCGCGCGACGTGAATTCCGAAATGGGATCACCACCCGACGAGCCTGAAAAAATCCCAAGGCCCGCGCCGAACACAACCGGTTCGACAGTCAGATGCACCCGATTGATGGCGTTATGAGCCAAGAACCAATCGTGCACCCGCGTTCCACCAAGGATCAGACCATCGCCCAATGGATGCACACTGCCAACCAGATCAGCCAATTCGTCGGGCCGGGTTTGACCCGGGTTCAACCAAAGCTGTGTCGGGCGTTGCCAGCCGCTTTTCGTCGTCGAAAAGATGATGCGTCGCCGCAAGGGCCGGTCGGCCGCCTCATGGGTGTGACGCCCCATGATCGCCCAATCCGCGGATTCGACATCGCGAAAGAACAACGCTTGTTCTTCGGCACTCGCCCAAGCCTGCGGCGGCTCGTCGGTGTTCCGCGAGATGAAGCCATCCGCGCTGGTGGCAACAGTTAAGGTAAATTTGGTCACGGGCGCTATCAAGGCCAAGCGCGCGGCTGCGTCAACCCTCGACCAAGGTTTTCAGGTTCGAAAGACCCACCTCATAATCGGTGCCAACCCATGTATCCATCATCAGCCCCATCCAACGCGCGACAGGGTTGCCGCCAAGATCGGTCTGAAAGCCCCAAGTCACCGTGGTTTTGCCGCCCGTTTCCACCATTTGGAAGTCAGCCGTTGCGGTGCCCATCTCGCCAAAATCCATGGCGGTCGACACCAGCTTATCCGCCTCAGACGCTGTGATCGACTGGCTGCCAGTTCCAACTTGCGGATGCTCAGACGCCCAGTCGAGCTTTGCACCCACACCTTCGTCGGGCCCGGAATAGGCCAGTTGAACTTCTGGGTCTTTACCCAACCAAGGTGACCACTCTGCGCCTGCTTTCAAGCTGTTCAGATAGGGAAAGACGTCTGACGCCGGCGCATTGATCTCAACCGAACGCGCCACGGAAACATCCTTTGGAAGCAGAAACGCGCCACCAATGAAGATGACGCCTAAAACGACAACAATGCCAAGTATCCATTTGATAATACGCATGGAAATTCCTTTCAATTGCAAGGAACACGATCTTTGATTGTTCAGTATCCGAGCACGGCACCGCGCAGAAACGGCAAAGACACCGCAGCGACGATGCCGACCACAGCGCCGATTGCCATGCGTGGCATCACGCCACCGAAATTCGGCGCGAAAACGCTGAGAAGGCCACAAACAACGGCGTAAAAAACTAAAGAAACGGGTTCCATGAGGTCAAGTTTAACAGAACAACTCGCGCAGGTCAGTCAAAAAGCCGATCGCCCTGTTCGTCGATCATTTGCTTGGCTTTCCGGGTTGACGTATCGACGGCCGATGCCAAGTCGTCCAGCATGTCGGCGCGGATCAACGTATGGCTTTTCAATTCTCCGTCGATTTCCTTTTCAAGCCGAGCACCCACCCGAAATCGACCGCCCTCGTTCTTTGGCGCAGGCGTGATCGCGAAGCCTTTATAATCTTCGGGCTTGGCTTCGGGTTTCGGCGCACCGCCGCCAAAAAGCTTGGAAAGGATGGACATGGGGGCTCCCTTTTTGTTGGCGGCATTTTGCAGCTCAGCCCCTGCTATGGCAAGTCTACGTTAATGCGCTTTGATCAAGCAGATGACGGACGCCCTATTTTCGCTGAGACAAATAATGGGTCACACAATCCTGCACGTGACGGAACCGGTCGCCGCCCAGATGCTTTCCGCCGTACCAGCGCGTCACGATGATCATGTGGTTTCTTAGTTCGGCGCGTTCCAGCATGCGCAATATAATCATGCCTGCGCCCGCTTCGCCGTCGTCATTTTTTAAGGGTGCAGACTCTAAAAGTGCGGCCCATGTGTTGTGGGTCGCTTTGGAAAATTTCTTGTTTTTCTTAAGCGCTTTCAGAACGGCCGTGGCGTCATCTTTCGAGGCAACGGGTGCTCCCGACACGGCATACCTTGAGCCGCGATCGGAAAGCACATTCTCAAAGACTTGAAGCTCGCCCTTGCCTTGAGAGAGTTTACTGATCCAAGAAGCTCCGCAATTTCCGCGACCGGCTCGGATGCTTCAGCTTGCGCAAGGCCTTCGCTTCGATCTGGCGGATACGTTCGCGCGTCACGCTGAACTGTTGACCCACCTCTTCCAGCGTGTGGTCGGTGTTCATACCGATGCCGAAACGCATGCGCAAAACCCGTTCTTCGCGGGGCGTTAGCGAGGCCAGGACGCGGGTTGTGGTTTCTTTCAGGTTTTCCTGAATGGCGGAATCCAGTGGCAGAACTGCGTTCTTGTCTTCGATGAAATCGCCAAGCTGCGAATCTTCTTCGTCGCCAATCGGGGTTTCCAGCGAAATTGGTTCCTTGGCGATCTTCATCACCTTGCGAACCTTGTCCAATGGCATCTGAAGCTTTTCGGCCAATTCCTCGGGCGTGGGTTCGCGACCGATTTCGTGGAGCATCTGACGCCCCGTCCGCACCAGCTTGTTGATCGTTTCGATCATATGGACCGGAATACGAATCGTGCGCGCCTGATCGGCAATGGAACGGGTGATCGCCTGACGGATCCACCAGGTGGCATAGGTCGAGAATTTGTACCCGCGACGGTATTCGAACTTGTCGACGGCCTTCATCAGGCCGATGTTACCTTCTTGAATAAGATCAAGGAATTGCAGCCCGCGGTTCGTGTATTTTTTGGCGATCGAGATCACCAAACGCAGGTTCGCTTCGACCATTTCTTTCTTGGCTTGGCGGGCTTCTTTTTCGCCTTTTTGAACCTGTTGAACGATGCGGCGGAACTCGGGGATGTCGACGCCGACGTATTGGCCAACCTGAGCCATGTCGCCGCGCAGTTCTTCGATCTTGTCGGTCGAGCGTTCCATCAGCGATTGCCAACCACGCCCGGCCTTTTCCCGCATCCGGTCGAGCCAGTTCGGGTCAAGCTCATAACCACGGTATGCTTCGATGAATTCACGGCGGTTGATGCGGGCTTGGTCCGCAAGCTTTACCATGCTGGAATCAATCGACATGATCCGGCGGTTGATGCCGTAAAGCTGATCGATCAAGGCTTCGATACGGTTGTTGTGCAGGTGAAGTTCATTCACCATTTCAACGATCACCGAGCGCAGCTTTTGGTATTTCTTTTCGGCCGCAGCCGAGAAACTGTCGTCTTCGTTCAACGTGGCTGACATGCGATTGTCCTGCATGTCTGACAGCTTGGAATAATCCTTCGCGATCCGGTCCAGAATTTCCAGCACGCGCGGCTTTAGCGCCGCTTCCATCGCAGCAAGCGACATGTTGGCTGCATCATCTTCGTCTTCGTCGTCATCATCGGGTTGGATCGGATTGCCGTCGGCGTCCAGTTCAGGTTGACCGTCGTCTTCTTTCTTGGCGACTTCCACATTCGTCGTATCGACGACCGGCGTGTCTTCGTCGCCCTCCTCGCCCATGGTCCGCCCAAACGTCGTTTCCAGATCGATGACGTCACGCAGAAGAATATCTTCGCTTAGCAATTCGTCGCGCCAGATGGTGATCGCCTGGAACGTCAGCGGGCTTTCGCACAAGCCGGCAATCATCGTGTTCCGGCCAGCCTCGATCCGTTTGGCGATGGCGATTTCGCCTTCGCGCGACAACAGTTCGACCGAACCCATTTCGCGCAAATACATCCGCACAGGGTCGTCGGTACGATCCAGCTTTTCGGTATCGGACGTAGATACGGCAACTTCGCGCGACGCATTTGCCTCAACAACATCGGTCGAGCCTTCGGGCTTGTCCGCTTCGTCGTCGGCGTCTTCTTCGTCTTCGATGATGTTGATGCCCATTTCAGACAGGGCAGACATCACGTCTTCGATCTTCTCCGAAGCTGCCTCGTCTGGGGGCAACACACGGTTCAACTCATCGTAAGTGATGTAACCCTTGGAACGGGCATCGGCCATCATCTTTTTGACAGCAGCTTGGCTCATATCCAGGACGGCTTCGCCCTCCTGATCATCGCCCTTACGATCTTCGTTGGTATCCTTGGCAGCCATGCGCCACTCCCGGCAAAAATGGTGATTCGCAGTTTCGACGAATCATCTAGTGCGAATCACAGAATCTCAACCCATAGCCTTAATTTTTTAAGCCTTATGAGAGGTAAACGCTACGCCTCTCCCTGACCTTTTGCGTAGTTGATTCGCCCGATTAACGCGTCGAATTCGCTTTTTTCGTCTCGTCTTAGGCGCGCTCCGTTCGCGCCCAAGTCGTATTCCATCGTATCTTCGTTGCCACCGGGCTCTGAGTCCGACAAGGCTTCTGCCACTTGGGCCAGCCGCCATGTCAGCCCTTCATCGGCCAATCCTTCGATATCGCGCATCGCATCTTCGATTTCGCGCCGCGCGCCACGTCGGGCCGATAGCTTGGCCAGTTCTTCCGCCACAGACATTGAGGCAACACTTGGGTCTGCATTGCCGCGCACCGCCGGTGAAATACGCACATGGCGCGGTTGGAACAATTTTTCAAGGGCAGAAACCCCGCAAATCGCTTCAATCTCGCTTTGAATCGCGCCTTCCGTCTCGATCAATGCGCGGCGAACCGCGTCGTGTTCCGGGTTCGACGTTTCCAGGCGCTCCAATTCCGCGATGAACTGGCCGACCACGCCCGGGTGACGCACCAATGCCGCCAAAATGACCGCCTCTTTCAACTGTTCTTCGAAGGGTGCACCGGCGGCGGCCAAGGCGCTGGCGCGGGTTTCTGACATGGGTTGTGCAGGTGGGTCAAACCTTTGACCACGCGGGCGAAACGGTGATTTTCCACGGCGTTCAGCGGGGCGGCCATCAAAAAGCGTCCGGCGCAAACGGTTCACTTCGTCGCCATAGTGGCGTCTTAGAGACGGATCGCGCACTTTACGGATCGCTTCACGTAAGGATTGATCCAAGGCCGCCTTGCGTTCCGGGCTGTCGAAATTCTTGCCTTCGGTCTCACGACGCCACAAAAGCTGCACCAAGGGAACCGAGGCTTCGATCTGGCGCTGCATTGCACCGGCACCTTGCGCGCGGATCAGATCATCAGGGTCCATACCTTCGGGCATCAGACAAAAGCGGAGCGATTTGCCAGCCTCCAGCAATGGTAAAGCCAGATTGATCACGCGCAAGGCGGCGCGAAACCCCGCCGTATCACCATCCAGCGCAATGATCGGTTCGTCGTGAAGGCGCCACAAAAGTTGGAGCTGTGTATCGGTGATTGCGGTGCCCAGGGGCGCGACCGTTGCCCCGAACCCAGCTTCGGCCAGCGCGATCACGTCCATATATCCTTCGGCCACGATCAAAGGCACCTTGCCGCTTGCCTCGCGGGCGGGGCCAACGTTGTAAAGGCTCCGGCCCTTGTCGAACAGTTCGGTTTCGGGCGAATTCAGGTACTTGGCGTTGTCACTGTCATCCATGGCGCGACCGCCAAAGGCGATGGCGCGACCACGCGCGTCGCGGATCGGAAACATGATACGGTCGCGAAAGGTGTCATAGGGCCGTTTACCCTTGGAGGAGGCTTTGGCGAGCCCGGCGGCAAGGATCAGATCTTCGGCGACATTTTTGCCGACTAGGTGATCCCACAGGTTTTGCCAGCCCTGCGGCGCAAAGCCAATGTCCCATCGGGCCAGCGCAGCGTCGGACAAGCCCCGCTCGCTCAGATAATCCCGTGCGGGGCCAGCGCCTGCGGTTTTCAATTGCAGGCGGAAGAACTGCACCGCCTGCTCCATGACATCGACCAATTGGGTGCGTCTGTCGGCCTTTTCCTGTGCTTTTGGGTCGCGGGCGGGCATCTGCATGCCCGCTTCGCGGGCCAGAATTTCGACGGCTTCCATGAAAGACACATTTTCGGTGGCCCGCACAAAGCTGAACAGATCGCCCTTTTCATGGCAACCAAAGCAATAATAGAAGCCTTTGCGGTCATCCACATGGAACGAGGCCGATTTTTCCTGATGAAACGGACAGGACGCCCACATGTCGCCTTTGCCCTGATTGGATTTGCGCGCATCCCACGTGACCTTTCGGCCCACGACCTGACTAAGCGAGGCGCGGGATTTCAGTTCATCCAGAAAACCAGGGGGCAGACTCATAGGGGCAATTATCTGCACTGGAGGCGCGGATGTCCATGGGGGTTGAATGCGCCACGCCTGTGGTCAGAGGGCCAATTCCCCCCGCCATATTCCCCCCAAGACGATGCACGCGCCAATAGACGCTTTGTGCGATCCCCTTCCTTTACAGGTCCTTCCTTTACAGGCCTTTCGCGCGATAGCTGTCCGCGACCCGGCTGATCGACACGATATAGGCTGCCGTGCGTAGGTCCGAGACATCATCGCGTCCGTGCCAGACTTCGCGCATCGCCTGATAGGCGCTTCGCATCGTGTCATCGAGGCCAGAACGCACCAATTCAAGTTCGCCTGCACCGCGCAGATACTTGTCTTTGAAGTCGCCAGTCATGCTCCAGGCATCGCCGAGGTTATCGCTCAACCGTTGTAGTTCGTCGACGATCAGCAAATGGCGCGCTTCTTCCTGACGGCGTTGCATGCGGCCAAAGCGGATGTGGCTCAGGTTCTTGACCCACTCAAAGTACGACACGGTCACACCGCCTGCGTTTGCGTACATGTCCGGAATGATCACCGTGCCCTTGTTGCGCAGAATCTCATCCGCGCCAGCCGTGACGGGGCCGTTCGCCGCTTCGATAATCAAGGGCGCCGTCACACGGGCGGCATTGCCAAGGTTGATCACCCCTTCCAAAGCCGCGGGCACCAGAATATCGCAGTCCTTTTCCAAAACGGATGCGCCGTCTTCGATGAAGGTCGCGTCCGGGAACCCTTTGACGCCGCCGTGATTGGCGATCCACTTGTGGACAGCTTCGACGTCGATCCCGTCGTCGCTGACCAACGCGCCGTCGCGTTCAATGATGCCGGTGACGATCGAACCGTCTTCTTCCCGCAAGAACTTTGCCGCGTGATATCCCACGTTTCCAAGGCCCTGCACCACAACGCGCTTACCGTCCAGTGTGCCTGACAACCCGGCTGCCGCGATGTCTTCGGGGTGGCGAAAGAATTCCTGAAGCGCATATTGTACGCCTCGCCCCGTTGCTTCGACCCGGCCCTGAATACCGCCCGCATGGGGTGGTTTGCCCGTGACACAAGCTTTGGCGTTGATATCTGTCGTGTTCATCCGTGCGTATTGGTCGGCAATCCAGGCCATTTCGCGTTCGCCCGTGCCCATATCGGGTGCGGGCACGTTTTGGGCCGGGTCAATCAGATGGCGCTTGGCCAACTCATAGGCGAAACGGCGTGTGATCCGTTCAAGCTCGTCTTCGTCATATTGGCGCGGATCAATGCACAATCCGCCCTTGGAGCCGCCAAAAGGCGTTTCAACCAGGGCACATTTGTACGTCATCAGGGCCGCGAGTGCCTCAACTTCGTCTTGATTGACCCCAAGCGAGTACCGAATGCCGCCTTTCACCGGTTCCATATGCTCGGAATGTACCGAGCGGTAACCGGTGAACGTGTGTATGCTTCCTCGAAGTTTTACACCGAAACGGACCATATAGGTCGAGTTGCAGACACGAATTTTGTCCTCCAACCCCGGCGGAAGTTCCATCAACGCAACCGCGCGATTGAACATCATGTCTACGCTTTCGCGAAATGTGGGTTCTGTAATGACACCAGCGTCCATCAGGTTTCTCCTTTAGATCGCGCCCTTGTCTTATGTTCTGCTTAACAGCTGCCTAACACCAAAGCACCAATAACCTGCCGGTCGCACAAAACAACGGCTTTTCCGGCGATTGATTTGGCATTCGATCTAATCAGTTCTTTGTCGCCGGATTGGTGACCAACTAGTAGTGAAACACCGCGAATTGTGGCGCTTGCTGCCCCAGAAGCGCCATATTTCAGAACTATCAGTAAATAAGATTTTATTGGGTCTCCGCCCTGTTCTCGAGGCCCCTGGTAACCGGTGAGATACAATGCTGACAATGCGTTTAAAAAGCCAAACACTGCCGTTCCGCTCGGACGAAAAAGGTTCGCTGACGGTCTTCAGTCTGTTTATTTTTCTGCTTATTCTGATGATGTCTGGCATGGCCGTCGACATGATCCGTCATGAACGGACGCGCGTCGACCTTCAAAACACCATCGACACAGCCGTTGTCGCAGCATCCAGCCTGACGCAAGCCGCACAAACACCAACGGACGTTGAAGCCTTGGTAAAGGACCACGTTGCTAAGGCAGGGTTCGATCCGTCGATTGTCACGGTAAATTCCGAATTGGAGCGTCCAGAAGGATCGGAAACCATCATCAGCCGGTTTGTAACGGCCGAGGCTGATTTTGAAATCAATACCGTCTTTATGGGGCTAATGGGAATTGACGAGCTTGAAGGCGGAGCGGCGTCGGGTGCCAGCGAAGGCCAGCAGCTTATCGAAATCTCCTTGGTTCTGGACAATTCCGGGTCCATGAGAGGCGATAAACTTGCCGAACTAAAATCTGCGTCCAAAGAATTCGTTTCGACGATTCTGAATAACAATTCGCCAGACCGGACGGTAATTTCCATCGTGCCATATGCCGGTCAGGTTCACATGAGCGCTGATCTAAAGGCGCGCTTGGGTTTGAACACCACGACGGTGGACTTAAACACTGATGCTTTGGCAGTTGCGAATCCGCCGAGCCACCCCGGAGCGATCAACGCGTTTGTTGAAGGCGATCTCGCCTCGAACTGCGCCCGTTTCCGCGACGATGATTTTGCGACGCGCAGCGTTGCCGATGGTTTGGAAGTCGAACTTCTTGCGAACTTTGCATTCAGAAACGCCGGTGATTTATCTAATGCACCCAACGCGAATAATCGGTGGTGTGACGACAGAACGCTGGACATGCTTTTGTTTCAAAACAGTGAAACCGCCCTGCACGAACATATCGAACTCATGCAAGCCGGCGGCTGGACCGCAGTTGATTATGGAATGAATTGGGGCTTGGGCCTTCTTGATCCATCCTTCCAGGACATTGTGCAAAGCATGGTCGACGACAACGTTGTGCCGGCCAGCGTCGCGGGGGCACCGGTGCCATTCGGAACACCAAACGTCCTGAAATACGTGGTTTTGATGACCGATGGTATCAACACGCGTCAGCTAGACCTGAAGGATGAATTCAAGTCCGGCCCAACCCGTATCTGGTACTCTGATACTGAGGCAGGCGGCCCCGATTTCAACTTCACTGGATTCTATGTTGAAATGCCGGATGCCCCGGCCAGCCAGCGTTGGTTTGTTCCGGGTGACCCTTCGACCAATAGCGATAATCAATCCGTGGCTAATCTGCCCGCAGACGCTGTGCAGTGGGATCATCACCAGTTGTTTGATCGCTTCAACCCGATCGATGTAGCTGAATACTTTTTCGAAAACTCAGACCCAGCAGCCTTTGACTCCTACTCCAACGCGGTCAATCAGGACTTGGGACATGAAAAGGCCGACACCGATCTGGCTTCGATTTGCACCGTTGCACGCGGCGCGCCCGGAACGGAAGATGTCAAAATCTTTACGATTGCTCTGGAAGCGCCTGACGCGGCAGACGCGTTACTTGCAGAATGTTCCGGCCAAGATTCGAACCACTTTAACGTCGTGGGAGAAGAACTAAGCGAAGCGTTCAACTCAATTGCGACACAGATTACCCAATTGAGGCTGACGCAATGATCGGCGTCCTTCGGAGTAGTGTATAATGACCAGTCTTGTTAAAAAGTTCCGCCTGTTCCGTCGTAAGGAAGATGGTACCGCGACAATTGAATTCGTGTTTCTGTTTCCGGTATTCATCGCCATTTTCCTGATGGGTTTCGAATCTGGTTACTTTATGGTGCGCAACGTTCTGCTTGAACGCGCAGTTGATATCGCGATCCGCGACGTACGCCTTGGTAATGGCCGGGTTCCTGAATTTGACGATCTGAAAACGAACATCTGCAACAACACCCGCGTCGTTCATGATTGCGAAGATTCGATCCAGATCGAAATGCAAACCGTTGCGCTTGTTCCCGGCAGCATTGATCCACTTCGCACACCTGCAAAGTGCGTCGACACATTGTCGACCGAAGATCAATCCCAATTCACCACCTTTGACCTTGGTGAGCAGAACACCATGATGATTGTACGTGTCTGTGCGTTGGCCAAACCCTTCTTTCCAACAACACAACTTGGCGCTGGCCTTGGAGTGGACGCCAGTGGCAACCATGCGATGGTTGTGACCTCGGCCTTCGTGAATGAACCCGGCACGCGCGAAACCGCTGAATCGGCCGAAGAAGAGGAAGCCACCTGATGCGTTTTCCTTTCACAACAAAATTTTCACGTCGTGAAGATGCGTCTGTTTCAGTTGAAGCAGTTCTGATCCTGCCGATCTTGATTTGGGCGGTCACCGCAACGCTCGTCATGTGGGATGCTTTCAAGACGTTGAATGTCACGCAAAAAGCCACCTACACGATTGCAGACATGATCTCGCGCGAGACCGAAAACATCTCCGACAACTACCTGACGTCGGTCTTTGAAATTTACGGATTTCTTGCGGCAAGCGCGGGCGAAAATGCCTTGCGTGTTTCTGTGGTCACCTTGGTCGAAGACGAAGACACCAACGTTCAGACCCTTGAATTGCTTTGTTCGCGTGGTTTGGGTGGGATCCTCGATTACACGAATGTCAGCCAGATCGAAAACCGCATTCCAACCATGGTTCCCGGCGACCAGATGATCGTCGTGGAAACCGAACATGAGTGGTCTCCTGCTTTTGCCGTCGGCCTGGCATCCTACCGGTTCCGCGAAGTCGCATTGGCCAGACCGCGCTTTGCACCGCAAGTGATCATCGAAAGCTGCATTTAAAATGCCATAGACGGTCAACCAACCTACAGATTGCGAAAAACCCCACCCACAAAGGTGGGGTTTTTTGTTTTGGGCGCCGCGCATCCACCATCGGGTTTCGGTTGTCCTTGGAAGCTTCTGGTTTTATCCATACGGCCAACAGTCCAGTACCCGTCAGGAGCAACGCCCATGCCTACACCCAAACCCGTCCCCGGCAGTCTTCTTGCCCCTATGAGCTTTCCCAAACTCGGCGGCGGCACGATCACCGTTGGTGGGCCGACCGAAAACTGGACATTGTTCATCGTCTATCGCGGCAAACACTGCCCGCGGTGCAAGAATTATCTGAATAAACTCAGCGCCATGGCCGACGACTGGACCGCAGCAGGTTTCGACATCGCGGTTGTGTCGGGCGATCCGGAAGAAAAAGCCCAAGCGGATCAAGATGAATTCGGCTGGAATTTCGATCTAGCCTATGGGCTTACCGAAGATCAGATGACCACGCTGGGGCTTTATGTGACAGAACCGTTGTCCGCCGCTGAAACCGATCGCCGCTTTGCAGAACCCGGCATCTTTGTCCTGCGCCCCGATGGCAGCCAACTGTTGATCGCGATCTCAAACGGCCCGTCCGCACGCCCTGAATTGGCGGAACTTCTGGATGGTATGATCTTCACCAAAACCAACGACCGCCCGCCCCGCGGAACGGTCTGAGACGCGACGCTCAATACTGGGGATGGTCTTCCGAAGTGCCATCCCTGATCCAGGCCTCCAACTCCCCGATATTGGGCAAGACGACTTCGGCATAAGGGGCCAGATCGTCGTAACTGGCCATGCCCGTCAAGACACCGACCGGGATCACACCCGCCGCCTTCGCGGCCAACAGGTCGTGCAGACTGTCGCCCACCATCAAACAGCGCTCAGGCGCTGCCCCCAATGCGCTGACGCCCGCCAAAACGACATCCGCTTCAGGCTTTGCGCCATAGCCACTGTCTGATCCCGCGACGAACCCAAAAAGATCTGCGATACCCGCCTGATCCAGATGCCGCCGTGCAACCGCTTCGGCGTCGTTGGTCACAATTCCCAGCTCGAATGACATCGCTAACTCCCCGAGACAGGCGGGCAGATCGACCACCGGAACCATGGCGGCATCGGCACTGATCAGTCGCACAATCTCACGAAGTTCGCCCGAAGGAACCTCGACCACACTGGTAAGCGCTGAAATCAGATCGTCCATGGTGCCCGCGATTGCAATGCTGTCGGGGCGAAAGGTCATCGCGCGCAAATCAAAGCCCATTGCTTCGGCTGCGTCTTCACGGGTGTCACCGGGCGCAACAGCGTCGAGCAGTTCCACCGTCGCGTCGCTCCAAGACGCCTCAAAGTCGAACAAGGTGCCGTCCTTGTCGAACAGGATCGCATTGATCTCCATCGTCTCTCCTGATTGAGTTAGCCGACTTGGCCCGGACCCGTACAATGAAATCATATCGCCTGCACGCATCCCTTGGTTACAATCTCTCGCTCGCCTCGCGACTGCAAGAGAGACGTTTGGATGACAGCCTTAAATCCTTGGATTTGACGCGAACCACATGGTGCGTTCTTCTGGCGGTTGGCAATGAAAACCTATCGCAACCCTCTGATATTGCGCGCTTTGTCGGAATTGACCGAACGGCAACATCGCGGGCTTTGCGGCAAATGGAAGCCGCCGAACTTGTGGTACGTCACGCGGGCACCGACGACAAACGCACCACGCGCGTTTCCCTTACTGATGCGGGCCGAAGCAAGATCAAAGACGGAACGCCGTTTGCGCAAACAAACAACGACGTCATGCGCGCCAAACTGACCGATGCCGAATTTGACCAGCTTCGCCGCCTTCTCGGGAAGGTGATCGAAGGTGAGGATACGGCCCTTTCCGTTCTCTAGATCGTCGTTATCTATTTAGCACCACCGAACTTGTGGGCCAGTGATCTTACGAAAATCACCCCGGTTTTCGGACACCACATTGGCTGACGAAATAGGAACAATAAGAGGACCGAGATGAAACATCCTATGATCACCCCGACCCTCAAATTCACGCCTTCAGAGCTTTGGCAAGTAAGCCCCTTGTTCACAGACCAAGTGGGCCAGGGATCTTTGCGCGCGACGGCAATGGGGTGCAAGCACCAGTCGGGTGACGCCTGACTTTTTGAATTCCGACCCCCGGCGCAAACTTTTGCCACATGTTGATCGCAACACTTCGGGAAAGCGCACTCGGCTATTCGATCCAAGCCGATAGGTGCGCCTGGCCGCCCGTTCACCCCTTGCGGGCGGCCACCTTTTCAACGTTGTTTTTGATCGCAAGCGTGGCGACAATGCGTCGGTACAAACCTTACCGATGCGCCGCCGCCAAAGCCTCGACAGCGGCCTGAACGTTCGTATTTGGGTTACACGAGCTGCGGGTTTCCAGACTGACGTGGATCAGGAACTGTTCGCACGTAGCCAGAACCTCTCCATCTGATGCGCGCTTCATCTCATGGGCCAGTTTCAGCTTTTTGCCTTCACCGATCAGTACACGTGTTTCAACGCGTATGGCTTCGCCGGCGTGGGTTTCGACCAGATATTTGATCGACGTTTCAACCGTGAAGTAACTCAGACCACCCGCGATGTAATCCGGGCCCGCACCGATATGCACCATGACCCCATCAGCGGCATCGGAGAACACCTGACCATAGCGGCTTTCGTTCATGTGCCCGTTGTAATCCGTCCAATCCGACGGGACCACGCGGGCCACCGTCACCATCGGCACGGAGGCGTCCATGGGTTGCGGCAAAGTCGCGTCGTGATCCGCCAAGACTTGCCCCGCCCCGCTGCCTTCGCCCTTCAAGGCGCGCAGGATCGCCACAAGGTTCCGGTCGCGCAGAGCTTCCAGTTCCCGGATCGACAGCGCACCCGATTGCGCATCCGATTGGTCGCCGATTTTCTTGGCCAGTTCCGGCGTCAGTTCCGGCACATCCATCAGCTTGGTCCAGGGCCAGGCCAGTGCGGGCCCGAATTGTTCGACGAAATGGGTCATGCCGCCCTCGCCACCTGCCACGCGGTATGTTTCGAACAACCCCATCTGGGCCCATCTCAGACCGAACCCCAACCGGATCGCTTCGTCGATTTCTTCTGTGGTTGCGATGTCATCCTTGATCAACCACAAAGCCTCGCGCCAGACCGCCTCCAAAAACCGATCGGCCAGATGCGCATCAATCTCGGCACGAACCACCAAAGGGCGCATCCCGACCGAGATCAACATATCTTTCACGCGGTCCGCCGCGCCCGCATCGCCGCCCACCGACACCAGTTCGACAAGTGGCAAGAGGTAAACCGGGTTGAACGGATGGGCGACCATCAAACGACCGGGGTTTGTCATGCCCGTGCGCAACTCCGACGGTTTGAACCCGGATGTTGACGATCCTATGGGCGCATCTGGTGCCGCTGCCTCAACCTCGGCCAAAACACGGTGCTTCAGGTCCAGCCTTTCGGGCACGCTTTCCTGAATGTAATCCGCGCCCGATACGGCCTCGGCCACGGTTCCAACCAATCTAAGTTGTCCTTCCGCCGGTAAGGCGCGTTCGTACAGCATCGGCAAGGCACCGCGCGCATTCGCCAGAACCTCGTCCAGCTTGCGGGCCGCTTCCGGGTCGGGATCGAAAACATCCACATCCCAGCCATTCAGCAAGAACCGGGCCGCCCAGCCGCCGCCAATCACACCACCACCAATCACTGCCGCTTTCATCCACAATCCCTTTCAAAGACATCGGCGAGAACCATGTTCAAACGTCCGCCGCGCCCAAATCCTGCACCACCCCGACCAGCGCATGACCCAAAGCCTGATGCGCCTCACCACTCCAATGGATCCCATCCACCGGGTCTACATTGATCACGGCACCTGCATCGAAAAAAGCGGCACCATTGGCCTTTGCGTGATGTTCAATCGCGCGCGTCAGCCCGGTTGAGCGATCCTCAATACCCGCGAACATGTCCTGAAACGGGCCAACACACATCAACGGCGGCGGCGCGACCACCAAAATTTGCGCAACCGTGCCCGTGCCCAAAGCTTCGCGCACCAGACGCCCAATGCCCAAAGCCACGTCTTCCGCACGCAGGCCAAACCGGTGTTTCTGATCGTTGGTGCCAAGTGCGACGATCAAAAGATCAATCGGTCGGTGTGAAAATAAGATCGCAGGCAAAATCCGCAGCCCATTGCGAAACTCACCTTCAATAGGGTCATCGAAAGCACTTGTGCGCCCGCCCAATCCTTCGATGACAACATCCCAATCCCGGCCCAATTCACCCGCCAAAACATCGCCCCAACGCGCGCCCTTGGGGAAAATCCCGTCCGAGCCAAGTTCAGGCATGGGCATCGTTCCAAAGGTATTGCTGTCACCGTAAATCAAAATGCGTTTCGTCATGGACGCCTCTCATTCATAGGTGCGCGTGTCTTCGATCACCACGCCGTCGCGCGGCAAACTGCCGGGAGCCACGATGTCAATCTCGGCGCCCAGTTTCAAAACATCGCGGATCGAAGCGGCCAACGCGCTTTCGTCGACATCCACGGCTTCAACACGCACCAGCATTGCATCGGCGTCACCAACCCGCGATGCAACAACGCGTGCGCGTGTGATCTCGGGATGGCGCGCAACCAAAGCCGCCACCTGTTCAGGGCGCACAAACATCCCCTTGATCTTGGTCGTCTGATCGGCGCGGCCCATCCAGCCCTTGATCCGCATATTGGTCCGCCCGCAAGAGCTTTGCCCCGGCAACACCGCCGACAAATCCCCCGTTGCAAATCGCACCAGCGGATAATCCGGGTTCAGCGTCGTCACCACCACTTCGCCCACCTCGCCTTCGGGCACCGGATCGCCCGTACCCGGTGTCACAATTTCCACCACGACACCTTCGTCAGTGATCATCCCCTCCATCGCCGGGCTTTCATATGCGATCAGCCCCAGATCCGCCGTGGCATAGGCCTGTAAACAAGTGATACCGCGCGCCACGTACCAATCGCGCAAAGACGGAAACAAAGCGCCGCCTGACACGACGGCCTTGGTGATCCCAAGCACCACGCCCATTTCATCCGCCTTTTCCAGAATGACTTTCAGATAATCCGGCGTGCCTGCAAAAACCGAAGCTCCCAATGCTTTCGCCGTCGCCACCTGTAATTCGGTTTGCCCCGTGCCTGCCGGGATCACGGTTGCGCCCACGGCCTCAGCCCCGTTTTCAAACATGTGCCCCGCAGGTGTCAGATGATAGCCAAAGCAATTCTGCACCACATCGCCCGGCCCAACACCGGCTGCGTGCAAAAAGCGCCCCAAGCGCCACCAGTCACCACCCCGCCGACCGGGCTCATAAATCGGCCCTGGCGATTGATGCAGATAGTCAAAGGCATCAGCCGCCAAAGTGGTCAACCCACCCAGAGGCGGCGCCTCTTTTTGCCGGGCGGCCAAATCCGACTTTCGCAAAACCGGCAATTGCGCCAGATCCTCACGCCCCGAAATATGGCGCGCGTCCAACCCACCGCCATAGCCCGGCAATGCCGCTGCCCGCGCAATCTGGTCCGTTAAAGCCGCTGCTAAATCCGCGTCCCGATCTTTCGGCGCACGATTTTCAAGACTGTCATAGGGGCTGCTCATCTTCGGCGGTCTCCGGGTCAACGTCATACAGATACAACGTCACCATGCCGCCCATACCTTCCGCCCACAAGACCGCGTCGCGCACCGAAATGCCAACACGTTCCGCGTAATCAATCTCAACACCCAATTCCAAGGTCACCTGATCCGAATCTTCGGCCACGTTGTCTTTCGACGCGCTTTGTACAACCGCACAAACGCGTTTCCAACGGTAAGGACGTTCCCGCAAGTCCAAAAAATTTACGATCATTACAAACTCCAAACACACGAAGGATATTGGATCAATGTTTTCGGTCGACCAAAGGTCGTCGTAAATCAGGTTAGGGATTTATGGCAAAAAAGGAAATAATCCGTTCACCTTTTCAAATCAGCGCCCGGATGTGTTGCCAATCGGCGCGAGACCGCGCGGTCGCGTCACACGTCCAAAACGACGGTGCCCAGTTTTTCACCTGCCGCCACAAGGTCATGGGCAGCCGCGCCATTGGCCAGATCACCGCCCGAGACCACCGCATGGCTCAACTGTCCAGTGTTCAGCCAACGCGCAAGATCAGCCGCACCGCGGGCCTGGACGCCTACGTCGATCTGATAAACGATCAGCATCCGCAAGCTTATGTCTTTGAACATGAAGGGATAAAATTCCAACTTAGGCGTCATCGACGCCGCAGAAGCATAAGCCGAAATCACGCCACCGGGTTTGATCAACGCCAAGGACGCCTCTTGGTTCGCGCCAAAATCCACCTCAACAATCCGGTCCACACCGGCCCCGGAGGTTTCGTCCATCACCGCTTCAACCACGTCCACGTCGCGGTAATTGATCGTTGTATCAGCGCCCGAATAGGCGGCCTTTTCGTCGGACGACACCGTTGTGATCACACGTGCGCCAGCCAATGCCGCCATTTGGCAGGCATAACGCCCGACGGTTCCGGCACCACCTGTGACCAAAACGGTTTGTCCGGCCAGGCTCGCACCGTCGCCAAACAAGGCATACCACGCCGTCATCGCCGGAATGCCGAAACACGCCCCTTCGGCAAAGCTCGTGCTTTCGGGCAAATCCCGCGCCTGTTCAGACGGCAAAGCCACCAATTCTGCTGCCGTGCCGAACGCCCGGTTCCATCCAGCGTTCCACATCCATACACGTACGCCGACGCGGCTTTGGTCAACGCCTTGACCCACAGCCTCGATCACACCCGCGCCATCAGAATGCGGCACAATGCGGGGATAGCCCATCACCGCACCGGGGCGCGCGCCGCTGCGCAATTTCACATCCGACGGATTCACCCCGGATGCGCGCACCCGCACCAATACCTCCCCCGGACCGGGTACAGGCTCGGCCATATCGCCATAAACCAGGACGTCGGACGCAGGCCCAAACCCATCGTACCAAAGCGCTTTCATGGCTTCATCACCCAGTTAAAAAAACGCAATTCACTCAGCTCAACCACCGCTTGCGCCGCCGATAACTGCGTACATCGCGAAACGACTTTCGCCCTTCATCCGACACGCCAAGATAGAACTCCTTCACGTCCGGATTTTCCCTCAGTTCGGCCGCCGGGCCATCCATCACAACCCGTCCCGATTCAAGAATGTAGCCGTACTGCGCAAAGCGCAGGGCGACATTTGTGTTCTGCTCGGCGAGCAGAAAACTCACGCCTTCGCGCTCGTTCAGATCCTTCACAATGCCGAAAATTTCTTCCACCAGTTGTGGTGCCAAGCCCATTGAAGGCTCGTCCAGCAAAATCATTTCTGGTCGGCTCATCAAGGCGCGGCCTATGGCACACATCTGTTGCTCGCCGCCCGAAGTGTAGCCTGCCAAAGATTTTCGCCGCTCTTTCAAACGGGGAAAATACGTATAGACCAACTCCAGATCATCTGCGACTTTCGCACTTCCATCGCGACGCGTATACGCCCCGGTCATCAGGTTTTCTTCGACCGTCAGGTGTTCAAAACAATGACGGCCTTCCATCACCTGAATGACCCCCTTGCGCACAACGACCGACGGATCGAGATCCTGAAATCGTTCGCCGCGATAGGTGATCGTGCCCTTGGTCACTTCGCCCCGTTCGCTGCGCAAAAGGTTCGACACCGCCTTCAACGTGGTCGTCTTGCCCGCACCATTGCCGCCCAAAAGCGCCGTGATCCCGCCTTCACGCACCGACAGGCTGACGCCCTTCAGCACCAGAATAACGTGGTTGTAAATCACCTCGATGTTGTTCACCTCCAACAATGGTGCTGCAACCTCGGGGGCCTCTTTTGGCATTGGCACACTCATGCTGTATCCTTCATCAAAGTTGCGCTGCTTCTTCCAGAAGCTCCTCCGGACCAAGCCACGGGATCTTTGGCATCCGCCCTTTTTTTCGACCGTCATCAAAAATCATCTGCGTCACACAGGCATCAAAGGTGCCACCGACCGCCGTGGGTTCGCATTGAGACAAATCCGTGTCGGCAAGCATACCCCTGACAGTCCAGTTTTTCTGGGATTGCGCAAAGCGCACCACCTCGGAAATCGAATCCCGCAGCACTTCGTCGGCCAGGATCACAGCGGCGCGGCGGGCGTAATTCAACAACCCATCCGGAACAGGTTCGGCAGGTGGCAACAGCGAGCCATTCACCACAATCGTCGCCGACACACGAATGTCGCGCCCGGTTTCGCGAATGATATCTTGGCGGGCCTGTTCGATGCTTTGAAGGAATATCTGGTCGCGAAGACCGCCATCGGCGAAAAGACCACCATCAATGTGGCGCGGCGGGAACAGACCCGGGATCGCAGCCGACGCAAGCATGGCCTCTTTCATACACTTGCGTCTTTGCTCGATCGGTTGATCCGATGCAGCGATTTCGCCCAAATTGAAAACAGCCGCGTCGGTGATATCCAAATCGGTGGCCAGAATGAAAAGACCGCGACCCTCATCGTGATTTCGTGCAACCGAAGCGATCAAACCATCCGACAAACGTGTCTCTACGAATTGTTCCAAGGGCGTCACATCCGCAAAACTGGGGGCGCTCAGCAATGTCGTAAATGATCGGCGTTCGAAAATCTGCTCTTCGGACAATCCACGGTATCCATCCAAAGCCTCATCGAATTCCGATCCCGCAAAGACAATCGGTGCAATCATCGCGCCCGCGCTCACACCCGTTACCAGACGAAAAATCGGTCGAGGCGTCACGGGATTTTCGGCCCACCCCCGCATAAAGCCCGCGCCAAAAGCACCAAACTGTCCGCCCGCTGAAAGCGCAAGAACTTCGACCGTCAAAGGGCCGGGTTGTGACACCACGGGCGCATCTTCAACCGCATCCCGGAACGCATCTGCCATAGAAACGTTCGCAAATTCCTGTGCAAGCGATGATGTGGTGCCCGGCTCGACCAAAGGGTTGGTCGCAGATTGCGACGTCGCAGCCATCGAATAGCTTACTTCGCAAACGTTAACTGGCGGGCGCATTGTGCCACAACCAGACAAAACAAGTGCTGATGCCAAAGCAATAAAGAATGTCTGTCGCATCATCGGTCCCTCTTTGGGTCGTCCTCGCAATTCTGCGAGGACTGTCGTTTTTGGCGTTGCGGCTTAGTTGCAACGCTCAGCGATGTTGTTTTCGGCGGCAAAAGCTGCCGAATCTGCTTCTATCAAAGCATTAACCACCTCTTCGTCGGGATCGACGAAGTCTGTGACCAACGACCAAGATTTGGAGCTTGCATCCCATTGCGAAATCGCTGCCGGGCCACGCCCGCCATGATTTTCGCACGAAATGCTGAAGGCCGGACCAAAGTTCGGCAAGCCAAGCTCGGCCATCCGCTCTTCGGTGATCTCCAAAGCTTCCATACCGTCGCGCATCATGGCTCCGGTGATCTTGGATGTGCCGTGAATTTTTTGCGCTGTCAAAGCCGCCTCGGCCGCAAGCATCGCGGCATAGACCCCACGGTTATACAGCACCGTGCCAACCTGATCACCGGCCCCAGCTGCTTTGCCTGCATCGACGACGTACTTCTGGATATCGTCAAAAACCGGATAATCGCTGCCCACATTGTGGAACTGAAGCGCCTTGTATCCGTTGGCCCCTTCGCCCGCTGGCAGCACGTCATTTTCAGACCCTGACCACCAGATTCCGATGAAGTTTTCCATCGGGAACCGGATGTTCGCGGCTTCCTGAACGGCAACCTGGTTCATCACACCCCAGCCCCAGAACAACACATAATCCGGCTTGTCGCGGCGAATTTTCAGCCACTGGGATTTCTGTTCCTGACCCGGAAAGTCAATCGGCAGGGTCGAGAATTCGAAGCCATGTTTGGCAGAAAGTGCTTCCAATGTCGGGATCGGTTCTTTGCCATAGGCACCGTTAAAGTGCAGCAACACGACTTTTTTGCCGTTCAGATCGCCGCCGTTCAGGTCAAGCATATGCTTCACCCCAATGGATGCGCCGTTCCAATAGTTGGTCGGATAGTTGAACACCCATTCAAAGACCTTGCCGTTCGCAGCCGATGTCCGGCCATAGCCCATCGAATGGATCGGGATCTGATCGACACTGGCTTTCGGGATGATCTGATAGGTGATGCCCGTCGACAATGGCTGGAACACAAGCGCGTCTTCTTTCAGCGCCTCATAGCATTCCACACCTTTTTCGGTGTTATAGGCGGTTTCGCACGTCGGGTTCGAAATCAGCTCACCACCGATACCACCATCGCGCTCATTGAGAAGCGTCAGGTAATCCGAATAGCCATCCGCAAACGGAATACCACCCGCCGCAAAAGGCCCTGTGCGATAATCAAGCGATGGAAATTTCAGTTCCGCCGCCACAGGTCCGGCCAAAAGGGCCGTCGCCAAAGCAGTTGCTAGAAATTTTTTCATTGTAGTCCTCCCTTAGTATTATTGCTTATCGAAAGCCTGCCCCGATTAGTGCGGGAAAGGCCATAGTCTTAGTTTCTCTTTCGTCACGCGCCATAGCTGTGCCAATCCGTGTGGCTCAAGGATCAGGAACGCCATGATCAACGCGCCGACGATGATCAGCTGCAAATGCGCCACCAGATCGTCCGGCCATCCCATCCAATCGGCCCCGACGACTTTCAAGACCACAGGCAACACCACCAAAAAGGCCGCACCCGCAAAGCTGCCAAAGATCGATCCAAGACCACCGATGATCACCATGAACAATACCAGAAAGCTCTTGGTGATCCCAAAGGCATCGCCGGCTTCCGCAGCGCCCAAGTAAACCGCAAAAAACAAAGCACCCGCGATCCCGATGTAAAAGCTCGACACCGCGAAAGCCGTAAGCTTGGCCTTCAACGGGTTCACGCCGATGATCTCAGCGGCAATATCCATATCGCGGATCGCCATCCAGCGCCGCCCAAAAGCACCCCGCGTCAGGTTCCGCGCAATCAGGGCCAGCACAATCACAAAGGCCAGACAGATCAAGTACTGCGCCGCCGCCGACGCCCCCGGCCCCGTAACCGCAAACCCAAAGACCGTGCGTTCGGGCGCATTGATCATTCCGGATGCTGAATTGTTGTAAAACCACGGCACCTTGTTGAAAAGCCAGACCAAAAAGAACTGTGCCGCCAGCGTGGCCACGGCCAGATAGAACCCCTTGATCCGCAAAGACGGCAAGCCAAACAATACGCCGACAATCGCCGTCACAACACCGGACAAAAGCACGTGGATCAGGATCGACACATCCGGGAAAGCGGTCATCAGCTTGTAACAGGCAAAAGCCCCAACAGCCATAAAACCACCGGTGCCAAGGCTCACCTGTCCGCAATATCCCGTCAGAATGTTCAATCCCAAAGCCGCAATCGCATAGATCAAAAACGGCATCAAAATCGCATTGGCCATATAGTCGTTGATCACGAAGGGCACGACCAGAACGGCCACAAACAAAGTGATGAAATACCCAATCCGATCCAGTTTGATCGGAAAGGTCTGGGCATCCGACTGATAGGAAGTTTTGAAATCACCGGCTTCGCGATAGATCATGTAAAGACCTCAATGCCTTGAAATTGCCCATGTCTTTGCGCAGATAAAGACTTACGAAGGAGAGTTTTATGCCGAAAATCGACGGAAAATTCACCCGGTGGATGTTCTTTGGTTTCGTTAAGGATGTCTTTTTGTCGATCTTCCGTGCCTTCGGCGCCTTGCTTGGCGGCGCGATCGCC
This sequence comes from uncultured Paracoccaceae bacterium, assembly GCA_938005545.1. Classification (GTDB taxonomy): domain Bacteria; phylum Pseudomonadota; class Alphaproteobacteria; order Rhodobacterales; family Rhodobacteraceae; genus CALKXV01. Next base: position 134,415 of record CALKXV010000014.1, read on the forward strand.
GCCGGAGTAATTGGCGCGATAGGCGGTACCGGGGTCGCTCTGTTCTACGGCTTCCCGCTGGTCCCTTGGATCATTGGCGGATTTGTAGTTTGCGGTGTCGCGGCACTTGTTCTCATGATTTTTGTCGCAAACGACATGTACTAGCGCGCGATCACGCTCCCACTCAACGATCATACCAAAGACCTCCCCGAGGCGCTCTGTGGCACTTCGTTTCTGGCCCGTGGCACGTCGCCATTTCCACGCAGCCGATCATTTACCGGCGCGCGCAATAAAGGGTCTTTAACGGCAGGCGTCCCGCCCCAAAACCGCACAACCGCGATCGCCAAGGCCACAATCCCAATCACACCTGAAACCACAAGGCCCCAGATCCAACCTGCGTGAAGCCCTGTCTCTAATGCCGAAACAAGACACCACAGGAAAAACAAAGCCGCCCCAAGCCCGATCCCAAACCACACAGGAGTCTTCATGCCCATCGTCACACCCTTTCGATGATTTTGTCGCCAAACAGGCCTTGGGGCCGGATGCACAGGAAGACGAGCGCCAAGACATAAGCGAACCAGTTTTCCGTTGCTCCGCCGATCAAAGGTCCGATGGAAAATTCAAACAGCTTTTCACCAACCCCGATGATCAAGCCACCAATGATCGCACCCGGTATCGACGTGAACCCGCCGATCAACAACACCGGCAACGCCTTTAGGGCGATCAGCGACAAGGAAAACTGCACGCCCGACTTTGCGCCCCACATCATGCCTGCGACCAGCGCGACAAACCCCGCAATCGACCAGACCAGCACCCAGATAAAGTTCAGCGAAATCCCAACACTCAACGCCGCCTGATGGTCATCCGCCACCGCGCGCAAAGCGCGCCCTTGGGTGGTGTATTGCGAAAAGATCACCAACCCGGCGACCAGAATAACTGCGATGATCGTCGCCACGATGTCCAGATTGTCGATAAAGAACCCATAACCAAGCGCTTCAAAAGTTTTCTCGTCGATGAACTCGTTGATGCCTTGGGGCAGACCAACTTCAAGCCGTTTAATGTCCGACCCCCACATCAGATCACCAACGCCTTCAAGGAAATACGCAAGGCCAATCGTCGCCATAAACAGGATGATCGGTTCCTGATTGATCAGATGCCGCATCACGAAATGGTTCACGAGCCAGGCAAAAATGATCATCACAATCACCGTCAGGAATATCGCCAGCAACGCCGGAACTTCCCACCCAAAATGATGGATTTCCGTGCCAAAGATCACATTGATCAAATGCGCAAACGGCACCTGCCCCTCCATGATCCCCACCAGAGTGAGCGCGGCAAACAGGGCCATCACGCCCTGCGCATAATTGAAAATCCCGGACGCCTTATAGATCAGCACGAACCCAAGCGCGACCAAGGCATAAAGCACACCCGCCATCAGGCCATTCAGGGTGACTTCCGCCGCGAATAAGAGTTGTTCAGGCATCACCCATCTCCCAAGTATACTGCAGTTCCATCGGCGTTAGTTTTCCAGGTCGGATAAAAACGTAGAAATGCCGGTCCGTCCGCCAGCAGAATGAATTCCGACGAAAACCGATAAGTGGTACCGTCCTTAAATTTGGAAGGCCCGTACGCACAGGCCATTACCGACACCAAGGGCGTCTCCCAACTCATCCAAGAACATTCAGGCGGATCACCTGCGATTCCCACCTTCCGATACACCTCGGCCGCCTCGCGAAACGTCACTGGCTCAAAACCTTCTTGCGCGATCACGACGTCGCACCGATAGTCTGGCCCAACGTCGATGTGGACCGTGGCATCCTCGGCTCCGAGGACAGGCTGGGATCCATGGTTGTCAAGCAATGCACGGGCCAACGCCGCATCATTAACCGCTATTCCTTTGATCCCGGCGTCGGCACAAAACTTGAACGTTGCAAAGGCCGCAGGGACAAGATTCTGCTCAGATGGTCCCGCTGGGATTGCGGTCGGCAAGAATACCGTTGCGCATACCACCAACCAGCGTCCGCAGGCACCGACTTTATACCGACGTAATACCGACGTGATACCGACGCGGCACCGCGCCTCAAAATCAGTCATGGCTCACCCCCAGATACGCATCAATCACCGCCTGATTGTTGCGCACCTCGTCCGGCGTTCCATCACCAATCTTCTGGCCGTAATCCATCACCACAACCCGGTCTGACAGATCCATCACCACGCCCATGTCGTGTTCGATCAGAGCAATGGTCGTTCCGAATTCGTCATTCGTATCAAGGATATACCGCGACATATCCTCTTTTTCCTCGACGTTCATGCCCGCCATCGGTTCATCCAGCAGCAGCAGTTTTGGCTCAGCTGCCAAGGCCCGCGCCAGTTCAACCCGTTTTTTCAAACCGTAAGGCAAGCGCCCCACCGGCGTCTTCCGAATGTGTTGAATTTCAAGAAAATCAATAATCTTCTCAACGACTTCGCGGTTTTCCACCTCTTCACGTTCCGCCGGTCCACGCCAAATGGCCTGGGCCAACATTCCCTGTTTCATATGCGTCAAACGCCCGGTCATCACATTGTCCAGAACGCTCATACCTTCAAACAACGCAATGTTCTGAAACGTCCGCGCAATCCCTTGTTTGGCGACTTGATACGGCTTCATCTGTGGGCGCTTCGCCCCGTGGAACCAAACCTCTCCATCCTGAGGATGATAAAATCCGGATATCACGTTGAGCATGCTCGATTTTCCGGCCCCGTTCGGCCCGATGATCGCGCGGATTTCGCCTTCGTGAATATCAAACGAAATATCCTTGATCGCCACCACACCGCCGAAACGAAGCGTGATGTTCTTCATTTCCATCATGACATCGCCGATCTCGCGACCATCTTCGGTGGTGTAATTTCCGGCCATGGCGTTCATCGCAACACCTCGCGGGATGGCGGGCGGGACGAGGCCGAAGGCGAGTGTCGAACGATCATTCCGCTGCCTCCAAAGCCTTTGTTTTTATTTCGAAAACCTTCGCTGACCGCACATCCAACGTAGCCTTGATCGATCCCTTGCGACCATCTTCATAAGTCACTTCTGTCTCGGTCGAAATCTTGTCCGATCCATCATAAAGCGCGCCGATCAGATCCGCGAATTTCTCGGCCACGATCTTGCGTCGCACTTTGCGCGTTCGGGTAATTTCGCCGTCATCCGCATCCAACTCCTTGTGCAATATAAGGAAGCGATGCACCTGACATCCCGATAACATTTCGTCGGTCGACAGGCTCTTGTTCACCTCTTCGATATGGCCCTGGATGGTGTCCAGCACCTTCGGGTGTCCCGCCAATTCCTGATAGGATCCATAGGCGATATTGTTCCGCTCGGCCCAGTTTCCCACAGCCGTCAGATCAATGTTGATAAATGCGGTGCATTCGTCGCGACCATCGCCGTGCACCACCGCCTCCAGAATGTTGGCAAAGAACTTCAACTTGTTTTCAACGTATTTCGGCGCAAACAAGGCCCCGTTCGACAATTTTCCAACGTCCTTTACCCGGTCAATAATGCGCAAATGGCCTGAGCCTTCTTCGATAAACCCGGCATCCCCCGTTGCCACCCAACCTTCGTCATCCTTGGTCGACGCGGTGCTTTCGGCGTTTTTGTAGTATTCGACAAACACGCCCGGTGATCGGTAAAACACCTCGCCGGTGTCCGCGATTTTCAATTCCACACCGGGGCTTGGCACACCAACCGTATCGACGCGCACCTCATTGTCGGGTTGTTGGGTGATAAAGACGCTGGCTTCCGTTTGACCGTAAAGTTGTTTCAGGTTGATCCCAAGCGAGCGCCAGAATTCGAACAACTCCGGCCCAATTGCCTCCCCCGCGGTGTAAGCAACCCGGACGTTCGACATGCCCGACCGATTGCGCAGGGGGCCATACACAAACATGTCGCCCAGCCGATACTTAAACCTGTCCCACGCGCTGACGTCTTCGCCGTCCAATATCTTTGGCCCAATGCGCCGCGCCAATTCCATCGCATTCGCGTAAAGCCTGCGTTTGAAGCGCCCTGCGTCTTCCATCCGAATCGTGATCGTGGTGATGTTTTCCTCGAAAAACCGCGGTGGTGCAAAGAAATAGCTCGGCCCGATCTCGCGCAGATTGTCGTGCATGGTCGTCTCGCTTTCGGGGCAACACACACAAAACCCGCACCAATAGGCTTGACCGACGGCAAAGATGAAGTCACCGACCCAAGCCATTGGCAGATAAGCCAAAATGCTTTCATCCTTGGTCAACGCATCAAAATTGCCCGAAGCCTTTGAGGTTTCAATAATGTTCCGGTTCGACAGCACAACGCCCTTGGGTCGCCCGGTGGTTCCGCTGGTGTAAAGCATCACACAGGTGCTGTCTAAGTCGAGCCCATCCCGGCGGCGGATCAGTTCCGGCTCAAGTGCGCTTTGTTTTTTTCGCCCTTCCGCTTGTAAATCGGCAAATGATTTCAAATGGGCATGGTCGTACTTCCGAAGCCCCTTGCCATCGAGATAAACCACGTCCTTCAACCCCGGCAGCCGGTCTTTCACTTCGATTGTCTTGTCGACCTGTTCCTGATCTTCGACCACCGCATAGGACGCACCACAGTGATCCAGCACGAACGCAATATCTTCGGCGACGCTGTCTTGGTAAACCGGTACCGGCACTGCACCCACCATCTGTGCAGCGACCATGGACCAGTAAAAGTGTGGCCGGTTCCGCCCGATAATTGCAATGTGATCGCCCTCGGAAACGCCAAGGTCCAGAAAGCCGAGCGCAATGGCTTCGATTTCGGCCCCGGTTTCCGCCCAGCTCCAGCTTTGCCAGATCCCATATTCCTTTTCGCGATAGGCGGGGTGGTGCCCAAATTCGCGAATATTCCGTGCCAACAACGCCGGAATTGAACGAAGCTCACTTGACGCCACGCTGGTAGACCTCCCTTAAGCTCGCATTCTGTTGGCGAGTCTCTTTAGACTTAGGGTGCGTTCATAGTTCGCGAAGGTCAACGGCATTTTATGAACGCTCGTTCAATTAATTTTGTTGACAGATTAAATCTGGTTACATTCAACCACCTGCAACGCGTTCATCCGCGGTCCGCATCGCGATACTTCGCTTTGTCACCACCGAGGCAATCAGCACGCCAATGGTCACTAACCCAATGAAAATTGTGGATAATGCATTGATCTCGGGGCTGACACCCAATCGCACAGAAGAATAAACCTTGATCGGAAGCGTCGTTGCCGATGGCCCGGCCGTGAAGGATGCGATCACCAGATCGTCCAGCGACAATGTGAAGGCCAACAGCCACCCCGCCATCACCGCAGGTGCAACAATCGGCAGTGTGACCAGCCGAAACGCTTGGAACGGTGTGCACCCCAGATCCAACGCGGCCTCTTCCAGTGATTTGTCGAAACTGACCAAACGCGACGAGACGACGACAGATACATAGCACATCGAAAAGGTTGTATGCGCCAGAACGATGGTCAAAACACCCCTGTCCAAGCCAATGGCGATGAACAACAGCAAAAGCGAAAGGCCAGTGATCACTTCGGGCATCACCAAAGGCGCATAAATCATTCCGGAAAACAGCGTGCGCCCCGCAAAGCGTCCGCGTCTGATCAGCGCATAGGCCGCCATCGTGCCCAGAACCGTCGCCAGAGTGGATGAGAATACACCGACCTTCACAGTCACCCAAGCCGCGTCCAGAAACGCCTCATTCTGCAACAGCTCGCCGTACCACTTCGTCGAAAACCCGGCCCAGACCGTCACCAATCGCGACGCATTAAAGCTGTAGACGACCAGGACCACCATCGGGATGTACAAAAACGCGATCCCAAGCGTCAGCGATACGATATTGAACCCCGAGAACCGCCTCATCCTTCGGTCTCGCGACTGGCCACTTCCTGACGCTGAAACAGAATGATCGGAATCACGAGGATCAGGAGAAGGATGATCGCAACCGCGCTGGCCACGGGCCAGTCCCGATTGGAAAAAAACTCCTCCCACAGAACTTTGCCGATCATAAGCGTGCTGGACCCGCCCAACAACGACGGGATCACAAACTCACCCACCGCCGGGATAAAGACCAGAAAACAGCCCGCGATCACGCCCGGACGCGCCAACGGCAGGGTAACGATCCAGAAAGCCGAAAGACGCGAACACCCCAAATCCTCTGCGGCTTCGACATACGACGGGTCCATCCGTTCGAGCGAGGCATAGATCGGCAAAATCATGAACGGCAGATAGGTGTAAACAATGCCGATATAAACGGCGACGTTCGTGTTCAGAATGACCAAGGGTTCGGTGATAAACCCGGACCAGATCAGGAACTGGTTCAACAGTCCTTCATTCGACAGGATGCCCATCCAAGCATAAACCCGGATCAGAAAACTGGTCCAAAATGGCAGGATCACCAACATCAAAAGCGCGGGACGCCAATCATCGCGGGCACGTGCCATTGCATAGGCAATCGGCAGCCCAACGGCCAAAGTGATCAGAGTCGAAACCACTGCGATCTGAAGCGACGATAGATAGGCCTTCCAATAAAGATCGTCACTGGTCAGGAAAACGAAGTTCTCAAAATCAAGCCCACCAAAGAAATTCCTCACCCCTTGCCATCCTTCGCTTAGTTCAAGCGTCGGCGTATAGGGTGGAATGGCGATGGCGATATCGCTGAACGAAATTTTCAGAACGATCAGAAACGGCACCAAAAACAGCGCTAAAAGCCAAATGTATGGTATGACGGTAAAGGCGCGTTTCACAGCACTGCGCCCGATAAAGGCCCTGGGTTGGAAGCCGCGCGCGCGCTCATGTCGGCAACACCAGTCCTGCGGTATCCGACCAAGACAACCACACGTCATCCTCCCACGTCAGTTCCCGGCGTGACAGACGGGATCGATTGCCAACTTCGCACGTCATGACCGGCCCCTCGGGCAGCTTGACGTGGTACGTCGACAGGTTCCCCAAGTATCCGATGTCGATAATCTTGCCCTGCACCCGGTTGCGCGCCTCGGGCATTTCCCGACCGATAGCGATTTTTTCCGGCCGGATCGCAAAGCTCGCAGCCGTATCCGCTTTGACGCCCCCGCCCGGTTGACCCAAAAGCGTGCCCTGCCCTTCGGCCCAAGCCAGTTCGGCCATATCGCCGACTTGTGTTGCGCGACCGGGAATTAGGTTCACATCGCCAATAAAATCAGCCACATAAACCGAATTGGGTTGCTCGTAAATCTGATCGGGCGGATCGACCTGCACCAGCTTTCCATGATTCATGACGGCCACCCGGCTGGCAACGGTCATGGCCTCTTCCTGATCATGGGTCACAATCACAAAGGTGGTGCCGGTGCGCTCCTGAATATCCATCAATTCAAACTGGGTTTCCTGGCGTAACTTCTTGTCCAGTGCCCCCAAAGGTTCGTCCAATAACAACAGTTTCGGCGCCTTCGCCAGGGATCGGGCCAAAGCCACCCGTTGACGTTGCCCGCCCGACAATTGATGCGGTTTCCGGCGCGCCAAAGCATCAAGCTGGGTCAGTTTCAGCATCTCATCGACACACGCCGCCAGCTTGTCTTTCGCCATGCCTTCCCGCTTCAACCCAAACCCGACATTGTCCCAAACCGTCAAATGCGGAAACAGCGCATAGCTTTGGAACATCATATTCACGGGCCGCCGGTTCGGCGCAACGCCGCCCATATCCTGACCATCAATGGTGACGCGGCCCGCCGATGGCGTTTCAAACCCCGCCAACATACGCATCAACGTGGTCTTTCCACAGCCCGACGGGCCCAGCAGCGCAAAAAACTCGCGCGGGAATATATCGATGGATAAATCGTCGATCGCCGTGAAATCGCCGAAACGTTTCGTCACCTGCTCAATACGAATGAGCGGCGTTGCAGTTTCGTCAGTCCAAGGTGCAAAGGGTTCATTCATGCGACAAGCAACAGACGGCCCCGACCAGGGGCCGCCCGTTTGATCACGTTAGGTGCCGGATTTGATCTTGGTCCAAAGCCGCGTCACCGTTCGTTGGGTTTTTGCATCCAGCGGGACCGGTGTGTATAGCGTTTCCAGCGTTTCGTCGTCCGGATAGATCGCCGTGTCGCCGATCACGTCTTCCGCCAGAAACTCCTGGCTCGCCTTGTTGCCATTGGCGAAATACACATAGTTCGACGCCGCCGCCATATTCTGGGCATCCAGAATAAAGTCGATAAATTTATGCGCGCCTTCAGGGTTCGGCGCATCCACTGGGATGGCCATCATATCGAACCACATCAATGCCCCTTCTTTCGGTGCGTTATAGGCCACTTCGACCCCGTTGTCGGCTTCGGCGGCACGGTCACGTGCCTGCAAGACATCCCCCGACCATCCAACAGCCACGCAGATATCGCCATTGGCCAAGGCCGAGATATACTCCGACGAATGGAATTTCGTGATAAAGGGCCGCACCGCCAACAAGGCCTCACCGGCTTGCGCGATTTCATCGGGATCCGTGCTGTTCGGGTTAAGACCCAAATAGGTCAAAGCCGCCGGAATAACTTCGGTTGGCGCATCCAGAAAATAGACGCCGCAGGCCGAAAGCATTTCCATGTTCGCCGGATCCATCACCAGCGACAGCGAATTGATCGGTGCATCAGCGCCCAGAATTTCCGTCACCTTGCCCACGTTCACACCAATGCCCGTGGTGCCCCACATATAGTTGATCGCGTGCTCGCCGTTCGGATCATATGTATCCGTCCGCGACTGGATCACATCCCACTGATTGCCTGCGTTCGAAAGTTGCGAATAATCCAAAGGCTGGAACGCACCTGCTTGAATCTGACGCTGCAAAAAATCTGCCGTCGGCACCACAACATCATAGCCCGAACCGCCTGCCAACATCTTGGTTTCCAGAACCTCGTTGGAATCAAAGACATCATAGATCAGCTTGATCCCTGTCTCTTCCTCAAACTTCGTCAGCAGCTCTTCGTCGATGTAGTCGGACCAATTGTAAACCCGCACTTCTTCAGCAAATGTCGCGCTGGCCAAAATGCCTGTCGCAACCGCAGTCGCCATCATCATTTTCATGTGTATTACTCCCCATTGGTATCTTCGCGCGAAATTTGTGCCTAATCTGGCAAGATACACAAGAGATACTTGATCACATATCCGACGAAGGACACGGGGCCATGAACCAGATCACAAACACAAGGCCCACGGCCGAATTGCAAGCACTGGACGCGGCACATCACATCCATCCCTTTACCGCTCAGGCCGCCTTAGCAAAAAAAGGCACTTTGGTGATCCGCGAGGCCAATGGCGTCTGGCTGACCGACAGCGACGGCAATCCCATTTTGGACGGGATGGCCGGGCTCTGGTGCGTCAACATAGGGTATGGTCGCCACGAACTGGCCGATGCCGCTGCACGTCAAATGCGCGAATTGCCCTATTACAACGCGTTTTTTCAAACATCCCACGTGCCGGTGATCGAATTGTCGGCGCGTCTGGCCGAATTAATTCCGGGCAATCTGAACCAAACCTTCTTTGCCTCTTCGGGGTCCGAAGCCAATGACACCAATATGCGTCTTGTACGCCGTTACTGGGATTTGAGAGGCAAGCCGGAAAAGACAATCTTTGTCAGCCGCAAAAATGCCTACCACGGGTCATCCATGGGCAGCGCGTCCCTTGGTGGCATGGCCGCGATGCATTCCCAGGGCGGGTTGCCGATCCCCGACGTTCACCACATCGGCCAGCCCAATTGGTACGCCGAAGGCGGCGACATGAGCCCCGAAGACTTCGGCCTGTTGCGCGCACGTGAATTGGAAACGGCCATCGAACAGATGGGCGAAGACCGCATTGCAGCCTTCATCGGCGAACCGATCCAAGGGGCCGGTGGCGTGATTGTTCCACCCAGCACGTATTGGCCCGAAATCCAGCGCATCTGCGACGCCCATGACATCTTGCTCATCGCGGATGAGGTGATTTGCGGCTTCGGGCGTACCGGCAATTGGTTTGGCCACGAAACGGTCGGGATCACGCCAGACATCATCACAATCGCAAAAGGTCTTTCGTCTGGATATCAACCAATCGGTGGATCGGTCGTGTCCGATGACGTCGCGGCGGTTCTCGGTCGTGATGATTTCCATCACGGCTACACCTATTCTGGTCATCCCGTGGCCTGCGCAGTTGCCTTGGAAAACCTGCGCATTCTGGACGAAGAAAACATCATCGATCACGTCCGCAACGTGGCTGGCCCGCATCTGAAATCAATATGGACCGCATTTGCCGACCACGCGCTTGTCGGCGAAGCCAGCATCTGCGGCATGATGGCGTCCCTCGCGCTCACCCCCGACAAAGCGGCACGTGCGGGCTTTAAGGCGGGGCCGGGCACCGCCGGGTTGATTGCGCGCGACTTTGCTTTTGCCAACGGATTGGTGATGCGCCATGTCTACGACCGGTTGGTGATCTCACCACCCTTGATCATGACAACGGGCGAAATCGATACCCTTGCAGACCGGGTTGAAAAGACGCTGGATCAAACTCTGGCCAGGCTGAAATCAGACGGACTTTTCGAACCCGCCTAAACCACCCGCGACGCGTCCGCGGGTGCAGGGAACCAACATCCCGGTCGGCGGCTCATAAAACGCGTGCCTCGAACCGAGGCTCAATGTGACAGCATCTGGCGGTTGGTCAGGTGCTGGTTCCACCGCCACAATCCCCATGCCATTGGGATCGCCGCCAATCCGCCAATGGCCCAGGCCAGCGGTTCATCGCCATAGCTTTCAAGCATCTGCGTATAGGCGTGGATGCCACCGAAGGTCATCGCGGCATTGAACAGCCCGCGCTTGTTGGCATGCGCCGCCCAGAATGCGCCCATGGCCAAAAGCACCGCCCATATCACTGTGAAGACATGTTCGGATATCTCCACAAAACGAGCCTCGAAAGCTTCGCGTTCTGCATTGAACAGAGCACGTCCGTTTTCCGCCCCATAGACGTCGCTATCAAAGACCGGGCCTTCGAAAAGACTGGCGCCGACGACGTCGCCAAACAGCGAACCAACCAGAAAGGCAAGGTTCGCCACCACTGCGGCCATAATAGCCAAGACGCCAAGGTGTCGTCCTACGTGGGCGTTCATACGGGTCGCGCCCCAAAGACAGATACCGATCAATGCGGCCATCTGAAGGATCGTCAGCGTCGGTTCAGGCGAATAAAACACATAAGCGGCATGAAAATAGCTCGTGCCGGTTTCCAACATCTGGGCAAAGGGAAAAATCGCAAACACAGTCACTGTGCGCACATTGGTCAATGTCCCCGCCAATGCGATGACAATTGCACTATACCCAAAGGCCGCAGCTTTGGTCCAGCCGTCCACGTACTGGAACGCCATCAACAAGCCCGACAAATGAAGCCCCACGCCCATCAAAAGCACCGCACCCGCCACAAAACCAAGTCTTGGGGCACCCTTTTCAAAGACGTACCAAGAAACCGCTGCAATCAAGGCTCCGGCGATCAGCATCACCGGTTCTGCGATATCGCCAAACTTGTCCGCCAGTTCGATGCCCGCGCCGGCGATCAACATTCCTGCGCCCACAAGGGCCGCTGCATTGCCAAGCATCCGGTAGAGGTCTGAACTCGCCAGCAACACCCAAATTCCCATGGCCAGAAAAAACCCACCTGCCACAGCAACCGCCAGCGCATCTGCCAGCCAAAAAATCAGACCCAGTGTGGCCGCGATGGTACCCACCAAAAGGACAGCATTCACCGCCACCGACACCATCGTATCACGAGACCGACGTGCGATTTCAGCGGCTTGGTCCGGCGAAAGTATCCCCTCGTCCAGCAATTGTTCGGTATCCACGACATGAGGCATGGTGTGATTCCCTAAAATGAACCTTGTTCACAAAATAGATATCGGAAGTTTGAACGTCGTTCAACTATTTTTTGAGAATTCAGATCTTATGGCCAGCCTGCCGGACGCAGCCCGGTTGGCCGGTGCATGGGGCGTTATATTGGTGCATTCCAACACGATGGCCCATATATCAGGGTATTTTTCGACCATGTCTTTGGCGGCGGCTACGTTGTCGGCCTCGGCCGCCATGCCCCATATCACCCAAGATACGCAAAAACCGGGCCTCCAGCATCAAAATGCCCAATGAGGCACCTTAAATCGACTTTCCGCCTGAGATCATTGCACGTCTCCTTTGCCGCTCACTTTGGTCGAGGAAAAGGAATTGTAAAGCTCCCAGCGCTGGTGCAGAGTTCGTCTCTGGATCGGGGGAACAGCTTGAACGCAGAACGAAAAACCATCGCGATTGTGGGCGCGGGCATTGTCGGAGTTTCGACAGCCATATGGTGTCTACGCGATGGTCACGACGTTATCCTGATCGACAAAAAGGGCCCCGGCGAAGGGACAAGTCACGGGAATGGCGGCGTTCTGGCCGCCAACGGCATCATCCCGGTTTCGGTTCCCGGTCTTTGGAAAAAAGCGCCGGGAATGCTGTTCTCACCGGATCAACCGCTGTTCCTAAAATGGTCGTACCTGCCGCGTCTTTTGCCGTGGCTGCGCCAATTCCTTGGCCACAGCACCGCAGAACACGTGGCGTATCGCGCCGCCGCGATGGCTCCGATTGTGGGCGACAGCCTTGCCGATCACCAGGCGCTGGCTGCCGGTTCGGGGGCCGAACATTGGATCAAACCTGCCGATTATGTTTTCCTGTATCGGGATCGTGCTCATTTTGAAAGTGACGCCTTTGGCTGGAAGGTGCGGCGCGAAAACGGCTTCAACTGGGAAGAGTTGGAAGGCGATGCCGTAAAAGCTTACGACCCTGTCTTTGGCCCAGACCTTGGCTTTGCGGTCCGCTGCCCGGATCATGGCCGCATCGCAGACCCCGGTCGCTATGTGAAAGAATTGGCCGCCCATGCCGAAAGCCTTGGTGGCCGTATGGTCATCGGCGACGTCAGCGATGTGCGGCGCGATGGCGACAAGGTGACCGGTGTGATCGTTGATGATGAGGCAATAGCCTGCGATGCGATCGTGCTTGCTGCTGGCGTTTGGTCGAAACCGCTGGCGCAGAAACTTGGCGTGACCGTGCCCATCGAAAGCGAACGCGGTTACCATCTGGAACTTTGGGAACCATCGCATATGCCCCGGTCCCCCGTCATGATCGCATCCGGCAAATTCGTTGCGACCCCGATGGAGGGCCGCCTTCGGTGCGCAGGTGTTGTCGAATTCGGCGGGTTAGACGCGCCCGCGTCGAAGGCACCGATCCAGCTTTTGGAACAAAACATCCGCGCCGCCATTCCCGGCCTGACCTGGAAACATACCGTCGAATGGATGGGGCATCGCCCGTCGGTTGCCGACAGCCTGCCGCTGATTGGCGAAGTTCCGGGGACAAAAGGCGCGTATTTCGGCTTCGGACATGATCACGTTGGGCTGACGGCTGGCCCCAAAACCGGCCGATTGCTGTCGCAACTGATCTCAAACAGACAACCAAACATTGACCTTACCCCATATTCGCCTGCACGTTACGCAGGTGGCTGACAACGATCACCACAAACTAGGGAGTTACAATATGACGAAACTAACATCTATTCTGACAACAACCGCTGCCGTCACCGCCATCGCAGGTCCTGTCCTTGCCGATGGGCATGCCCAAAAGTGGGACATGCCGATGGCCTATTCGGCCACAAATTTCCATTCGGAAAACGGCGTGGCATTTGCGGACTGTGTGCGCGAAGCAACGGGCGGTGCCATCGACATCACGGTGCACCCATCGGGTTCGCTGTTCAAAGGCGCTGACATCAAGCGCGCCGTTCAGACTGGCCAAGTACCGATTGGCGAACGCCTTTTGTCGGGTCACCAGAACGAAAACGCGATCTTTGGCTTTGATTCCGTGCCGTTCCTTGCGACATCCTATGACGATTCGGCTAAATTGTTTGACGCCGCAAGGCCAAAACTGGCTGAAATCCTTGCCGACCAAAACCTGACCCTCCTTTATTCCGTGCCATGGCCGCCTCAGGGGCTATACTTCAAGAACGAAGTGAACTCGGTTGCAGACATGGATGGCGTCAAGTTCCGGTCGTACAACAACGCCACCGCGCGTCTGGCCGAGCTTTCCGGTATGCTGCCTGTCACCATCGAAGCGGCTGAGATTTCTCAGGCCTTCGCAACCGGTGTCGCAGATTCGATGATTTCATCGGGTGCAACGGGTTATGACCGCAAAGTCTGGGAAAGCCTCAACTATTTCTACGAGGTCGACGCATGGCTGCCTTATAACCACGTCATGGTGAATTCGGACGTTTGGGGCGATGTCTCGGACGACAACAAAGCCGCCGTAACGGGTTGCGCTGATACCGCTGCTGCCGCGGGACTGGAAGCTTCGAAAGCCTACACTCAGTTTACGCTGGACGGGTTGCGCGAAGGTGGCATGACGGTCGGTCCGGCAAGCGACACACTTGTCGGCGAGCTGAAAGAGATCGGTGCAACAATGACAACCGAATGGCTGGAAGCCGCCGGTGCTGACGGTACCGCCATCGTGGACGCGTTTAAAGCCAACTAAAAAGACTGAACCGCCCCGACAATGCTCGGGGCGGTTCGCAATTGGGGTGGGGGTAACATGATACGCAAATTTCTCGACGGGCTGTATTTGATCGCAGGCATCGCAGCCGCGCTTTGCCTGATTACTATCCTTGTCCTGATCGTGCTTCAGATGCTCGCCCGCTGGACTGGCGAAGTGTTCCCCGGCGCGCCGGATTATGTCGGATATGCGATGGCGGCTGCGTCGTTCCTGGCTTTTGCGAATGCGCTTAACAAAGGCAGCCATATCCGGGTTTCGATCCTTTTGAATGCGGTCAGTGATCGCACCCGCCACTGGCTGGAAATCTGGTGTTTTGCAATCGGAACTGCCGTCGCGTGGTACGTCTCGTATTTCATCTATCGGATGATCGGTTTCGCGCTGAAATTTAAGGACGTCAGTCAGGGGCAAGACGCGACACCCTTGTGGATCCCGCAGACGCCGATGCTGATCGGTGCGATCATTCTGGCCATCGCGCTGACCGACAATCTGATCTCGCTTTTGATGACCGGCAAACACCGCATCATCCGCGACGTTACTGACACGCAGGCGGAATAGCACCATGGATCAAGCTTACATCATCATCCTGTTCCTATTCGTTCTGTTCACCCTTTTGGGCACCGGCGTCTGGGTCGGCCTCGCTCTCATCGGTGTCGCCTTTGTGGGAATGGAGCTTTTCGGCCCCTCAGGTTTGACCGGCGACCGCATGGCAACCATTCTTTGGTCTGCCTCGTCATCCTGGACCTTGTCGGCCTTGCCGTTATTCATCTGGATGGGCGAGATATTATTCCGAACGCGGCTGTCCCAAGACATGTTCCGCGGCCTTGCCCCATGGATGTCGCGCCTTCCGGGTGGATTGGTTCACACCAACATCGTTGGGTGCACCGTCTTTGCTGCTGTTTCAGGGTCGTCGGCGGCAACGCTGACGACGGTCGGCAAAATGTCGATCCCTGAATTGCGCAAACGCCAATACCCGGAACACATGGTCATCGGTACCTTGGCGGGTGCGGCCACTTTGGGCCTGATGATACCGCCGTCCCTGACTTTGATTGTCTATGGCGTCACGATCAACGAAAGCATCATCAAACTGTTCTTTGCCGGCATCGTACCCGGCCTTGTTCTGGCCGCCATGTTCATGACATATGTCGGGATTTATTCCGCTGTGGGTCGCGATTGGAACCCCGTGAAAGAGGTGGGCCTTTCCTTCGCCGAGAAAATGGCGAACTCGCGCTTTCTCATCCCCGTGATGCTTCTGATTGCCACCGTTATCGGTTCGATGTTCCTTGGTTTCGCAACCGCAACCGAAGCCGCCGCAATTGGCGTGATCGGCGCGCTGACCCTTGCCACGCTGCAAGGTTCGCTGACCTGGAGCACCTTCACCCAAAGCCTGATGGGGGCCACCCGCACCAGCGCCATGATCGCGCTGATCCTTGCGGGCGCGGCCTTCCTGTCCCTTGCCATGGGCTTTACCGGGTTGCCACGCGGCCTTGCCGATTTGATTGCAACATTTGAACTGACCCGCTTTGAACTTCTGATGGTCCTGCTTGTCTTCTACATCATTCTAGGATGCTTTCTTGACGGCATTTCGTCCGTCGTTCTGACGATGGCCGTGGTCGAACCCATGGTGCGCGAAGCTGGCATCGACATGATCTGGTTCGGCATCTTTATCGTGGTCGTTGTTGAAATGGCCCAGATCACGCCGCCGATTGGGTTCAACCTGTTCGTATTGCAAGGCATGACGGATCACGAAATGGGCTATATCGCCAAAGCCGCCATCCCGATGTTCCTGATCATGGTGCTGATGGTCTTTGTGCTGATCTGGTTCCCCGATCTGGCAACATGGCTGCCCGACAACGTGCGGCAAAGCCCCGGAGGCGGTTAGCGCTGCCCTTCCTGATCTACGCTGCCCGTCACGCCCGCGTTTGCCTTGTGTTGGGGCTGATCGGTGGGCTGACACTTCCTGCGGCGGCGGCCATCATCCGGGATTGGCTTCCGGGATTGGTCGCAGCGCTTTTGTGCGTTTCGGCGACGCGGATCGGGTTGCGCGCGGTTCTTGGCAACCTGCGTGATTTGCGCAAAACGATCAGCGGCATCCTGATCCTGCAACTTGCTCTGCCACTGGCTGCTTTGAGCCTGTGCCTTGCGATCGGCGTGACGGGATTTCCGCTCGCCATCGCGATGATCCTGATGCTAAGCGCGCCCTCCATCACCGGCAGCCCCAACTTCACAGCATTGATGGGCCATGATCCGGCACCGCCCATGCGGCTGTTGATCCTCGGCACAGCGCTTGTCCCCCTGACCGCCATGCCAGTGCTTTGGATTATCCCCGGCATCGGCAGCATGATCGATATTTTCCTGACCGCCCTTCGTCTGGCCGCCGTTATCGCAGTCAGCGTCGGCGTTGGCTTTGCCGCGCGGCGCTTTGCCCTGCCCGACCCAAGCGACGATCAGATCAAGGCGCTTGACGGAGCTGGTGCGATCTTACTGTCGATCATGGTTGTCGGCCTGATGGCCGCCCTTGGACCGGCACTTCGAAGTGATCCGGCCGAGGTTGCCTTTTGGCTTGTGGCCGTCATGGTGGCGAACTTCGGCCTTCAGATCATGGCTTATCGCCTGGGTGCGGACCCCGGCACTTCGGTCGTTGCTGGCAACCGCAACATCGCGCTCTATCTGGTGGCGCTTCCGGCGGCGACCACCGATCCATTGCTGATCTTCATCGGGTGCTATCAGATCCCGATGTATCTGACGCCGATCCTGATGCAGCGGTTTTACCGGCGGTAATCACGAAACCGTTGTGCTAAAGAAGCTTACCCGACCGCTGCTTTTAACCGCTCAAGAACGTCCTTCAGAACCGCAGCCGCCGAAGCGTCATCTTCGGCTTCTACATAACAACGTAACTCCGGCGCATTGCCTGACGGTCGGATGTGTACAACCTTGCCGCTGTCGAAGCTGAGCCGCACACCGTCCGTCTGATCCGTTTCAACCAGTGCGCCCAAATCATCCGGCAAAACTGACGTATCGCCGTCCAGTATCGCCGCCACAATTCCAAGCGATGCCTCGCGCGGAACATCCCGCAACCGGTCTGTCGCCGTTCGCCGTGCTGGCATCTGATCCACCAAAGCGGACACCGAAACACCGGCTTCGGCTGATGCGGCAAGCACCGCCAAAATCGGCAACACCGCGTCACGGGTCATCAAAGCGCCCAATGTTTTGCCATCACGGGATGCGTTCCAGCCCAGCAAAAACCCACCATTCGGTTCATAGCCTGCGACCCGCGCAACGCCTGCAACCATCCGCGCCTCCATTTCTGCAATCACATAGGGCGAGCCGATTTCGGTGCGTCGCACCTGCGAAAATTCGCCCGACAAATCGACCATGGTGTTCGCAGACACCGTCGTCACGACTTCTTCGGCACCACACCACTGCGCGGTGATCGGACCAAGGATATCGCCGGGCACAAGCTGTCCTTTGTCGTCCACCAGCAAGGGGCGATCTGCATCACCATCGGTTGAAATCACTGCGTCCAGCGCATGTTCTTTCACCCAAGCCGCCAACTTCTCGCGGGCACCGGCATCAACGGCTTCGGTGTCGACTGGAACAAAGAAAACCGAAGCGCCCAGCAGAACGACTTCGGCCCCAAGCCCCGACAGAATTGTCGGCAGTACAGAACTGGCCGCCGAAGAATGCAGCCAGACGCCCACTTTCTTGCCCGTCAAGACACCGAAGGGCATTCCGTTCACATAGCGCGACACGTAGGCCTTGGATGGCCCATCCGAAATGGTCACATCTGCCTCGGCACCCGACACAACAACTGTTGATTGCGCCGCAGCCAATGGCGCTTCGTCGGATTTGGTGAATTCGCCCTTCGACGTGTAGAATTTTAACCCGTTCCGGTCTGCGGGAATATGGCTTCCGGTGACCATGATCGAAATCGTGCCCGCCTGAAGCGCGGCACCCGCCATCGCAGGCGTCGGCAACACGCCACAATCAATGACGCGCAGCCCTTCGGACGCAGCGCCCTTTGCCACAGCAGCCGCGATCCGGGTCGAGCTGTCGCGCCGATCTTGCCCGATGAACATCGTGCCATCGTTGTCATGCAGCGAGGCAAACGCCGCCGCATAGCCCGCGCAAAGATCATTGGTCAGTTCCGAAGACAGCCCGCGTAATCCACTTGTTCCAAATTTGGGTGCCATAAGGCCTCGTCTATTTTCCGTTCAAATGCTGACATTCATCGACGGGTGTAAGGACCGGATCACCCGATGCCCAAGCCGCCAGATTGTCGCAAACCAAATCGCCCATAGCCGCGCGGGTTTCCACCGTTGCACTGCCGACATGGGGTAAAAGAACAACGTTTGGCATGGCTTTCAGGGCCTCGGGAATATGGGGTTCAGCTTCGAACACATCCAAACCTGCGGCCCCCAATCGACCCTCGCTCAAGGCGGCAATTAAAGCGGTTTCGTCGACGACCGAGCCTCGTGCGACATTGATCAAAATGCCCTTTGGACCCAAAGCATCAATCACATCCGCATTCACCAGCTTTTCTGTCTGCGGGCCGCCCGGTGTGATGACAAAGATGACGTCGACAGCGCGCGCCATCTCGGTCAAATCTGCAAAGTATTGATAGGGAACATCTTTTCGGCTGCGGCTGTGGTACGAAACGTCCGAGCCGAACATCTTGGTCATGGCGGCAATGGTTTTGCCAATGCGCCCCAAACCCAAAATACCAACCTTCCGGCCACGAACCGTCCTTGCCAAAGGATAGGCGCCCGAGGTTTCCCAGCGCCCCGTTCGCGCCCAGGCTTCGGCGGGCACCATTTCCTTGGCAACCGCGAGCCAAAGCATGATCGCAGTGTCCGCCACTTCGTCATTCAAAACGTCGGGTGTGTTGGTGACCAATATGCCGCGCGCGGCGGCAGCCTCGGCGTTGATCGCGTCGTAACCAACCCCAAAGCTGGAAATCACCTTCAGGTTTGGCAGGCCTGCCATCACCGGATCTGTGACGCCCTTCATGGTCACAATGGCCACAAACTCGCCCCCGCGTTCAGCCAGAAACGTGTCTGCGTCATCGGACAAAACCGTAACGTCGAAATCTTTCGCAAGTCGAACCGCCATTTGGTCCAGAACCTTGCCGATCTGCAAAAGTGCGGGGCGATCAGACATCTTCGCTCACGTCCTGACGCATTGTGCCCAGTCCATCGATGCCCAGTTCCATCACGTCGCCTGCTTTCAGATAACGCGGCGGCTTCTGGCCCATGCCCACCCCCGGAGGTGTTCCCGTCGAAATCACATCCCCCGGCTGCAAGGTGCAAAGCTGCGACAGATGCGACACGATCTCGGCGACGGTGAAAATCATCGTCTTGGTGTTTCCGTCCTGCATCCGCGTGCCGTTCACATCGCACCAGACGTTCAAGGCTTGGGGATCGGGGATTTCGTCGCGTGTGACCAACCACGGGCCTGTTGGTCCGAATGTGTCGCAGCTTTTGCCCTTGGTCCAGTTGCCGGACAGCTCAAGCTGAAAATGCCGCTCGGACACATCGTTGCAAACAGTATAACCCGCCACATAGTCCAAGGCGTCAGCCTCGCTGACGTATTTCGCCGGTTTGCCAATCACCACACCCAGTTCGATTTCCCAATCAGATTTCTGCGATCCGCGCGGGATGACCACAGGATCAAAAGGCCCCGAGATTGCCGAATTCGCCTTCATGAAAAGAATGGGATGTTCCGGGATCGCCATGCCCGCTTCTTCGGCGTGATCGCGGTAATTCAACCCGATACACATGTACTTGCCGATATGACCGACAGGGCACCCATAACGCGGATCCCCGCCCACCGCAGGCAAAGACGCAGCATCCAAGGCCCGTAGCCGGTCCAACGTGGCATCGTCCAGAACGGCACCCGTAATGTCATCCACATGGGCCGACAAATCCCGCAAAATACCACTTGAATCGACCAAACCCGGCTTTTCAGACCCCATTGCACCAAAGCGTACAAGTTTCATCCGCATCTCTCCTTTTCGACGTTGGGTCTTGGCTAAGCGAAGCTGTGAGAAATTGCCAGCGGGACTTGATCTCTGATGCCCAAGCCGCGAGTGTTCGGCGAAAGTTCACGGGAGGGTGCGTTATGAAAATTCTGATCATTGGCGGCGGCGGTATGGTGGGCCAAAAGCTGGCGCATTCGCTGGCTGACAACCCACTTTCGCCCGGTGATGCCGTCACGCTGTTCGACATGGCCTTCCCCGATACGGGCGCGCCTGCTGCAAAACGCGTCACCGGCAATGTGACCGACCCAAATGCGATCCAAACCTTGGCGTCCGAGCGTTTTGATCTGGTCTTTCACCTGGCCGCCATTGTGTCGGGCGAGGCCGAAAGCAACTTCGATTTGGGCTGGAACGTCAACATGATGGCGTTTCGGAACTTTCTGGAAGCCTTTCGTTCACAGCATGACGCGTCGGACGGTGCGTATGTGCCGCGTATCATCTTCACGTCATCAATCGCCGTATACGGCCCGCCCTTCCCCGACAAAATTGGCGATGATTTCCCAACCAACCCGCTGACGTCCTATGGCGCACAAAAGGCCGTCTCGGAACTTATGCTGACCGACTATATCCGCAAAGGCTATGTGGATGGGATGGCTATTCGCCTGCCGACGATTGTGGTTCGTCCGGGCAAAGCCAATCTTGCGGCCTCGTCCTTCTTTTCGGGCATCATCCGTGAGCCTTTGAACGGGCAAGAGGCTATCCTGCCGGTCGCTGACACTGTGCGGCACTGGCATGCGTCACCGCGTTCTGCGGCTGGGTTCCTGCGCCATGCGGCCACGCTGGACCTGGATCAACTTGGTCCAAAACGGGCGATGAGCATGCCGGGTGTATCCTGCACTGTGGCCGAACAGATCGAAGCCCTGCGCGATGTTGCAGGCAACGACGCCGTCGCACTGATCAAACCGCAGCCGGATGAAACCATCATTAAAATCGTCGCCGGCTGGCCGCGCAATTTCGCCCCGGAGCGCGCCATTTCGCTTGGATTTACGGCAGAACCCGACTTTGCCAGCATCATCGAAACCTACTTGCGCGAAGATAAAGCCTAAAAGTGGCTTTCCAAATTTGTGATATGATATAACATATCGCCAACGTGGACATTTTGGAGCCTACTGCCATGACCAAACTATCATCCGTCGCACTACTTGCCTGTCTAGCCACACCCTTGGTTGCGGAAGATGCGCGTCAACTGGATGCCCATGAACACGGCGTTGGTCAGTTGGACATCGCCATAGAAGGCGCTGAAATCGCTATGGAACTTCACGCACCGGGCGCAGACATCGTCGGCTTTGAATATGCCGCGGAAAGCGCTATCGACCGCGCCGCGGTGGATGCGGCGGTTGCCATTTTGGCCCGCCCATTGGACTTGTTCATCCTTGCCGACGCCGCCGAATGCAGTGTGGTTCGCGCCAGCGCCGGTCTGGAAAGCGAAGAAGACCATGGCGACGATGATCATGATGACCATGCCGAAGATGATCACGGCGAACACGGCGACGACGGGCACGAAGACCATGCCGAAGATGATCACGCCGACAAGGAATCGGGTCACACCGAATTCCATGCCGAATACCTTCTGACCTGTGCCAAACCCAATTCATTGGGCGACATCACCTTTGCTTACTTCGAAACATTTCCAAATGCGCTGGAGCTTGAAGTACAGGTGATTTCCGAAAGTGGCGCGGCGTTGTTTGAGGTCGAACGGGACGCGCCAAAGCTTGACCTTAGTGCGATGTTTTAGGCCCGCTGATCGAACCCATGTCAGATACGCCCCCAATTCTAGCCCTTCGGGACGTGACATACCGCTGGCCGGGGGCTGTGCCCTTTGGGCTTGGCGTTGCGAATTTCGCGCTCCAACCTGCTGAAACTGTTTTACTTTTGGGCGAAAGTGGTTCGGGGAAATCAACGCTTTTGTCGCTGATCTGTGGAACCGTAACCGCGCAAGCTGGCTCTGTTTCGGTTCAAGGCACCGACTTTGCCAGCCTGTCTGCCGCCGGTCGGGATAGATTTCGCGCCGAACATATCGGCGTGATTTTCCAACAGTTCAACTTGTTGCCTTTCGGAAGCGTGCTGGACAATATCCTGCTGCCGCTTCGCTTTGCGCCAGATCGCCGCGCGCGGGTGGACGACCCGAACGCAACGGCAAAGCGCTTGATCGAAAGCCTTGGTCTGCCCAGCAATTTGACCACGGCACGTGCCGGAACTTTAAGCGTTGGACAACAACAACGCGTGGCTGCCGCCCGCGCCCTTATCGGGCAACCGCCTTTGATCGTAGCCGACGAACCAACATCCGCCTTGGATGCGGCGACCCAAGCGACCTTTCTTGATTTGCTTTTTTCCCAGTCCCGCGCCCATGACACCGCACTTTTGATGGTCAGCCACGACGCACGGCTGGCATCGCACTTTGACCGGGTGGTCGAAATGTCTGACATCGCCAAGATCGAAAGGGCCGTCGCATGATCCTGCGTCTGGCCTTGGGATCACTGAAAGCCCGCACCCTGACCGTGGGCATGACCGTTTTGGCAATCGCTTTATCAGTCGCGCTTTTTCTGGGCGTCGAAAAGGTGCGTACCGGTGCAAAAGCCAGCTTTGCCGACACAATTTCGGGCACTGATCTTATCGTGGGGGCACGGTCAGGATCGGTTCAATTGCTGCTTTATTCGGTGTTTCGCATTGGCAATGCCACCAACAACATGACCTGGGAAAGCTATCAGGACATCGCAGAGCGGCGCGAGGTGGATTGGATCGTGCCGATATCCTTGGGCGACAGTCACCGCCAGTTTCGCGTGATGGGCACTTCGGCCGCGTTCTTTGAACGATACAAATACCGGTCGGGCCAGTCGCTTGCCCTTCAAGACGGCGCTGTTCTAGCCGATCTGTTCGACACTGTCATCGGCGCGGATGTGGCCGCGACTTTGGGCTATCAGGTGGGCGATCCAATCGTGGTGTCCCATGGGCTGGCGTCCTTTGTTGAACACGCGAACCAACCCTTTCAAGTATCTGGAATACTGGAAAAAACCGGCACACCCGTTGATCGCACCGTGATTGTCAGCCTTGAAGCCATTGAGGCGATCCATGTGGATTGGCAAAGCGGCGCGCAAATTCCGGGGCAAAACACAACTGCCGACGTGATCCGCCAGATGGAGCTTCGCCCCGAAGCTGTCACCGCTGCATTGGTCGGAGTTAAAAGCCGCCTGCAAGTCTTTGGTTTGCAACGCGCAATCAACGAATACGGTCAAGAACCGCTGCTTGCGATCCTGCCCGGTGTCGCCCTGCAAGAGCTGTGGCAGATCGTCGGGATTGCGGAAACAGCTTTGATCGCAGTATCCGCCATGGTCGTGGTCACAGCCCTGATCGGTATGATGGCCACGATCTTTTCCAGTCTGAACGAACGCCGCCGCGAAATGGCTATTTTCCGCGCCATGGGTGCCCGGCCCCGCGTCATTCTTGGAATGCTGATTTTGGAGGCCGCGTTAATGGCTGCAATCGGCGCTTTGCTTGGTTTGGCCTTGTTGTACGTGGCCCTTTGGATCGCACAACCCCTTGTTGACAGCGCTTTCGGGCTTTGGTTGCCCATCGAACCACCCAGCCTTCGCGAGGTATGGGCATTGCTTGGTGTTGTCGTTGCTGGCGTAATTGTGAGCGCTGCACCTGCCTTCAGGGCCTACCGATTGTCACTGGCAGATGGTATGATGGTGCGGAATTAAAGAAGGCCGATTGCCATGAAGATGTCTCGTCGCACGTTAATCACCACGGCAGCCTCCAGCGCGGTGGTGCCCTATGCCGCTTTCGCGAACACGCCGCGTGAGATCACGTGGGATGACCTTATTCCGCCCAACGTACCCTATGCGCAGATTATCGGCGAAGGGGAACTGGACGAAGTCAACGACACCTGGAACCCGATCTATGATGCGAATGCGACGAAGCTGAACCCCGAACTTGATGGTGCCTACATCAAGATGCCGGGCTTCATCATTCCAATCGATGTGTCGTCCAAGGGTGTGTCGAGCTTTGTGTTGGTCCCTTACACAGGCGCTTGCATTCACACGCCACCACCACCGCCGAACCAATTGGTCTTTGCAACTACGAAAACACCTTGGCCAAGCGACAGGCTTTGGGATCCGGTCTGGGTGACCGGGCGCATGAAACATCAATTGCAAACCACCGAAGTCGCTGAAACCGGCTATGCCTTGGCGGCCGAGGTGATGGCTGTCTACGAATGGTAAAACCGGGGATTGACCGTCGGCAAGTGATCGCAGCGCTGGCGGCCTTTGCGGCGGCGCCAAATGCGGCGCGGGCCGAAGAGTTTATTGATCTTGAGTGGTCCGATCTGCTGCCCGAAGGCGAAGTGGTTATCCCCCGCGCGCTTCTTGGCCTTGTCGAAGAAGACCACATCGACCTGTCCAGCCAACAGCCCCCCTCCAGCGGCGTGCGCAGCGATTGGAACGGCCAGATTGTGCGTCTGCCGGGGTTTATCGTGCCAATCGACTATTCCGGCGACGGCGTGCGCGCCTTCATCCTTGTTCCGTATGTGGGGGCATGTGTGCATGTACCGCCACCTCCGGCAAACCAGCTGGTCTTTGTGACAACCGAAAAACCATACGACAGCACGGGGCTTTACGAGGCGGTCAATGTCACCGGCATGTTCGGCACCTCGGCGACGGTGACGCAGCTTGCGCGGATCGGCTATGCCCTGTCCGCTGACCATATCGAGCCGTTCCACTACTGATCGTCCGGGCTCGCAAAGCGCATACCCATATCAGACGTCCAACAAGACAACGCTTCGTATCAACGACGTTCACAGGGATGGGCTTTGGATGTGAAGTGGCGCGGTTGACGGGGCTCGAACCCGCGACCCCCGGCGTGACAGGCCGGTACTCTAACCAGCTGAGCTACAACCGCGCGTGAGATCGGGACATAAGGAAGCGGTCTGCCCCCGTCAAGCGGATTTGTGCAACTTTTTGCCTGCATTTTGAAGCTTGCCAAGGTGCTGAACCAAGGCATCGAAAACCAGCCGCACCCGCCGATTGGTTTTTAGCTCGCGCGGGGCCACAAGCCAGACCGGGAACTCGAATTTCAAGACCTCTGGCAAGACCGGAACCACCTCGTTGGACAAGGCGGCCATATCGCTGCCATTCACACCAATCCCGATCCCCCGTTTGGTCAGTTCCCAATGGACCAAGTGACTATCCGACCGCGCAACAAGGTTACCTTCGCACACCGGCACATTGCGCGCGTTCAGTTCTTCGACGAACCGGGCATCGCTGCCAAACCCAATGAAGGGCGCGTTGGCCAAATCTCCCAACGTGTTGAACGGCCCATATTTGGCAACAAACGCGGCGGTCGCGAACATGCCGCCTTCTTCGTTGCCAACCCGGCGCGCGATCATGTCTGGATCGCTTGGGTCTGCGTTTCGGATCGCAATATCAGCCTCGCGGCGGCGCAAGTCAGACAAAGCGTTGGTCGAAACGACATCCACCACGATGCCGGGATGATCGATCCGCATTTGTTCGATCAGATCGGGCAAGACCAACATCGAATACATCTCGGTTGCGGAAATCTTGACGGTACCCTCAATCGATTGCGACTGACCACTGGCGGCCAGCGAGAACCGTGCGGCGGCTTCGCCCATTTCGCGGACATGTTCGGCCACTTCCAAAGCGGCGGCTGTGGGGATCACCTGACGGCCTGAGCGCTCAAAAAGTGTTACCCCAAGAGCATCCTCAAGCGCTGCGACCTGCCGGCCCAGCGTCGGTTGTGTCAGGTTCAAGGCTCGCGCGGCAGCCGACAGCGAGCCCTCTTCCAAGGTCGCCAGAAACGCCCGGACCTGATTCCAATCAAAGGTGATCGCCTGCCAATTCATGCATATCCGTATATGTAATCGACGAATTTTCGGAATTTCTCAACACGAGCGTATATGCGACATCACCTTCATGACAAGGAGAAATCACATGACCGATGCCGCCTTCTGGGACAAGATCGCACCACGCTATGCCAAAAGCCGGATTTCCGATCCGGACGCATACGAAAAAACGTTGAAACGCACGCTTCAGCACTTGAGTAAGGGTGACACCGTGATCGAAATGGGCTGCGGCACCGGATCCACAGCGTTGCGTCTGGCCGAACATGTCGGCACCTATGTCGCCAGCGATTTATCCGCAGGGATGATCGACATTGCGCGTGCAAAACAAGGGGCTGACACGATTGATCTGCGTGTCGCGGGCACGGATCAAGCGGCTTACGCCGATCTAACGCCCGACGCGATCTTGGCGTTCAATTTACTGCACTTGCTGCCCGACCTTGATGGCGCGTTAAACAACATTCACGCGATGCTGCCACCGGGGGGGCTTTTCATCTCAAAAACCCCGGCAATCGGCGAAAAATGGTACTTTCGCCCGCTTTTGGCCGTGATGCAGATGGTCGGGAAAGCCCCCTTTGCCAGACTGATGAAAGTGCCCGAAATCGACGCCAAGATCGCAGACGCCGGATTTGAGCTGATCGAAACCGGGATGTATCCGCCCAATGTCCCAAGTCGCTTCGTTGTGGCACGCCGCCTTTAAAAGCTGCGCTCGACGGGCATAAACCTCAGAAAAAACCTGAATTACTGCCATACTGGAAACATATTTGCATGGTCTCCCCGCTTAAAACGCAGGCAGAGCATATGACCGACATTTCCGCAAACCGGCCCCGCAGCAAGGCGCTTTCGGCGCCTGTGATCTTTACCGCGACGATTTTCCTTAGCGCATCGCTCTTGTTCTTTGTGCAGCCCTTGTTCGCCAAGATCGTGCTGCCGGTGATTGGTGGGGCCCCAGCGGTTTGGACAACGGCCATGCTGTTTTTCCAGACGGTTCTAATCGTCGGATATCTATATGCCCATCTGTCGGCGCGCTATTTGTCGACGCGCATTCAGATCATCACTCATATGGCGCTTTGGGCACTGGCCTTGATGTTTCTGCCGCCTGCACTGCCCGAGGGTTGGCGATTGGACGCATCCGGGTCTATTGCGCTTCAAACGCTGGGGTTGTTTGCCTTGGGCGTTGGCGCGCCCTTTGCCCTTTTGTCTGCCAACGCGCCCTTGATCCAGTCGTGGTACGCCAAATCAGGCGGACCTTCGGCGGATGACCCCTATTTCCTCTACGGCGCGTCGAACCTTGGCTCGTTGGTGGCGTTGTTGGCCTTCCCCTTGCTGGCAGAACGGTTCTTTGGGGCTGGTCAGATCGCCCTTGGGTTTTCAGTTGGTTTCATCGTTCTGGGCATAGGACTTGCCAGCAGCGGTGGCATGGTGTTTTCGCGCCCGAACGTATCGCGGGATGCGACCACAGCCGGAACTCCTCTGTCGGTTACTACAATTCTTTACTGGTTGGTTCTGGCGTTCGTGCCATCCTCGTTGATGCTGGCCGTAACCTCGAAAATCAGCACTGACGTTGGTGCCGTGCCACTGGTCTGGGTTATTCCGCTGGCGCTGTTCCTGTTGACCTTCGTTGTCACCTTTACGAACCGTACGATCTTTAAAGGCCACCGATTGACCCAAGCCGCGCAACTGGCGACTGTTCTTGCCTTATGTCTCTTTGCAGGTGTGGGCGGTGTTCATCTTGGCATCGTCGAAGCCAGTTTTTTGATCGCGGCATTTTTCCTGATCGCCACATGGGCGCATCGCACTTTGTATGAGGCCCGTCCCGACGCAGCAAACCTGACTATCTTCTATGTGACGATGTCCTTTGGCGGGGCTGCGGGTGGCTTGTTCAATTCCATCCTTGCACCATTGCTGTTCATCGACCTGGTGGAAGGCATCATCACGCTTCTGGTTGCGCTTTTATTGACGTTCCAAAGCATGTTGCGCCTGACACCCGCACACCTGGCACGTGGGCTAGGCCTTGGCGCGGGCATGGGGCTGAGCTTGGCGGGCATCGCTCTGTGGTTGGCACTTCCTTCACTTGCCTTACCGGTTCTCATGGTTGCGGGACTTGGCGTTCTGCTGTTGATCGCGCGCAAACCCTTCAATTCATTCGCCGTGGCCGCAGCCCTTGTGACGCTCATTCCGGCATGGCTGGCGGGCCCGGATGACCGCATATTCGCAGACCGAAGCTTTTTCGGGTTGCACCAGGTTTTGAACCGCGACGGCGCGCGTCTTTACAGCAATGGCACAACGATTCACGGCGCGCAAATTCTGAGCGAGTTTGGCAAATCCCGTCCGCAGCCCACGTCTTATTATCATCCCGCTGGCCCAATGGGGCAGGTTATGGCGTCTGACACCGGGCTTCGTGCAGAGCGGGTTGGCATTGTGGGGCTAGGGGTCGGCGCTTTGGCCTGTTATGCGCAAGACGGGCAAGATTGGCACTTTTACGAGATTGACGCGCTGGTTGACCGCGTGGCCCGCGACCCTGAATTCTTCACGTATCTCGCGTCTTGCACGCCTGATGCGCCCACGCATCTTGGCGATGCCCGTGTCGTTCTGGAAGACCAGAAAGACCTGAAGTTCGACGTCCTTGTGATCGATGCTTATTCGTCTGACGCAGTCCCCGTTCATCTGACCACCCTTGAAGCAATGGCCCTATACCGCGACCGGCTGACCGAACATGGCGTGTTGGTTTATCATATCTCGAACCGGTATTATGACATCGGCCTGCCCTTGGCGCGTTCTGCGAACGATCTTGGCCTGTCGATCTGGCGACAGTTTCAGGAACGTCCCGCCTCAAACGACCCCGGTTACAGGATCAGCGATGTCGTGATGGTGGCCCGCGATCCAATCCATGTGAGTGACCTTCTGGAAAGCGGGCTCTGGCAGCCGATTACATCCGATGGTGGCCCACTTTGGACAGATGACCGCGCCAATCCCCTGTCGATTTTAAAGCCTGGTGCGATCTTTCAGTAAGTCTTTTGCACCGGTTGAAACGATGGGCTTGCAGCCCCCGTCCCGTTTGGCTAAACGGAACGCGGTCGGGCGATTAGCTCAGTTGGTAGAGCGCTTCGTTTACACCGAAGATGTCGGGAGTTCGAGCCTCTCATCGCCCACCATTCTCCATTTCGACCGGACGACCGATGCGTGACTTTGGCAATCGCCTCGCACGTGGTCACGCTTGTTCATCGGCGCGCCCGATCCACCTTCTTGGCCCCGGTCCATTCTGACCAAGGGTGTCATCCGGGTTATACAAGGGGCAGTTCTCAAGACTGAGACATCCGCATCCGATGCAATACCCCATCTGATCCTTCAGCCGCTGAAGCATCGTGATCCGTTCATCCAGCACCGCCACCCATGGCTGCGCGGCGTCTTCCCAATCCTGCATTTTCACGGCGCGATTGCGGGGTATTCGATCAAGTACCTCTTTCACTTCGCTCAAGGATACACCCGCCGTCATCGCCACTCGCACAATCGCAATGCGACGGAGTTCGCGGCGGTCATAGCGACGGTGATTGGCAGGGGTGCGCCAGCTTTCGATCAGCCCTTCGGCTTCATAGTAATGCAAGGTCGAAACCGGCACCCCGGCCCGCTTCGCCATCTCGCCCACGGACATATCACTTGTTGCCATTGATCTCGTGTTCCTATCAAAAAACGCTTTACCTCAAGTTTACTTGAGACCCTAGAGTGATCTACATCGACACCCGAATCAAGGAAAATTCCGATGACACATCCACTCTTTCACCTTGCGAAAATCCTATCGGACCGTAACGCGCGACGTCGCAGTTTGCGGCGACTGAAAGACGTCGAGCGTGATCCCCACCTCGCTCGCGACGTCGGGCTGCCCTACCGTCCGCGCCCGATGGTGAGGGTCGACAAATGGTAATGCTGTCACGCCACCGGCTGTCAGTGCCTCGCAAAAAGTCTGAGCCGCTCCGCCAAAAAGTTCAAGACGAAGTCATCAGCATAGGCCGCGCAGAAGCGATTGAACGGTTCATGCAGAAGAAAAAGTGCGGTTCGCCTCGATGAGCCGCTCCCGAGTTATTCAGCCTGACGAGATGTCAAATCCCTGCGGTGCCAGTTCAAAACCCTCGAACTGAAACCCCGGACTGACCGTGCACCCGACAAGCGCCCATCCTTGGTCAGCCGGGGCCTCGGCGGATTGCCAATAGCCTTCTGGAACAATGACTTGCGGTCGTTCACCCTCCGCCAAGTCGGGGCCCAACCTAAAGCGTTCCGCTGGCCCCGCCTTGGTTTCCGAGACACGGAGCAGCAAGGGCGCGCCTGAATAATGATGCCAGATCTCGGTCGCATCGACGCGGTGCCAATGGCTGCGTTCGCCAGGTTTCAACAGGAAATAGATACACGTCCCGCAGGGTCGCCCCTGGTTTTCCGCAACCCATGTCTGGCGATACCACCCGCCCTCTGGATGCGGCTGAAGCCCGAGCTTTGCGATCAAGTCATCCGCCGTCATGCCATTGCCCGTGCAAGTTCGACAAAGTCCGGCGCGACAAAATCCCAATCTTCGGTTGGTTCCAAATCTTCGGTCTGTCCGGGCCCATGTTCGCTCGGGCGTGGCACAAAAGCGGTCTGCAATCCCGCAGCGCGCGCAGCGCTCAGATCATAGTTATGGGCGGCAACCATGCAGACCTGATCTGGCGCTAAACCAAGTGCGGCGGCAGAGGTCAGGTAAACCGCCTTTGCAGGCTTGTAATCTTCGGCCAATTCCGCCCCCACGATACAATCCCACTCCAACCCACCAAACCGCGCAAGCCGGGTCATCAAGGCAATCGAACCATTCGAGCACGGCGCAACGAACCCGTGGGTGCGGATGGCGGCCAAGCCCTTCTGAACGTCTGGCCAAGGGTCCAACCGTTCCCAGGCTTTGGTCAACTCCTCGGGGTCCGGCACCGTCACGCCAAAACGTGTGGCCGTACGTTCAAGGTTTTCGCGGTGTAGGATATCCAAAGGCACATAGCCGCGTGCGCCTGAGCGTATCCGCGCCATCGACGGCTGATACTCCGCGCGCCATGCCGTGGCAAAGGCGATGGCATCCACATCGGGCAGCACACGTGCCACCTCGCGCGCAACCGAAGCGCGCCAATCGACGCAGGTCCCAAAGACATCAAAAATGAAAGCCCGATCCATACCTGCAAGAAGGGCTGATCGCGCATCAGAAATCAAGTCGATACCACGTCAATGGGGGGCCGCGCCAAAGG
>CALKXV010000015.1 GCA_938005545.1 uncultured Paracoccaceae bacterium
GATCTCTTTGACGTGTCTGTCCGCCGATCCGCTCGGCCCTGTTCTCGTTCTCATCTCGTATCCCTTCAAGGATTACGATGAACCGAAAACTCGCGTTAAGCAAAAATGCCGCTCTGTCTCAAAGGCCGTGACGGGATACACTCTCGGCACAAATCCAATATCGCCGGGTTCCATGTGGTAGAATACGCCGCCAATTTCGGCGTCAAAGGCTCCTTCTAGAAAGAAAAATGTCTCATCCTGTCCGTGATGGATGTGCCGCCCAGGTCCGACACCCGGTTCAACGATGTCTTCAAATATTGCATGACTTCCGTTGGTTTGTGACCCTGAAAGCAAAACTCGAAGCGTGATAATCCCTGGAAACTCCAAGGCGTCGACGGTGCTGTATCGTGTCTGAACAGGTTGCATCATGCATTCTCCTCAACCAGCGTGGACAGCGTCAGCGATCAGCTCGGCTACCGATGGCCCCGGGCCTACCAGTTCGAGGACGTTACGATCTGGGTCGCGGATGAAGATCGTTTTGGTGCCGCGGAATTCGCGACGTCCTGTGATGGTAATACCTCGTTCATCGACGAAGGCCTCGGTGGCGTCGGCATCTCTAACCTTCACAGCCAGATGCGTGATGCCCGGATACTTCTTGGGGTCATCCATCAATATATTTTCCCCCGCCTTGGCATTTGCGGGACCGAGAAGATTGATGTTGATACCCGACGGGTGAAGCATGACCAGCGGATGGCCTTTGTCATAGCCGCCATCAGCAATCATCTCAAAGCCAAGCTGTTCATAGAAGGCAACAGAAGCCGCCCTGTCACTGATGCGGATTCCAATGTGGTCGAAGTTCGCGATATCAAGCATGGGTCTTTCCTTTCCATTTGGCACGAGGATATGCTTGCCTCGCGAAAGCCGCTAGGATGAGAAATATGACAGTACCTGCTCATTTGGAGCACAGTCCGAGCCTCGATCGAATGCGGAGTTCTTAGCTGTCATCCGCGCTGGCAGCATCTCGGAAGCTGCGAGAGATACCGGCGTTCCACGAGCAACACTCAGCCGCCGTATCGCGGCTCTCGAAGCTGATCTTGGCATCCGCTTGATTGTGCGGCGGACAACACGGCTAGCATTGACCCATGCCGGGGAAGAATTTCTAAAACGTTCAGAACGGATCATCGCGGATGCTGATGCGGCCTGGGATTCAGTCCGGCGCCTGGACGACACGCCGCGTGGTCTTTTGCGTGTTTCGGTCGCTGGGGCACATTTCCCAAAGCTCTTCACAACGTTTCTGCACGAATTCCAAGAGGTGAAGCTTGAGGTGCAATCCACCACCCGTCATGTCGACCTCCTTGCAGATGGGGTCGACGTCGCGATGCGGATCGGGCATGTAAAAGATCAAGATTTGATTGCGCGCTTGATCCATACCGATAGGCTGATCGTTGTCGCTGCGCCCGGCTACCTGGATTGTGCTCAGCCTCTGTCCAAGACCTCAGACCTCCGAAAGCACAGTTGTTTGCTCGGGTTCGCGGGAGAATGGACTTCAAACAGGAACTGGCCACTTCGTTCTGGTGGCACGATTGCGGTAGAAGGACGTCTGGCTGCCAACGATATCAGCCTCTTGCGGCAAGCCTGTCTCGATGGGCTTGGATGCGCTCTTCTCGCTTCTGCCGTCGTTGCTGAGGATATTGAAGCAGGCCGACTTATCCCCGTTCTCTTGGATGAGATCGGGACTGAACTTCCGGTTTCTCTGGTGTATGCGGACCGCGAATACGTCGATCCAAAAGTGCGCGAGTTCGTCGATCGCGCTGTCGATGTAATCGCGCGTGAAATGCCGAAGCCATGGAACGGGTCAACGACTTAGGCAACACGGTTAACACTGATTCAACGTTCAATTCTCGGAATGGGTTGTTTGGATCGGCCCAAAGCTGCCTTTGGGCGCCCCTCAAGATTCTGCGGTGCGGCGCTCAATATTCTGCAAAGCAAAGCCTATTGACGGCTGGGCCTTCTCTCATCAGAGAACGACCACTAAATTCATGTTTAAGTTGTGTTTGTAGGATTTGATCAATGTACATTAAAGAACTGCGCCTCAAGAACTTTCGTTGTTTTGGAGCCAAGGAGGAAGTCATCACTCTTGATCCAGAGATGACTGCATTCATTGGAGATAATGGAAGTGGGAAAACGACTGTCTTAAGGGCTCTTCAAAGGCTTTTCGGCAGCACATCCGCCGAACGAAGTTTGAAACGGGATGACGTCCACTTTGGTGCCGGGGAAGTTCCTGGTCCAGTAAATCCAAACGGCGAGACGGAAGCCATCCGCCCTGTTGCCAGCAGGGAGATTTACATTGAAGCCATAATGGACTTTCCGGAGTTAGCTGGCTCTGTTGACGTGCCATCCGGAAACGCACTTGATGTCTCTGTCGAAACATTCCACGCGATGTCGTGTGCCGGACCAGGAAGCCCCCTGCAGGCCAGAACTAGACTTGAGGCCAAATGGGAATTCGGAATCGATGAAGACGACATTGATCAAAAGATCTATTGGATCACCACCACTGACGATGTTCCCTTTGGTGACGACGACATTGCCAAAATTCCTATGCCTGCAGCGCAACGCAGGCGGTTCCAGCTGAAATACTTGCCAGCAACACGCAATAACTCCGCAGTGGTGAAGAGCGCGATGAAAGATCTGCTGGTTTGGCTTGAGAAATTTGGAGATTTGTCCTCTGGCAAACAGCAACTTGAAACCCAAAGAGCCGAGTTACAAAAAGTCTTTGACGACCTTCCCGCCGTTAATGGATGAGGTGCCCCTAGTTTCCTAGACGCCTGCCTCGTTCATTTTCTTCTGTTCTTTTTCATAGTCAACCGGCGACAGCATGCCGTTGTTGGTGTGCTTGCGGGTCGGGTTGTAGAACATCTCGATGTAGTCGAACACGTCCTGTCTTACTGCGTCGCGTGTCAGATATTTTTGCCGCCGGATCCGTTCTCGTTTTAGGAGCTGAAAGAAGCTCTCAGCAACGGCGTTATCATGACAGTTCCCTCGTCGGCTCATGCTGGCGACCAAGTTGTGTTTGCTCGCCTGCGTCGAGCGGTTGGTGACGGCCTGCGAGGTCTCAGCACAGGAATTGAGCGGGTTAGAGGAACGCTCGACGCACGGGATGCAGAGCCAGATGGATGGATTGGCCGCTTGCGTGTCAGTGCTCATTCAATCGCAAACTGCGTCCGTGGCTGCGTTGAACGGCTTGTTGAGCGAGGGGCAGAGCTACGGGAGTCTGCGCACGCAACTAGAGACGAGCTTGAAATTAGTGAAAGCCGCCGAGGCGCAGTTGAACGAGGCCTAGACAGCGCTTGCGAACGGGAAGCTGACCACAGCCACGGCTATGGACTATAACTGAAAGGATAGAAAATGCGTTTAGACCACGAGAATTACACGATGAGCTTTGCACAGGCCCGCGATATTGGCATCGACTATCGGGACTATCAGAAAGTTGACTGCTTGCCGTCCGGTATGCCCGTGACGGCCATTGCCGGCGTTTGGGGAGAATACGTCAATATTCGATGTTTGTTTGAGGATGCTGACGGCAATCGCTACCTGCGTAACATCCGGAGGTGGGGTGATGCTGGGTATACAATTAGGGAACTGGACCTTGATGCAAAAGCGATTGAAGTTGGGCAAATTTTTCGGTTATGACGCGCTGTGCTTTCAGCTTCCTTGCTGTATCTGGTTCAATCAACTAGTTGACAAGTTCTTCAAACCGACTGCGCAACCTGCCGTTAATTGCATCGCGAACCCCATTTTCGACCAGTTCGAGATATTCGATAAGATCACTGTCTTCCAATACAATGATGAAGCCCCTATCGTCACCAGCAGTATCGCGGCAGCGTGCAATGAATCTCGCGCGGTCATCCATATTTCTGCACAGCAATAACCCAAGTTTTCCTCTATTTGGAGCGAAACGCCCTCCAAGTTGATCAAGTTCAGGGTTGGCAATTTCCTTTGAGTAATTTTTGCATTCGACAAATACACTGTTTGCTCGTGCCGCTGGACTATTCATCATTTCAAAGAAAAAGCCTCTCGTGGCCGTATTCGTAAACTTGATGTCAATCCGTTTCCTTCCTTGGTGAATCTCAGCCTCTTTCAGCGGGCAACTAAGGCCCGGATAGAATAGAAATGAGCATATCCCCAAAGTTAGATTGTGATATCTAGTTGCTGCCTCATGACCCAGAGGCATTGCTATCAAAAGTTCGATTAGCGTTCTTGCAAACACTTGTTCATCAAAGTTGCTGTGAGCGACAACTCTCGCAAAATCTTCATTTGAAAGTGGGCCTTCAGCGCCCTTCAAGTTCTTATAAAATTCTAAGACTTCAGGGTGATCAAGAACGAATTGTGCCAGATCGTTTTTGATGAAGGGGTGGATTTCTTTTACAGATTCTTTGGTCACATATGTTGTGCCGTCCTTGTAGGATTTCACAAGCGCACCGCCCGCTTGATGATACTCCGCTTTCAGGAATTCAAGCATATGGTGAGTGTAGAATTCTTGACTGTTGAGGGCCAAATGGTGCCTCACCGATAGCTTTGGAACCAGCAAAATTGGCGTCCCATCGTATGTGGGCAGGTTCAAGGTAACGGACTGCCAGTCACGCGTTTGTGCATTCCATATCGGGCCTAGGCTGTTCGTCGGTTGTGTTTCAATATCATAGAGTTCGCATTGCTGGACAGTATAGTCAGCGAGTTGTTGACGAAGTACGTTAGTGGTCAGGTCTGAAATCGTATCAGGCCCGATATATTTGATGAAAAGTTCCGCCTCTGCGACATCTGCTAACACGCCTGTTTCGAAGGCACGGCTGTTAACAATTGAGTTTGCAAGGCTTCTAGCTTTCTGTTCTCCAATTGCGCGGCCACGTGGCCTTCCTTGCGATACACCAAATCTAGTCTCATTTGGCTCATGAAGATTGCTGAGTAAATGAGTGGCACGCGCTTCATTACCCTCTCGTAAAGCATTAAGAACTTCCGTGAAGAATGATCTAATTTGTCCGATGCAGAGGTCGGACCAGTCATCAGATTTGAGCTGTATGGCATAGGGATCGAGGTAAAGCGGTACATCGCGAGTTAACTCTATGTCTACGAAATCTAGTTGCGACTGTGAATTGGCTAGCGAATAAACTTGGGAAAAACGGGGCAAATCAAATCCTTCAAGGGGTAATCTATCACAACCATAGGTGAAGTGTCCGCTTATGTGCAATCTTTCGGTGAGGCTAGCTGAGCCAAGAGCATTTTATCAGCTTACGTCCCCCGCATTGGCCAGAACCGCTGCGATATTTGTGGTCTACGCGTTTCTCGCCAATGCTACGTTGCGGGCTCCTTGGAAAATGGCGTGGGCGCTCAATGTAAGTGAACCGGCTGCTGAAACTTTCTGGAAAGCGCATCCGAAATCTGCTACCCACGCATTGAGGGCGATCCAGAAGAAGAAATAGTGCATCGAGGAGACGCTTTTCAGCGGCCCATAGGCCTGTTTTAATTGACTTGTAACCTGTTTATGGCTATATCCCTTCATAAGGACACCAGATCGACTGTGAGGTTCCTTCCGCAACGCGAGTTGTCCAACTGGAATAGTGGATAAGGCCTAGGCCGAAGAGATCGTCGAGATAACCAAGGAGTTGCCTGCAAAGGTGGCTCCTTCGGTCGTTCTAACGCCTGAAATATTTGACCTTTTTGCCCATGAGGGCTTGGCCAATGATCACGGCTATCTTCACTTTTTGCCCGTTTTCGGGTTGGGGTCGATGGTGGGCGCTTTCCACGTAAAGGCGCAGTTTGTGGCGGATTCCGTCGAATCTGCCCTTGTGGGCGCGCAGGGTGAAGAAGGCAGTGTAGGCCGTGCCGTCGTCCAGCATCATCGTGGCGTTATAGGTGCCGTAGTTCCGGTCCGACGGCGTGAGGTATAGCCGGTTTTGAGGCAGCGATCCTAGCAGCCCCGCTAGATCAACCGAGGCGGCGAACCTTTGCGGACAAAATGCGCGGGGGCGTGTTCCATCCATGATCTGCATCTGGCCAGCGTGGGTGGCGGGATCAAAGGTTCTGGTCCAGCAATGGCAGGAATATTCGACAAGAATGTTCACGCGGTCGCCTTTGGGTAGATCGACGGTCAAAACATGCGGCGCAAGATGGGGAACGTGAAGGCGGGTGCTTTCGATCACCTGCGCCGTCACCTCCGCGCCGCTGGTATCTCTCAGCGTACCGTCCGGACCCACCACATGCCGCGTCATATGTTGACCTCAAGCAGCATGGCCGCTGAGCTAGAACGATTCATCTTTGATCTAATCCAACAGATGCCAAGGCTAAACATCCGCTCTAGTTCACCGGTTGCCCTTGGCGCGGTTGTGCGTCTTACAGAGCATTTCGCAATTCGCTGCGGAGGTGGCCCCACCTTTGCTCCAGGCAGAAACATGGTCGGCTTCCATCTCTTTCATAGCCCATATCTTACCTTTGTTGGCGTCATGGCCTATCGCGCAGAGTGAGCAGTTTGACGTATTCTTTGCCTTCGCAGCTTTGGTCTGCTTGTCGTAAACGGACCTTTTCGTGGCTTCGTCGAAGACTCGAATGTCCAATAGCTTGGGATCCTGAGAACCTCCCAAGACGAACTCAAACACGCCGCGCCTGTTCTTTACGAAGGGGTCACCGTAGAGCCGCACGACCTCCGCTGAAACGGCGGCAGGGTCATAGGATGTCTTGTGGTGGCTTTCATACAGCCGCCCCCATTCCAGTCCCTGCATCTCCTTCTCTACATCTGTAAAGACGCTGGAAACCCAGTCGATCACGCTATCAAAATAGTTCTTCAGCTCGGTGATGTTTTGTTCGGTCCTGTGACCACTCATGTAGGTGCCGATATCGCCCTTGCTGACCCAATCCAAAGCGCGCTCAAGGTAGTCCTGCCGATTGGCGCTGCCTTTGACATACGCGGACCATTTTTGAATGTTTGCGTTCTGACTGTTGCTGAACTCGGCCTTGGCGAGCGTCACAAACGGGCCGGAATAGATCGCATTCAACAGTTCTTGTGGCTTGAGCGGAACGCCAGCGATGTTGATAGTCTCGAACCACTGTTTGATTTGGGTTTCTGTGCCTTCACAAACGTAGATCAGCATCTTTGCTTCAAGGATCAATGCCTGCTGGTCCTTCGGAAGGCTGTCAAAGGTCTTGGGATTGCCGCCATCCATAATGGCAAACTTGTTCGTGACAAATCGCCCAATGCTGGTGATGCGTTGTTGACCGTCAAGAACCTCGAATTTTTCGTCACCGACTTTGTTAAAGTAGATCAGCCCCAACGGATACCCCTTCAACAGAGACGCAATGACGGCCTGTTCACGTTTGCCGTTGTCTTCTGCGTAGATGTAGTTGCGCTGATACTCAGGCTGGATCGTGAGCTTTCCCGCCAGCCCGAACAGCCCTTTGCCTTCTAGTTGATTATAGACAAAGCCGTCGCAAATTTTGGCGACCGTCACGTCTGTTTCAAGGGTAGTCTGCACTCTAATTTACCTCACATTATTTTTGGGCGCGATGCCTAATAAGAATCCGTTTGTAGACTTTTACATCGTTGATAACACCCGACATGTTCAAAGGAATGTTGCCGGTTTTTCCAAATCGCCGGAAGTAGGCATCTTTCTGATCTTGAGGAGAGTACCAGCGCGTTCTGTATGGGTTGTTTGGATCACTTGATTCTAGCGTCCCCAAAATCTCAAATTGTTCGGGGCTGTACTTGTCCAAGAAGGTCACTGGAACCCCCATGACACCCTCGTAATCTGATGGAATGGAGTCGTAATATGGAACTTCTATGGCATCATAATTTTCATACGGTTGATATGCTGGTTTGTTGCCAAGTTTTCTGTTGAACTTCAAATTGTCAGTCATTGTCATAAGGCTTAAGGGTCTATGACGGCGTCCATGATCAAGATTGGTATACCAACATGAGGTCGAAACCCGCGCGATTTTTTTCCCAGTTGCCTCATCTATATGATCGTACTTTTCCCAGTTGCTGGGGACTTCAAAGAACATCCCTACATTAAAATTAGTACATCCCAGCCACAGGCTGTTTGAGCTCACATGGGGGAACACCTCTTGGTAGGTGATAGCGTTTGTGTTCCCAATCGCCAAAAACTTCTTCTCATGCCGCATCAAGAGAGAAATGAAATCTGTAAACAACGAGAATGGTGGATTGGTGACTACAATGTCAGCTTGCCTTAGCAGATCAGTGCATTCGTCGCTGCGAAAATCCCCACCACCATCAAGCGGCGTGTGGGAGTGCGGGTTGTTTTCGAGAAAAAGCTGCACGTCTTCGATGCCGATTGCGCCATCGCCGTCAAAATCCGTAACTTCCTCGATCTCTATGCAAACGGCTTTGGGCTTTTCGCGCTCGCCGTTCCCCGCTGTGTACTCGTCAAATGTGATCTGTCCACCGGCAATGGATGAACCGTCATAGCTGGTGCTAATAAGCTTGCGTAGGCCCAGACGGTTGAAATTTGCAGCAAAATATTTAAAGAAATTGCTCTCAAACGGGTCGTCGCAGTTGCAATAAACAATCTTATCACGAAACGTATCAGGGTCATATTCAAGATACGCTTCGACTTCTTTCTGAATATCAACGTACTGAGTATAAAATTCGTCTTTTTTGGCCTCCCTTGCAGCGGTTAAGCCAAGGTTCATCGAATTGCCTTCTGACGCCATGATGGTTCCAACTTCTGTTTTTTAACCGTGTTGTAGGTTAGCGATTCAACCTAAACAATGCGTTTCGGGTCTCGGCCTTACTGGCTATCAAAAATGGAAAGCTCTTTGCGCCGATGCTTCATCAATATGCGCAGAAGCCTTTGCGCGAAGACAATGCCGATTGGGCCAAGAACAACCATGACAACGTAAAGAGAGCGTGCAATGTCCCAAGTTGTTTGGCCTGAGGTTGCGATCAGGGCAATCACGCCGCCAAAAAACAAGAACGCGCCGGAAATGCCAACTTGCCGCGCAAAGGTGAGTATCTCTTGGTCGCATGGGTCCAAGTCGGGTTTTGCGACTTCGGGCTGGTGATATGTATCAGTCATGTCTGTTGTCCCTTCTTAGAGTGTGTCGAAATAGTTGCTGGCGATTTGCGCGGGCGTTTCACCAGTCTGTGCAGACTGGGCGGCGACAAAGCCGATGATTTTGCCGAGCTTGGCAATCGGCAGGTCTATTTCGCGACCCTCAGCCTCGGACAAAACAGCGATTGCGCTGGCCTCAGCCAGTTCAGGGTCGTCGTTTTTGTGGATCTTCCCGCGCCCCGCCAGCAGCCATTCAAGATCCACTCTGAACGCTTCGCTGATGTTGAGAGCCGTAAGCGCGGGCAATTCCCGTTTTTCCTGCTCATAGTTCTTATACGCGCGATCAGACACATCGATGGCCGCAGCCATAACGGGCTGAGTAATATCGTTTATTTTGCGAATTTCTCGCAAACGAAGACCAATCCCGCTCAAGTCCGTTGACATGATGCACCTATGGGTTAAAGTGTTGCCCATATGTGCACTTGAGTAGTGATTTGGGCGATCCTGTTCACTCTTGCAGTGTTTTCGACTGAAATCCAACGGAAAGGTGAGCCGTGACCAAACAACTCGAAACACCGAAAGAACTTGCCGAGCGGGTGGGTTTGCCCGTGACCAACATTCGATACCTGATCCGCGAAGACATGCTAGACCACATCTTTACCGCACCGGGGCAGTGCAATCCCAAGATACCGAGTGGCGCGTGGGAGAAGTATGTGTCTCAATTCACCATTAAGGCGCAAAGGGAGGCACCGCGAAGTGCGGGCCAAGAAATGGGGGCTGACAAATGACTCGGCACACACCCATCATGGCCAGTGAGACGACCGCCGCGCGGTTGCTTGATTTGCGGACCAACGAGTTCAAGGCTTTGGTCGATAATGGCCACCTACCGCCGGGGCATGAAATTGCGCCGGGCGTTGTTCGTTGGGATACTGAAACGCTCAAACGAATTTCAGCGGGGGATGTGACAGAACTATGGGATCAAATTCAGTGGTAGGTCGACGCAAGAAATACCTTTGGCGGCATCCGTCTGGCCGTTGGTATGTGCGCAAGAGCGTCAACGGGAAGATGATTTATCTGGGACGTATCACTGCTGAAGAGGGTACGGCTGAATTCGACCGCCAATATTGGGAAATTTTAAGTGGCAAAAAGGCTAATATAAAAACGTCGTGGACTGCGCTCATCGGCGCAATGCGAGAAACAGACAAATGGGCCGGGTTTTCCCCTCGTTACCGGGGCGACCTTGAAAATGCCTTCGATTATCTGACCGAAAAAATCGGCAACATGGATGTGTCTCGGCTAACCCAAGCCGATATTTACGAGGCGATGGACCAAAATCGCCATCGGGTTAGGTTTGCCAATTACCTTCCCACGGCGATCAGCATGTTGTGCAAGTTGGCGATCCGAAAGCGTTGGCGTGATGACAATCCTGCAACCGAAATAGAACAGCTCAAAGTTCCAGAAGCTCGCAAGAAGCCACACTTGCCATGGACCGACTGGGCTGTTGAAAAGATGCGGGAAGAGGGCG
Organism: uncultured Paracoccaceae bacterium; assembly: GCA_938005545.1. Taxonomy (GTDB): domain Bacteria; phylum Pseudomonadota; class Alphaproteobacteria; order Rhodobacterales; family Rhodobacteraceae; genus CALKXV01. The sequence continues at coordinate 10,561 of CALKXV010000015.1, forward strand.
AGCCATTGCCCCGCCTGATTTTTGAGATTGGTGTGGGTAGTGTACAACGCCCCGGCGACTGGGTGGATTTTCAATGGGGCGACTATGACGGCGATACCCTTAAACTGCGCCAGAACAAGACAGATACTGTCCTTTCACTGCCCTGCACGATTGCACTCAAGGAGGCACTGGACGGTGCGAAAGCTGATCTAGGCGTTGCGCCCCATCCGTCGCGCCACATCCTGACGCGCGCTAACGGTTCCAAAATGGACTATCACGCAATGGCGCGTGTGATGGTGCGCGAGCGTAAGCGGTTAGGCCTGATGGCCCATGACCAACACGCCTTGCGGTATCGTGGCGTGATGGAATTGGCGTGGGCGGGCTGCACTGATGATGAAATCGCCAGCTACAGCGGCCACACATCCAAAGAGATGATTATCAAATATGCGGGGGAGGCGCGGCAAATCATGCGGGCGCGACAGGCGGTAGCAAAGCGCAAATGACCCCGAACAGAACAGGCACAGAACGTGAAACTGATACCAGAGGTGATACCCAATGAGCAGAGATATTCGTAACCCATTGATTTTATTGGAGGCGAGTACCGGAATCGAACCGGTGTACACGGATTTGCAATCCGTACTGTATCACTACTATCGCTAAGCATACCTTCTCATAAATATATGAAAAACATGGAAATACGTTTAAAGTCCGTGTATAGCTGAACATACCAGAGCACCCAAACGTCAACGATTTCTGAGCCTAAAATGAGCCTAAAATGCGTACTCGCCTAACTGATCTAGCCGTTCGAAAACTGCCATTGTCCGAGAAAGGGCAAACAACGTACTGGGATGAATTGACCCCCAACTTTGGTGTGCGATGTTCTACCCGGAGCAAGTCATACATCGTTTTGCTGGGCGAGAAGCGTCGTCGCAAGACGTTGGGGAGGTATCCAGACCTTTCGTTAGCTGATGCGCGAAAACAGGCGAGGCAGCTATTGGCCACAAGTGCATTGGAAGATGATGCATTGTTTTCGTCTCAAGCTGCGCCTGTTTCGTTTGCGGATGCGAAGGCGCGTTTCCTCGAAGACAGCCAGCGCCGAAACAAGCCCCGTACCTTCAACGACTATAAACGTCTGTTAGACCGGCACTTCAACTTCAGTGGCGACATCCAGTCTGTTGAACGCAAGCAGGTCATGAAAGTGATTTCTGAACTGTCGGCCACACCGTCCGAACAGTCGCATGCTTTTGTTGCTGTCAGGACGATGATGAACTGGTGTGCGCGTCACGGTCTAATTGAGCATTCGGTTGTTCCGCCAATGAAGCAAAAGACTGTTGAGCGAAACCGTGTGCTGACCGACAATGAGCTCCGACGTGTCTATCAACGGGCGCAGGAAACCCCATTTCCGTTTGGGCCAATTGTTCAGTTGTTGTTGCTGACAGGGCAACGCAGGGCAGAAGTCGGGCAAATGCGCCGCTCATGGATCACAGACAATTCTGTGACCTTTCCCGAAGGATTTGCAAAAAACAAGCGGGAGCATCGGTTCCCTTTGTCGCCAATGGCCCGGGCGGTAGTCGATGCGCTCCCCAACACAGGCGATTTGCTGTTCCCAGCGGCAACCAACTTTGAAAAGCCGTTCACAACTTATGCCTGGCACAAAGCCCGCTTCGATGAGGGTTTAGAAGATGTGGGGCCATATACGCTGCACGATCTTAGGCGAACCTTCGCAACCACCCACGCCAAAATTGGCACACCGATACATGTAACCGAAAAGCTGTTGAACCATGTTTCTGGGACGATCAGCGGTGTTGCGGCTGTGTACAATCGGCACTCGTACTTTGAAGAGATGCAGGCCGCGATGGCCGATTACGACAACTACATCGACAATGTGGTTGAGCCTGGCTGACGGCAGATTCAAACCAACGTTTCTAGCTGATCTTTTCAGGTGCCATTTTTGTTGAGTTGTCGCTATGACACGACAAACAATCCAAAAATCCTTACTCAGTTGTCAGTAGGGCGCCGCCTCCTTACGGTGATAGCAACTTAAATGGGAGAGTGCGGTGGCTGACCACCTCGAGGAATGGCACCCCGGCAGTTTCACAAAGAACTTTGGCTGGGGAAAAGACGGGAATGGACTCATCGAATTGCACCGCGCCATCCGGGTTGGTTTCGCGGGTGACCGAGAAGATGTCCTGCGAGATGTATTTCGAGCCCGCTTAGAGGCAAAAGGGATCAACTTCTACGTCCCCGCCAACTTTTTTCTGTTCAACTATATATCTGAGCAAGACAGTTACATCGCCTTTGATGAACTTGTTTTTCAAGCAATAGAATTTCAACACTCTTTGGATTTTGATCGCTTGGGGCTATTTTCCTTCAATCTCTCGCTGGTTGGAACCTGGAAAGGTGCGCGCAGCTACCAAAGGCGTCCTGCTCTTTGGTCAAATCGATATATTGTCGAGCGGTTGGCGTACTATCACGCTTGGGACACCAATAAGGTCGATGCTGACGACATCCAGACCTTTTTACAGGGAGACTCGCGTTACCACGCAGCGACTTCAAGGAAGCTAAGCACGAACTTAAACTACTTGTATCAAATTGGCGGCTTGCCTGCGATGGTCGCCGATCAGGTGGAGCGTTGGTGGATGAATGCCGCTTTTCTTGCTGCAGATCGACTTTCGCGTCTGAAGGTCTCTCGTCGGCTTACGGTGCCATCTGTGAACGAAGCGTTGGACGAATTTGACTTCTTGCTTCTGACTGGCGGAAGGAATGTGGAAAAGACCTATGCGATCAGACGTCTTATCGAAATGTATGTGGCCGTTGGTGGCGCCGAAAGGTTTGAGAAATCTGCTAGTGCCATTGAGTTAGGCATAAGCAATGACCCAAGACCGTACGGTCTGATAGACAAAAAATTACCTAGGGCCCCAAAGTCGCTTCCACCGGGTGTGGTAAATACAATGGATTGGCTAGACGCCTCGTACGAGCATGTTGATCAAGATGAACTCGATGAGTTTGACGTGGATGTATTTGTGAGAGAGGCGTCATTGAGAGCGCTTGCCCAGATAAGGGCTAACGATATTAGGCCAACCATGAGTTCCGAAGAGCTGATGCAAATCATGAGGGATTGATTTGTCAGCAACTTCGGCCTGCCTAGACACTTCTGCGCTTATCGCTCTCATGGATGAGAGCGATCCTTGGCACGAGGCAGTTCTCAGCGAATTTCAGAAGTACAAATCATCGGGAATGGTATTTATTACTGAAGTGGTTTTTGCTGAAGCCTCAGCCGGTATGAGCAACGCCGAGGAGTTACGCATAGTAATTGATACCTTCGGCATCGATAATCTGGCCGCCACCGACGAAGCTTTGTTCCTTGCGGGCCAAGTATACAAGGACTATCGTCAAAGCCGTGGAGATGGCAAAAAAGACGGCGTGCTTCCAGATTTCATGATTGGGGCATTGGCGAAGCAAAACGAGCTTACACTCATTACATTCAATGATCGGGATTTCGTGAAAAAGTTTCCTGGCTTAGAAGTTCGAAACCCGCTGGCGCAATGAGCGTTGGAACGGCATGTATCCTGACAAACGATGCTGCTTTGCCCAAATAACTGGACTTATAAGTTAACTGGCTGCTAGCGTCGGGTTCTCTCGGGAGACTTGTCGAAACCTGAGGGCATCGCGTTGCTCTCCAATCATGGAGAACATCGTGATGAGGATACTTTCAAAACGTCAATTGAAGGAGCTCGTTCTGTATTCGCCCCAACATATAGCTCGACTGGAGAAGGCAGGCCAATTCCCGAAGCGGGTACTGCTGGGCCCAAACCGGGTGGGCTGGGTTGAGCGTGAAGTGCTGGACTGGCTACAAGAACGCTTGGCGCAGCGAGAAGAACCAAACCGACACTCCTGATTTCAGGAGCTGGGTGGCCGGGGTTGCAAACCTGGCCGCCCGATTTTACTTGAGCGAGAATATCCAATTGACCGATGATGAATTTAAACAGTTACTCAAAACGCAACCGCCTGAAGACATCTGTCGTGAACTCATGCTAGACGACACGAATTGGTACTTTAACAGCATGCTAGGTTCAGAAGTACGCGCAGACTATGAAACATTTCGCGCAACTGTGGCTGAACAAACCGGAACGGACGCCGAAAACATTCACCTTGTTGGTAGTTCCAAGTACGGGTTCAGCTTAAGTCCGAAAGTGCAGAAGGCGTTTCGGAGTTTTCAAGCATCCTCGGACCTCGACCTGGTAATTGTGTCAAAAAGCTTGTTTCGCGCCATCTGGGATGAACTGCTTTTTGCGTACCACAGTGGTTATCGCTGGGTTGCCGATCGACACGGTGATGAGGTATTTCGACGTTTTGCGCTTCTTTTGCCCGAACAAAACTACAAAACAACACTTCTGAGAAATAGGGCAAAGCAATTGGACGGTATAGCGCGCATGGTTTTTTTGAAAACTGGCACCAGCCGAACACTGAAATATCGAATATATGAGAACCTGGACGCAGTTGTAGCTTATCACGTAGCAGGTTTGGATCGAATGCGAAGGAATCTTGAGAATGACGATAAATAGCTTGATTCAGACCAGCCGACCGACGGTCACTGAGCTTGTGGAAAATCTGAGGCGTCGAGCCTACTTTGTTGATGATTCCTTCCAACGTAGGCTAGTTTGGACAGAACGGCAGAAGGTCCGCCTGATTCAAACGATTTTGATGGGATACCCTGTACCAGAGATATACCTGTGGCAACAGCCCGCAGACCCTGAATCCGGCCGTCAAACACACAGCATCGTAGATGGTCAACAACGCCTAACAGCATTGACACAATTCACGGCAAACGAATGGTCTTTGAATACTCGGTATTTGGACGAAGTCGATGGCTGGGAAGTTTACCGGGATCGGAAATGGAAAGACTTAGAAGCAGCATCAAAACAGGCTTTCTGGGAGTACGTCGTGAACGTTCGTACTATTCCATCAAATGTAGAGAGTCAGCAAATTGTTGACGTGTTCACGAGGCTCAACGAAACAGATAAATCTTTGAACCCGCAAGAATTGCGAAACGCTGAGTTCAATGGAGAGTTCATAAAGGCTTCCGAACAGATCACTGAGTTGGACAGCTTTAAATCACTCGATGCGTTTACAGACGCTCAAATCCGTCGAATGGGGGACATAGAGTTTGCGAGTAGCCTGCTAATGTTCTTGAGGCGAGGGCTAATAGAAGAGAACGTTAGGTCAATAAACGAGACTTACGATCTCTATAACGACGAGTATCCCGAGGCCCGGGATGATGTTGGGGTGGTTGACGACTTTCTGAAAAAGTGTCGAGAACAGTATTTCTCATCGGATGCGACTCAAAAAATGTTCTCAAAACCCGTTCATCTGTTTTCACTTTTCTGCGTCGTACAGCAGCTTGCAGCTCAAGGAGCTTCGCCGATCGACTTCATTGAGAAGCTTGACGACTTTGTGCGTCGCTACCAATCCAACGACGCGAACGTGCACGACGAGCTGACTGAGAACTATCGCGACGGTGCCAGTTCTCGCACTAGAAGTCGTTCCAGTAGGAACGCAAGAATATCGTCACTTTTGACCGCTATTCAGTAGCGGGAAGCGTTTCCGAACATATTGTGAACGTCCGGCCTTTAGGCTAAACACAGTTGCGCTCGATTCCGCAACCTGTTGTATATGCACTCAGGAGGACCCGCTAAATGCTGACATCTTTTGAACTGTGTGCGGGAGCCGGTGGTCAAGCGCTTGGCCTTGAGAAAGCAAAATTTCAGCATCAAGCCTTGGTCGAGATCGACAAACACTGTTGTAACACGTTGCGGCACAACCGACCCAAATGGAACATCCTCGAAGAAGACATGCGCCTCTTCAAAGAAGAAGCTGTTGAATATCAGGGGATTGATCTTTTGGCTGGCGGTTTGCCGTGCCCTCCGTTTTCAAAAGCTGGCAAACAGTTAGGTCAACAAGATGAGCGAAACCTATTTGACGACGCCATCGACATCATTGATGTCGTGCGCCCGCGAGCAATTATGATTGAGAACGTTCGCGGGTTCTTGGACGCTGTATTCGAAGATTACCGCCTGCATCTCAAGAAGCAGCTCAAAAAGCTTGGATATCACTCAGAGCCAAAGCTATTGTCCGCCTCGGACTACGGCGTGCCGCAACTTCGTCCTCGCGTTGTCATCATGGCGATCGAAGAAGGTCGATTGGAACATTTTGCCTGGCCAGAGCCTGCGAAAAGAAAGCCCAGGACGGTTGGCCAAACTCTGAAGCGCATGATGTCAGAAAATGGCTGGCAGGGCGTTGATACATGGGTGAAACAAGCCAACGAGATCGCTCCCACAATCGTCGGCGGCAGCAAGAAACATGGCGGTCCCGACCTCGGGCCAACCCGCGCCCGCAAAGCCTGGGCATCGCTTGGTGTGGAGGGACGGACGCTTGCACCTGAGGCGCCTGGAAGAGATCACATCGGTATGCCCCGCCTTACCGTTCCGATGGTGGCCAAGCTACAAGGGTTCCCAGACAATTGGCACTTCACGGGGGCGAAGACCAATGCGTACAGGCAGGTTGGTAATGCCTTTCCGCCGCCAGTTGCCGAAGCGGTAGGCAAGCAGCTTCATTTGGCTCTAACCGCAAGAACTCTGCATGCCGTGGCGTAGCAGACAAGAAACGCCGGCCCTTTCAATCATTTAGACTCCACAACTGCTGCAAATGCCGTCAATGATGCGACATGAAGATGTTGCCGTCAGTAGTCGTGCCTGGCCATCCAGACTTTGAAGAACTGGATAGAATTCGTGACGGCATTTTTTGTATTGCTGGCGGCGACGCCGAAATACAAAGTGCATTTCCGCAGGCTGTTCGTGATGCTATCGATTTTGTCTTGGACCCGATCCGAACTGGACGGACTGAAATTCGTGACCTTGATAACGTCGAGAAGACCTTCATTGGTTTGAAGATTGAACATTACGTGCGCGATATTCTAGGCGCTCCCAAAGGCATTCGTGACTTGGTCATTGGCAACCGAGACGTGGATATCAAGAACACACTCGACAACAGCTGGATGATCCCGCCCGAAACGTACCGTGACGAGGGACCATGCCTTGTGATTAACTCAAAAGAAGATGAGAGCCGATGCTGGATGGGCGTCTTGCTGGCAAAAGAGAAATATCTCAATGCGCCCAACCGCGACGGAAAACGCGGTGTGAAGTCAGGCGCTGTGGAGAATGTCCTGTGGTTAGTTGAGGGCACGGACTATCCGCCATCAGTTTGGCGGGCCTTCGATATGGCGGCGTTCCGGGAACTTAGGAAAGTACAGCCGGGTACCGCACGAGCGTCAGAGTTTTTCCGGCAGAATCTGGAGAAGCCAGTCCCACGCGAAGTGGTTGAAGCGCTTCTATTTGACCAAGATGATCCGATGAAGCGCCTGAGAAAGAACCAAGGTGCGCGAGGCGTGCTGGGTCCAGAGGGAATAGCGTTGCTGTCGGACACCTTTGGTAACGGTCTACTGCTGGAGCTAGGCAGGGGCAAACTCCCGCCTAGAACCTTCATGGCGATCACGCCTCGTAGTGAACTGGAACAAAAGAAACTGGTACGAATTGGCGCGATTGAAGCGTGACCCAGCCCCTCGAGGGTAAATCAAGCTGAGTGGCAAGCTGCCCGGAGCAATGTAGTTAAACCCGGGCAACCTTTTGCTTTCCTTCCACAGCCATCCGCTGCGTCTATGCATTGCAGCTTTCTTGCGTTGGTTCTGCTTTCGCACAAGGTCTTTGCGCGTTGGTTTTTCGGTTCAATGAAGGTTGGACTTGTCGATGCCTTTTCGATGTCGGCGATGTTTGTTTTTAAGCAAAATGCTGTGGAGTGGGCTCGCTTTGCCGTTCAAACAAAGAGATCGAAGTCTGCTAGTCCGCGCCGCTGCCAAGGACCCGCGATGGCGGAAGCAAGCGGCAACAGCCGGGGAAAGCCGATACAAACGCCGCGATCTCTGCGTCACCCGCAAAATCTACGCCCGCTACAAACCGCGACCGATACCCGGTGTCCGTGACTGGCAACCGCTCAGCGCATCGCAACTCGATATGCCAATGGCTGGAGTTCAGCCAATTGGCTTGGTGCGAGACAGTTATCTTCCGTTCGCACCAAACGAGCTCGAAGGTTTGATACCCGCTGCCCATCAGTATTCTGAGGCCAGCATAATCGTCAGTACGCGATGCGTAATGCCTTCATTGGCGGGGTTCTCTGATCCTTTGGTGCAGGTCGGATCAAAGTAGTCGAACTTGAAGAAGACTTTCTCGCCGTTGATCTCCACCGCGCCAAAGTCATGCTCACCCCAGGGGTCGTTCTCGTCGCTGAAGGCATTGAACGTGCGCACCGCTTCAAGCGCTGCGACGATAAAGTCTTTGCCCTCAGCCTGCACACCGGCGGTGATCTTCACCGAGCCCTTGCCTTCGCACGTCATGCGGAACCGATCATTGAGCTCTCGTATCCGCTGGTTGGGTGGGATGTCCTGCTGTGACCAAATCAGCGTGGTCTGCGCTTCACAGGTCTTGCAGTAGGTATCGTCAAAGGTGTCTTCTAACTCCCACAATCCAAATTCCGGATTGAAGCAGGCCCAGGCGTCCTTCACGACGCGCTCAGAGCCGCAAGTCGCACAGCGCGGAACGTTGCCCACATCGTCTTCGCGTTCTTTTGGAACTGTTGTCATTGTCATCTCCTTGCCGTTGCCGTGCGCCCGAGGAATTCAGACGCAGGGTGGCGGCAAGGAAGGCTGGAAAGAACGGGTCTGCCGTTATGATGGCAAAGCTGCCAAGACCGGCCAAGGGGGCACCATATCGCGTGCGGTGATATCGCCGCAGAGGGTATGGTGACCGCTAGTGGGAACGTGGCCGCGAACGCAGACTAAGGCATGCGCTCAAATCCTTCTGTCACCACTTTGGGTCTGGCGTTCCATCGATACCGTGACCCCACGCCCTTCGGCATCAAGCTGCCGGATCGGTTGCTGCACAGCTATATCGTCGGCCAGACCGGAACCGGAAAATCCACGCTTCTGGGCAACCTTGCTTTGCAGGACGCGGCCCAGGGCCACGGGTTCTGCCTGCTGGATCCCCATGGTGATCTAGCCGAACAGTTGCACCAATCCATCGACACCCCACACCTCTATTGGGATGTGGCCGATCCGACCTGTCCCTATGGATACAATCCACTGGCACCGGTCTCCGCGCAGTTCCGCCCGCTGATTGCCTCAGCGCTGATTGAGACCTTGAAGAAGCAATGGCCTGAGGCCTGGGGGGCTCGTATGGAACACCTCTTGCGATACGCGGTCCTCGCGCTCTTGGAACAACCCCAAAGCGATCTGCGCGATATCACCAAGCTCTTTCTCTGGAAGACCTTCCGTCGCCACGTGATCGACCGCCTGACCGACGAGCAATCTTTGTTCTTCTGGAAACACGAGTATGAACGCATGAACTATCAGAACGCCGCTGACGGTGTCGCCCCGATTGCCAACAAGTTGGGGGCGCTCCTGGCCCATCCGGTGGTGCGGCAGGCGATCTGCGACCCGACAGAGCCCCTGAAGTTCCGGCACCTGATGGATACCGGCATGCCCTTGATTGTGAACCTGGCCAAGGGACGGCTTGGCACCGATATCAGCAACGTCCTTGGCGGGCTTCTTGTCTCCACCATCATGCACGCGGCGTTCTCGCGGCACGGCGTGCCCGAGACCGCTCGCAAACCTTTCTTCCTGCACATCGACGAGTTCCATGCCTTCACCACGACGGCTTTTGCGTCCCTGCTTTCAGAAGCCCGCAAGTATGGCCTTGGTCTCACCCTGGCGCACCAGCACATCGTCCAGACTGACAAAACCGTTTTCGAAGCCATTCTGGGCAATGTCGGCTCGCAGATTGTGTTCCGCGTCGGCGCGCATGACGCGCCCACCTTCCAGAGACAGTTCAACATGTTCGCGGTTGGTGACTTTCTCAACCAACCAAACCACCGTGCCTATGCCCAGATCATGGTGGATGGCACCAAGACCAAACCGTTTTCAGCCAGCATGCTGCCCTGGTATCGCCCAGGACGATATGGTGACCGCTAGGCCGCGCATTAGGGCGCGCATACACTTGGAGGATGAACAAGGACGATCATCTGCAACAGCATCTCGAACTCTGCCAACGCATGTATCTACGCATGTTGGAAGATGGCACCTGGCCGTTTCCGGATTCGCCAAATTCTAAAAATTTGGTAGAGTCCAAGGACACAGATTTTGATATATGAAGCCGTGTTTTGGATACATCCGAGTGTCCACCCAGAAGCAAGGTGAAGGGGCCTCACTCGACGCGCAGAAAGATGCCATCACGGATTTTGCGAGTCAAAACGACCTAACTGTCACGGAGTGGTTCGAAGAAAAGGAGACCGCTGCCAAGAGTGGACGCCCTATCTTCAATCAGATGATGACGCGGCTGCGAAAAGGCCAGGCAACCGGCCTGATCATGCACAAAATTGATCGCAGCGCCCGCAATATGCGCGACTGGAACTTGGTGGTTGAATTGCCAAAGTTTGGGGTGAAGCCATACTTTGTCGTTGATAATGACCTGTGCCCCAAGTTCCCTCCAGCTTGGCGCGGAGCCCTTGGGGTTAAATCTCTGGCCTTAGGCAGCCATCTTGTCCATTGTCTTTCTCTGCAAGAATTCCATGGGCGTCAGGTTGCCCAAAGCTGAATGTGGTCTG
>CALKXV010000016.1 GCA_938005545.1 uncultured Paracoccaceae bacterium
AGACCACATTCAGCTTTGGGCAACCTGACGCCCATGGAATTCTTGCAGAGAAAGACAATGGACAAGATGGCTGCCTAAGGCCAGAGATTTAACCCCAAGGGCTCCGCGCCAAGCTGGAGGGAACTTGGGGCACAGGTCACGTCAAGCAAACCGACGTACTCGCCTACCCCACCCCAAACCGCTCCATCATGATCGCCCCAATCGTGGGCTCTTTCCCCACCGTCTTTCTCTTCTTCACCCGTTTGGATGTCTTCGCTGAAGATTACCCGCCACCATGGTGGCGGCTCGCACGCCAGCGCTCGTACTGTGCTGCCACCTCGGTCACCGGCTTTGCATGATTGTGATTCGCCCAGTTGATGATCTTGGCTGTATTGCCTTCGGGTTCAAACGGGGCCAGCATGGATCGTGCGCGTTTGGTCGAGACGTTCGATCCGTTCTTGTACTGCAGGGTGAACTCGTAGTCGGGCTGGGTGGCCAGCTCTTTGGCGTTGGTCACCTCGACCGTCTGCTGCAATCGCTTGGCGTCATCGCCGCCCACCCGGAACACAATCTTGGTGCCGATGTTGCCACGCATGGCGGCCAGCACATCGTGTTCGATCTGTTCGGTGTGCTGGTGGTTCAAGGTGAACGACACACGGTTCTTGCGGATGCCTGCCAGGGCCTCGACCATTGCCAGTGAAGACACCGACTGGAACTCGTCGATCACCACGTAGAAGCCGGGGGCCAGGTCTTCGACCACCTCCCCTTCGACGGTTGGCACGTCTCGGTGCGTGGCTTCGTAGATGATCCGCGATAGGATAGCCACCGATAGAAGGCTGGCGTCTCAGCATAGGGAATTGAAGGGATGTGTTTAGTCTCATGACGACTTTTGCCAAGCAACGCCTGTGCTTTCATGACCGCCTGCAAGTTAACATCCAACCCAAGCGCGGCTGCGTGCTTTAGTGTCAAGTTCATGCGGTTCATGGCTTTGCGTGCCGTGTGTGCTTTTTCATGCCAAATCGGGCCTAGCGTCTTTTTCAGGACGTGTTGATCGACTTCTTCGATAGGCATGCTGCCAATCTTTGGTGTGGCATGGACAGATAGTGGGGACATCCAACGTCCCGCCTACCCGTCTCTTTTGAGTTCAGCTTGACGTGCGTTGAAACACGCATCGATTGCTTCTGAAACATTCAGGCAATTTTCTTTGCGTCGCTCAGCTCGCCTTTTCGCAATGGGATCATCGCCGTCGCGCGCCTTTCTACGGGCGTCTATCGCCATGTCTCGCGCGGCAGCAATCGATACATCTGGCCAGCGACCCAATCCCATTTCACGCCGTTTTCCGCCGATCACCAAACGCAAAACCCACTTCCCGTGCTCCTTACGCTGCTTCACTAGCATCAAACCTTGGCCGTCAAAGTGTTTTCCTGGCCCTAGGTTTTTCACTTTGAGTTGGGTCAGGGCGTTCGATATCGTCACAGTCCACCTTTTAGCACATCCATCTAGTCCACCCAATAGCCCACCTTTTAAATCGAGGAACTGTGAATTGCAATGTTCACGTAAATTCAGATGCGGAAAAATACCCCCTTTAAATTAAAGGGATATAGCTCCGCCTTGATCATGTATGAAATTAGAAGGTGGTGCAGATGATTGGACGAACCTAGAACCATCCGCACTGGTAGCAACCCTTGAAGAATTGGAAGATTGGGGTACCGTTCTTAAGGCTGATCCCGAGGTTTCACGCAAGCTGAAAGAATTCGAAGCGGCAGCCCGGTGCGAAGCAAGAAGCCCTGCTAAATCAAAGACGCCGAAGCAAACGACCCTACGAGGACCGTCGATATGAGTGGTCCGGGTCATAAAAAGAACAAGCGCACAGCCATTTCGCCTGTCACGCTACGATTGACGCCAGAAGAGCGTGACCGATTGGAAGAGCTGGCGACAGGAATGACGCTAAGCGCCTACATTCGAGCCTGTGTATTTTCCAAAGAAGAGAAGCGGCGCAAACATCGACCTAAGAATATTGTTGCCGACAAGAAGGCAGCCGCCGAAGCGTTGGCTCTTCTGGGTCAATCCCGCATTGCCAGCAACCTCAATCAACTTGCCTATCATGCCAATGTAGGGGCGTTGATCATCGATGAAGCCGAAAAATCTCAGATCAGCGAGGCCTATGCCTACGTTCTGTCGATCCGGTCACTGTTGATGACGGCATTAGGGCAACGATCCACAACTGTTCAAAGGCAACTGGCTGACATTAGTCCATCAACCACATCTCAGCTTGAACTGAGAGAAGATTTTCTTCGGTCAATGGATTCAGATTAGATGATTCTGGAAGGCAACGAACGCGGTTCTGGGGCGGAACTGGCACGGCATCTGCTCAATCCGCGCGACAATGATCATGTGACCATCCATGCCATGCATGGATTTGTGGCAGATGATCTGTTCGGCGCCTTCTCCGAAGCCGAGGCTATCTCCGGTGGGACACAATGCCAAAAATACTTGTTCTCATTGTCTTTGAACCCGCCACCCGATCAGAATGTAACGGTTGAAGCTTTTGAGGAGGCTATTGCGGCGGTTGAACGCAAACTTGGCCTGGTCGATCAGCCTCGCGCCATCGTCCTCCATGAAAAGCTGGGCCGTCGCCACGCACACTGCGTTTGGTCCCGCATCGACGCAGGTCATATGAAAGCGATCAAGCTGTCGCACTACAAGCGCAAGCTGATGGATGTATCGAGGGAGCTCTACCGCGCCCACGATTGGGATATGCCGGAAGGGTTCAAAGATCGGGATGCGCGTGATCTCTCGAACTTTTCCCGTCAGGAAGCTGGCCAAGCCAAACGCGCAAAACTTGATCCCAAGAAACAAAAGGCGATGTTCCAGCAATGCTGGAATCGCTCAGATTCCCGGTCCGCCTTTGCCGCTGCACTTTGGTCTGAGGGATACATATTAGCGCGCGGTGATCGACGCGGTTTTGTGGGCATTGATGCCAATGGCAAAACCTGGTCCCTCTCCCGTTGGTGCAACGTGAAACCGAAAGAATTACGCGCCCGCCTTGGATCGGAAGACTCGCTCTGGTCGGTCGAAGAAGCGAAACAAGCCTTCAATGAGATCAGATCGCGCGGGCAAGCCGCATCAGCCTCTAAGTCAGACCCAAATCCAGACCTTGAACCTCGACTTGCTGCTTTGGTTCAAAAACAACGACAGGAGCGAGAGACGCTGCAGGCCAAACAAGAAGCACAACGGCTTGCTGATCTCAAGACCCATCAATCATCGTTGCCGACTGGCCTCAAATTGGTCTGGGCCCGCCTCATGGGGCAGTTTCGGGCGCAGGTGAAACGTTATGACGAAGAGGTCGCCGCCAATGCCCTTAGTAATCGTCAAGAACAGCAGGCCTTGATTGACCGCCATATGGCTGAACGCCGAACACTAGAACGAGAGTTTGCTCAACCCGATATACTCGCGGAACTCACAAGATCGTTTGATGCCGCGATCAACCCCGATCCGCGCCAGCGCTTGGTTCTGCCAGCAGATGACATCCCCTTCACAGCAAAGAAACTCAAGAAGAACCCAAGCCTAATTCTAAACCACATCTCGCACAAGAAGGCGCGGTTTTCACGTACAGACGTTCTTCGCGAACTGGGCAAACGCATTGATGATCCGATGGCGCTAAGGGCAGCAGCAGATACAGCATTGAATTCTCCTGATCTGGTTCGCCTCAATGACGGGCACGCGCAAAACTTCACCACCAAAGACTTTCTGGCCGCTGACGCTCACTTGGAACAATGCTCCAATCAGATGTCTAAGAAGAATGGGTTTTCTGTGAACTCGTCGCACATCAATAGCGCCATCCACGATCAGGACCGCGACATGCGAAACCGGTTTGGCGGACGCCTTAGCGACGAACAGCACAATGCCCTGCATCACATCCTTGGTGACAATCAGTTTGCCTGTGTCGTCGGTTTAGCTGGCTCGGGCAAAAGTACCATGCTTAAGACCGCCCATGCTGCGTGGAAAATGAAAGGCCTGATCGTGCATGGCGCCGCTCTGGCTGGCAAGGCGGCTGACGGGCTGCAGTCCGCCTCAGGGATACCCTCCCGCACGCTCGCGTCACTTGAGGCCAGTTGGGAGAATGGAAACGAACCGATATCGCCAGGGGATGTCGTAGTGGTCGACGAGGCTGGTATGGTCGGCACCCGCCAATTGATGCGCTTTGCCAACAAATTGAGTGACGTTGGCGCAAAGATGGTTCTGATTGGCGACCCTGATCAATTGCAGCCCATCGAAGCTGGCACCCCATTCCGCAAACTGATTGAATCGCAAGGTGCAGTCCGATTGACGGAAATCCACCGTCAGCGTGAAGAGTGGCAGCGTGTTGCGTCGCGCAGCTTAGCCAATGGGAAGATCAGGGAGGCCGTCGAAGCCTACGCCCACCACGAGGCAGTCTCGCAACGCGGGTCTCGCGACACAGCCTTGGCTGCTCTTGTGGAAGACTATTTGGCGGATGTTGAACAGCATGGGTCAGACGTTTCTCGCCTTGCCTTCGCTCACCGCCGCAAAGATGTGCACGCAATCAATCAAGCCATTCGTACCGGACTTCGCCTTTCGGAGCCGCTGGCGCCAGAGACCTTGTTCGACACCGAAACTGGACCGCGCGCCTTGGCCAAAGGTGATCGCATTGTTTTCACGCGGAACGACAATGTCTTGGGTGTTAAAAACGGGGTTCTGGGTACGGTCACGAAAGCAACGTCGGCTGGGATTTCAGTGGTGCTAGACAATCAAGCCAATAATACGCGCGAATTCACTTTCAACCCGAACCATTACCGCGATTTCGACCACGGTTATGCTGTCACCATCCACAAATCCCAAGGAGCAACCGTAGATCGATCATACGTTCTGGCTTCTCGCTCAATGGATGATCACCTCTCATATGTTGCTATTACTCGCCACCGCTACGGTATGAAGTTGTATGTTAACGCCAAAGACAGACCTACATGGTCAATAGACCTGGCTGCTTCAAGAATGCGCGGTCCGCGTCGCAAAAGTTCCGGCCCCAAACGATGACAAACTCATAGCCGTTGTCAGGTGATCTTAACGTCATTCGTTCGCACACCATTATCACTCCCAACTTTGCCATTCCTCTCTATCTCAGATTCGTGATTCATACCGGAATAGCTCTGCGCGCTCGAAGCGACCGTAGTCAGTTTCAATCAGATCAGCTATACTATGGTCATATTTGAATTTTTCTCAGGGGGATGTTTCGACATCGATTTCAATGTCTGATGAACTTATTAAAACATATCAAAAGATTATTTGGCAACACAGCGAGGCACTTTCGATTGGAACGAGCCTTGGCGATCTAGAGCGGCTTCACGAATTATTGGCCTACGCACTTTCCAAAGATTATTTATCCACTGAGGAAGTATCCTCGTTTACCGGGAAGGAGATGAATGACCTCGACGACGCAGAAAATGATCGATTGACCAGGTTAAAAAGTACTGTGTCGCCTGTGCTCAGCGGCGATAAAATGCCGGAGGACCCGATCCCCAGCCACATGGCAATGTGGCCCGTGGATGGTCACGGGTATCCGCAAGAACCTCTTCCGGAAAGTTCAAACTGGTTTTCCTCCAGAAAGGCGACAAAGATATTTGATGGTCGAAATCAAGATATCCGAATTGGCCTGTTTGAAGCCACTGACGTGGACGACACAGTGGCTACGAGCTTCTTGTCGTACCTTTCGCCACGCTACTTGATACCGCAAAGCACACCTGACGTCGGGCTTGGATTATTGTCCGCTCTGGTGGGCATAGTTCTTTTTTTCATGTGCATTGCAAGTCTATTGGAAACGGGAATATTCATAGCCGAAGCGAGAAAAGAGGTTGCGTCAGCAAAGGG
Organism: uncultured Paracoccaceae bacterium; assembly: GCA_938005545.1. Classification (GTDB taxonomy): domain Bacteria; phylum Pseudomonadota; class Alphaproteobacteria; order Rhodobacterales; family Rhodobacteraceae; genus CALKXV01. The sequence goes on from CALKXV010000016.1 coordinate 5,866, forward strand.
AGATTTCCAGGAAGGACTGAAGTCGCATGTGGCCAAGCGTTGCCAAATTGACAAATTACAAACTATTGGTGGCTTGTGTAGCGAAGGAAAGCTCACAAACGGCGGCGAAGTTTTCGCGAATTGCCTCGTAAAGATTGCGCCCACGGACAGTGTTGACTTCGCGGCCCTGTCGCCCGCTTGCGGTGAGGTTTGGAAAGAGGCTTTAAGCTACACGGACGTCTCAAATGGGGAAGCTAGAAAGAAACAAGAAACGGCTTGGGAAAATCTCTCTTCTTTCTTCATTGATATCGCCACACCCATTGGTCGGTCAGGCGCTACTCTTTCGGAATCAAGGGAAGTTTCACTGGTTTCGTTTCAGATTTTGCTGTCACTCTCGATGTTGGTTTTCCTTCTCGGCGTCGGAAAAGCAAGAACGGGAATGTGGAAAGGTGTTTTTGTTAGCGAGCAAAATCGGGTGTCCCTCTCCCGATTTCAAGTAACTACCTGGACAGTGATCCTTTTGTCTGCATTTGCAGCTTACTCGGCTTTCAATGTGGGCGTCATGGGGGGTATCTGGCAGTCAATCGTTCCGGTTGACGCCTCAAGAACGGATGACACGCTTTTCCCATCGCTCCCCGCTTGGGCTTGGGCGGTGCTGGGAATAACGATCTCGTCTTCACTAGCATCATCATTGATCAAAGGGAAAAAGCCGGAGGGATGGGATGAGTACTTTACGGAGTTGAAGAAAACCGTACCTTCATCCGGCATTCGATTAAAGCCTTTGGCTCGCAAAGCAACGCCAAGAAGCGCGTCCTTTTGGGACCTCGTCTTTGGAGAGGACATGCGGCGCCCGGACGAAAACAATAGACTCTACATTGATCCGACGCGTGTTCAGCTGGTTTTTCTAACAATAATCCTAATTGTCGTCTACACCGCATGGATCGGAATAAGTATATCGGGAATAAGCTATGAAGACATTTTGGCGCGTTTTTCTGAAGCGGAACCCGTATTGGCAAGTTTCCCAGCTCCCGGAGCAGCTTTCACTGGTCTGCTAGCACTGACCCATGGTGTCTATATTGCTGGCAAATGGCCCTTGGCAAATCCAAATCCGTAGTAAGCCCACCGTCATAGGTCAAGTTGCTTTGATCGAGTTTAAACTAGCGGAATGTTTGCTACTTGTCGCAAGTGCTGCAAGTGCCCTTATCATATCGCCATACAGCGACAGTGCGCTTCCTCTGTTGCCCAACCTAATTGCTGTGAGGACTTTGCTCACCCACCGCTGGTAAATATGGTTCCATAAAATGCCCCGCATGACGCTCTGTTCTATTTTTTCTACTATGCTCGGTGCGATCTTGTAATAGAGCTCAATCAAGGTTCGCCCGTCCGGTGTATTCGAAAGCCAGCCATCACGGAATGCACGAAACTCGTCTAGTTCGTGCTCCTTTGCCCCTCTAGCGCGTAGGCAAGCAGTTGTTATGAAGCAACCTGTGCGTTTCTTTATCCACTTGGCAGCCTTTTTCACATGTTTACCAACTTCTTTAAGGGCTCCCCTAACTATAGAGCCACCGATGTAGACTAAGCCTCCGGCGATTCCGGATGCTAATCCAGCTACGAAAGTAAAACCCGTTGAAGCTAGCGTTGCGAGCCCCTGCACAACCTGACCAACGCCGACTACTATTCGTGAGCTGACACCTCCTATCCAGGATATGGCCTTGCCAACATCTCCGCCTATTGCCTCGCCAATCTTTGTCACCATTCCTGCCAAGCCCTTTAAAACCTGGTAGGTAATGCCAAGTGGAACCATAACAGCAAGGCGCCACGCCACTAAAGCAACGTGGAATCCGGTAATTGCCGTAGCCCAAGCTAAGTCCCCGATAAGCGCCTTTTCCCCTTCATCACCGCGGTAGAAACCGCCGAAAATACCTTCACCGGTATAGAGCCAAGAGCGTCCGATAATTTTCACATCTGCCCAGGCTAGCTCAAGTTGCATTGCCGGGTCGAGCGATGAAGTTTGACCAAGCCAACCGAAAGCTTGAACAGCCATTTCATTCTCTGAAAGTGAGGAGCCAAATATGCCATCTAACTCGCGTGTGAACGAAAGCCCATATTCGAATTCGCTGTACCCGTATCGAGAATATATATCGCCGTACTCCATGTCATGATAGTAAGCCGCCCGATCTACGGGCGTCATTGGTGGCGGTCTTCCAGCGCCGCCAAATTCATTTTTCGGTCCAACATAGTTTCCGTAAAACGATCTTCGCCCCGCTCGGTCGTCTTCCCAAGGATGTCGCCGATGATCCAATACTGCTTCTGGAGCTCTTTCGGCTCCGCGCCACGGAAACGAATCCCTCGCAGGTGCAAGGTTTGTTGTGTCGCGGCCGTGAAAGGGAGCAACGGCAGTCGGAATTCTGTTGCGAGCTTCCGGGAATTTGTAGAAGTTTTCTTCTCGGACGTCTGTATCATGTGGCAACGGAGGGCGTTGTTGAAATCTGGCACGTGTTACCGACTTTGCGGATGCAATCGACGTAGATTGAGAAAACACTTCCTTGGCGTTCGAAACTGACATTTGCACTACAGTTTTTGGGGCAACATTGTAGGAACGTTTCGTCGGCACGTCAGAGAACCGCTTGTTCGAGCGTGTTTTCAATCCTTCAATTGCGGGCCTTTCCACCACACCGACTGTGGAATGTGACTGTGTATCTTTTTCATTTTCCTGAAGCAAAAAATCAAACACTCTAGTCTCCCGTCATCATTTCTCTAAGGACCATCTCACCAAGATTGATGTTGCCTTGGAGAACTTTTTGCACCGTGGGAGTCACGTGCGATATTGGTCCGGTCACATTCACCGTGTTCGACGGGAAAGATTTGTTCCGACTTTCATTGTAAGGCAGGCTTACTGGTGGTGGCCCGGTTGAGATCAGGGAAAAATACTTGTTGGACTGGTTCAGTACGTAGCCGGTATCCACAAACCGAGGGTCGGCAGACATTTCGAAAGACATATGCCATGTGCCGCCAGCGTTTACGCGATGCAATTCCACATCATAGTTGTAACCAACACCGGGCCTAGTCCATTCGAGTACAACTCCCCATTCCTGGAGGTCATAGGGAAAGCGAGTGAGCGTGTTTGGCGCGGGCCTTGTCATAGAAACAAAGTAGTCGGACCAGTCCGAATAATTCCCCATCGGCATTAACGCCCTGATACGCATCGAGTAGACTTCATTAGTCGTCGGGAATTGCACTGGCACTCCGCTGCTGATGGTTCCAGACTGCCCGTTCTCCCTTACTTGGTACTCATGCCGCACGGCTCCAGACACGCCATCATACTCCAACCTAAAGCTGTCATGCGATCGGGACGCAAGTTTCTGAGCCTTTGTGGCACCATAAAAACGGATGTTCTTGGGCTTGGCCATAAGATACTACAAGAACTCAATTTCGTCAGTATTGGCATCAAATTGATAGTTGCTCGGGAGCATTGGAAGTCCGGATTCTTTTGGGTTCTTAATCTCAATGACGACATCCCATTCGTCATTATCTTTCTCATGACCTCGGATCGAAAGCAGTCGTCCGTCAATAACTTTGGACTTCTTGTCATCGAAAATCGACTTCAAAGTAATTGTCAGCGGCCGGTTGGCCCACAACGGAGAACGACACTGAACTCGGCCAACCAACAATAGGTATGTATCGTTCTCAATTCGGAGGACAGGTTCACCAACCTCGACACTCTCGCCTATGTCTTTGAATACACCGGTCACCACTCCCTCTACTGGTGTGACTAAGAAAGTGTGAGCATAGTTCAGTTGAAGCTGTTTCAACTCTTCGTCAACGACTTTTAACTCCAAATCTAATGCCATCTCGATGTCGGCCACTGAAACAGAATTGGTATCATGCCTCAGTTTCTCTTGGAGGACAGCAATGTTTGACTGACGATAGCCGATTTCGTTGTCGAGCTTAGGATGCGAAAGAGCTTGTACACTGGATGTCATCAGCTGGGAGTAAGGATCGGCATTGGACTCACTGACCTGCGTGGTGAATCTGGTAGATGGAACGTTCCAAGTCGTACCGTCGCTTGTGGTCAGCGGGATACTGGCGGTCCGCGGCGAAAACTGCTTTTGCAAGAGTTCATCACTCTTGTTTTTAGTCTGGATTTCAAAAGGTTTGCCCTCCGACTTTTGCCCGTCAAACGGAACAGACTTTGTTGCAATGGGCTCGCTTTTTGAGGTGGTACTCGAAACAGTTGCATCCGTCTCCGTCAACGTAGTGATACGCTTCAGAACCCCCTTTAGCTCTGGTGGAATGTCCGCATCACCGAAGGCGGCATCAACTGCCTTGAAACGCGCATCGTTCTTGGCGAGAAGATGTTTCATCTCGGCACTGATTTTTGGCAGCATATCGGCTGCAAGTTTCGCGATCTTCTTCTTGTGCTTAAATCGAGAAATATACGACACTTGTCGACCGGCGATTGCACGATCAAGTGCTACCGCCATCGGTTCATTTCGAAGTGCAAACAAAAATGGAGCATTCCCCTCCTCGAACACTTGCCGAATACCCGTACTATCGAAATGTAGTTTGCCGGACGAACTGTCAGCAACTTTCGAAAGTTTCTTGTAAAGGGCTGTTTCGATGTTGAATTTTTTCACTCGCTGACCAAAGAAGGCAGGCCCCGAACGGGAACCGTGGTCGAAATTTTGACGCGCTACAATTCCTGGCATGTTGAAAGATAAATCCACTGTCTGAGTGGATTGAGCACGTAAAGTCCGAATTTTCGATTTGATCGCCATTCGCAATTTTCCCCAATGTCCGAAATCAAGCTACGAGTGTACTGATCACCGTATTATCGCGCACGAGACGTCACAATCGTGCTCTGCCGCCGCGCGAACATGTCCAACGCCATTCAAGTTGACAATGTAAACTTGGCCGGGCTGGAGGATGCAGTGCAAGGTCTCGTTTGTTGCGCCGGAGTCGCTTTTCCAAATCTTCGTCTCTTCGCCGTCGTCGGGAATGCGAATGAACAAAAAGAACTCGCTGCTATGTGGTTCTGTGTCATTGCTCCCGAACAGGTAACCATGACGATCGAAGGTGTTGTCCCACTTCTTAACTCTGACAGAATATCGTGCGGCATGTTGAGAGATTTGTGAGATCACGTCCATAGCTTGCCTTTAAAATACATATCGAAATCGTGAGAAGCGTAGCCGTCCGCACCTTAAAAATCAACTCTTGCGTTCGAATGCCGACTCACGCCTCTGGCAGTGAAATATCTCGACTGCCTTCACACGAGATCAGCTAGATCAACTTGCTATGGCACCAACAACACTAGCCTAGTACTGCCAAATCGATTCTTGGCCATGCAAGCTCCGTTTATCTTAGGTTTATCCACCTAGCTACTACATCATCTACTCTGGAAAGGTATTTTGAATTCGAAAGAACAATCAAATACACAGCTGTTTGAGAAATTGCTCCAAAAATCAATAGCATCCCAAAGGAAATACTGCCTCGCAATCCCTCATATATTTGGAGAGACCAGAAAGAACCGGCGAATTCACTATATTCAGGATAAGGGTTGGGTGCGGGCACTAATAGTAAGACAACCATAAGAGCGATTTGCAGCGCAAGAGACATGAGTATTCTCGATACGACGAGAGAAAAACGATATCGCATTTCAATAGCACGCTTCAGCAACATGAGCGTTGTGAAGGTGCCAAATATGATAAAAATCTCCCAACCAAAAATACCGGCATCAACAACCGGCATCCGATCTATGGAGATGTGAACCGTCACTGATATCAGTGCTACTGCAACTAATATAGAAAGCGAGTAGTTCGAGTGCATCAAAGATCGGTTCTCAGGTTGCACCAAAACAAGAAGGATACCAAGGAGTCCACCGATCGAAACGCTATAAACAGTGACGGTGATCGTTCGGAGCGTCACGCTTTCTAACGAGCCATCGGCGTGAAGCCCATAGCCAAGGAAGCCTGCAGTAAGCCCCGCGATCAGCCCCATCAAGAATCCGTCTAGAATTCTCGGCGCGATTACGATGTTTTTGTTCGCACGCTCCCACATTCGGATAATGAGCAGACACAAGGAAATGACGACAAGGAAAACACCAGTCCCCGATATAATCTTCTGCATGGAAGGATCGACATTCTCGGATAGAGAGACCGAAACGACGCCGAAGAAAAAGAGCACTACCGGCAGAGGCTTTGACGCTGACCAAAACTCCTCAAAAAAACCTATAAGCTTCTCCATGATCACTTTTCACCAATTTTGTTTATCGATGCTTCGCTTGAATTCGGTGCTTCTTTGGGAAATTCTCTAAAAGTTCTTTATCGGATGCAAGATCTATCGAAAATAGAGTTCTGTTGATGCCAAAACTTGGTCTGAACATTCGCCGAGCATGCCGCGAGTTGATTTGGGCGGCATCAAATCGTAGCAGGTCCAGCTCTATGAAAGCCAGCAGTGCCCTCGAGCGAAGAACTCCATTGGAAAGCGGCTTTGGGTGATTTCTGGTTTCCAATCAGATGCATAGAGTGATCTATGTTGGAAATGAGTGATGCGTCAGCAGGCAAACTTGACGAAGGTGCATGAATCAATATCAAATAGGAGATCAGCTTGAACTATCCCAGACTGAATTTGACTACGTCGTTGACTAGATAACCGAGTTCTACATTTCCAGCGTTGAAATGGAACCGCCTTGTGGATCAACACCTAGCTCAATTTCGGCGGATGTGCCGAACTGCTCTTGGCCTGTTGTTGGTTCCGAGACTTCCATACCCGTTACATTTTTGCGAACAGAAGTCGGCATGAGCTCCATTAGTTCCGCATCCAGGTCTTCCAACTCAGCTTCCGTGATTTCTCCGTCAGCAATTTCCTCACGGGCTTCATCCAGCTTTTCTTGAATCTCAAGAATGTCCGAGCGCTGTTGAACGGTAGTTTCGCGCTGTTCTTCCAGTTCGGCTTCTGCCGATAGCACACTCATGTAGCCTTCCGCTGATGGTCCATTGATGAGATCAAAATCCACTTCATCGGTACTGACGTCCTGACCATCTTCGTCAATGACAAATGAGCCGTCCTCTGCTTTGAACACGCGTCGTCCATCTTCGAGTATGTACGCATGATCCAAGAGACCCTGCTTTTGTTGGCGGATGATTTCCAGTCTTTGGTCAATGGCGTCGAGTAATTCTTGGTTGTCCATTAGAGCTTCGACTGTGGCCGCGTCGTAGGTATCAAGTTTCACCTCGAAGGCTTTGATTTGAGCTGTGGTGGCAAGGGTGGTGGCTGCAGCGACCGCAGTCAGAGCACTGTCCTCAGCGCGATCCGCTATTTCTTCCCGGCGTTGATGATCATGCTTGGCTTTGATGAACCACTGTCGCTGACGAGCCCATTCGCTGGCGCGACCAGGCCCCTCGGTTCTGAAATGTTCACCCAACGCCACCATCTATTCTCCGCAGTCCTTCTTGATTAAAGTGTAGAGCAATACGCCAACCGTCTTGTCCGAGTGGCGCGCCAGCCACGCATGAACCTGCTCCAGCTTTCCTGCATCAGCTAGATTGGAGCTCTGCCAATCGTAAATGCAGGTCATCCCACTCTCGTCGGGGCGGTCCTGCAAGAATCTCGAAAAGGCCAATCCCTCAACAACACCCGCCAAATAGCTTCCGCGTTGCTCGGCAGTCAATTTGTTCAAGACAAACTCGGCATCCAGCGTTTCCGCCTGTGCGGCTGTCTTTCCCAGAGAAAGCATCGCTGCCGTTGCCAGTATCATCGCAAAAAATGGTTGATAACTGGTTAATTTCGTTAACTTTTCACCCAACATTGACGTTCGTTACTGCTATATTTGCATAAACGAGCTTGAAAAAGGTACAATAGGTATAGAAACATTGGAATATCAGGAACTTGAGCCGAAAATGGCCGTGTTCCAACAACCCAAGACAGAGAGGAACGTTAAAGTGGCATGAAATGCCGCAGTTTCCTTGGGGTGCAGGCAATGAGCAGCATGAAAATCGGATACATACGGGTGAGCACAGAGGATCAGCGCGAAGACCGTCAGGTTGATCTGCTTCAGCCTCGCTGTGAGGAGCTGCATGTCGAAAAGCGCTCCGCAGTGGGTCAATCTCGCCCCGTGTTTGAGGCCGTTTTGGCTAAGTTAAATCGGGGTGATACGCTGGTGGTCTGGTCCTTGGATCGCGCGTTTCGGTCCGCCCGCGATGCTTTGAATGTGGAAGCCAACCTGAAAGAGCGCGGAGTAAATTTGCGGATTGTGTCGTTGGGCGTCGATACCGCCACCGCCGATGGCAAGCTCGCTTTCACCATGGTCGCAGCGGTCGCGGAACATGAACGTGCGCGTTTGTCTGAGCGGACCAAGCAGGGTTTGGCCGTGGCCAAGAGGAATGGCAAACGTCTCGGCCAGAAACCAAAAATGACGCCAGATCAAACGCGCGACGCACTGCAGAGATTGGCAGACGGGGAACGCATGAAAGATGTGGCATGGTCTTATCGGGTGCATCCGCAAACACTGCGTCGGCATATCGACAAGTTGAACATCCCCGAAGACGCCTGAGCAAAAAAGAAGGAGCGGCGAACCGCTCCTTCTAGTCAACCAAATTCGCCGACGCTCAACTTTCTTTTATGGCACCCAAGGTTACCGACCAAGCATCAAGGGCGTCTCTTGCAAGGTCAGCAATCTCGCAAGCCTTGCCTGCCATCCGAAGATACCAAAGCGGCGCACCATCAGGCTCCGCCGATCCAGATACAGTTTTTTGCGGATTGCACGTTGTCACTGGATGGGAAAACACTTCCGTTCCACAAAACCCAAGACGCATGAACGTCTTGCTTGATCCAACGTTCACGTGCCCATTTGGCAAGATACGCGCCTCAGCCTCTCCGTCGTCTTCTTCGCCTGACCGATGGCCGTTTCCAAGGAACAGAGCTGCAACCAAGGGCACCCCGATGCCAGGCACAGACCCGTCGGAGACAAGCCCACCGACGTGGAGACAGGTCGCCTTTTGCGCCTCGCTTTGGCACGCGTGAACCACTGCGGTGATCAAGTTGGCACGCGAAGCGAAAGCGACAAGGCCGCCACCATTCGCAAGCGCCTCTGGATCAAGCCGGTTCAGAAGCCCTGGATGCTTCAGCGATTGCGCATCGCTCAACCGTGTTAGTTCTCCCAAAGCCTTAAACGACAGATTGTCAGCATTGCGAACCGTGATCGTGGTTTGGTCGCGATAGGCTGATAGTAAATCGTTGGCCTCAAAGAGTTTAGGTTCTACATCATCGCTGACGTTTGGAATGATGGGTGCCCAGTTGGCAGCGGATTCTGGTGTTGCATAGTTCATGACGTTGATCCTTTGGTTGGAAGTCACGTCATGGGGATCGGGGTTTTCGTTTCGAAAGGTGGGCGCACTTTCGGTGGAAAGCAGGCGGATTTCACCTAAAGAACAACAGTGGTCCAGATCGGTGTTCGCCCAAGGCATCTGTTTGTCGATGTGACCGCATAGAACGTCGGATCAATAGCTCTCGCAGACCAATTTCCGTCCTGCAATCGTCACTTCGAAGCATGTCACGTTCAAGTCGCGCGCGATGGCGTCATAGTCGATATAGCCCTGGAATGGTTCGGGTATATCGCCAAAGACGCCTTCTTCCACGAATTGCTCTGCCAGCTCTCGGATGCTGTCGGCGGCAAAGATTTCGACTTTGTAGTTGGAGGGGCAGAAGGATGGATTGAAGTCGTACCCGCATTCCCCAACGGCGACGATGGTCAGCTCTTTGGTTTCATCCGCCCAGGTCTCCGCAATCTCCAGAAAGTCTCGGAAATTTGCTTGGTTGATGCCAATCGCTTTGGCGAGTGATGCGTCGATGTCTTCCCCGTCGATGAATTGAATTTCAAATTCCTCGACGGGATCACCGAAGGCGTTCGTCAGGTCTTTGACCTTCGCGTCGAAATCTTCTGCGCTGTTGAAATAAAACCCTGTCGCGCTGAGATCATAGGGCTGTGCAAATAACATGGTCGTCTTAATGTCCTCGCTTGGTGGTTCGTTTGGCGAAGCCGTTTCTTTCACTTCGCGCTTGAACCTCTGCCCAGCGGCGAGCGTCCAACTTTGGCGTCCATGACGAGTGAAGCGAGGAATGGATTGGACGGGAGATCAAACCCTCCGGGGATGGGTCAACATCTTCTCGGGAGACCGCTGTAGCGGCGGCAAGATGATTGACCCACAGCCCAAGCGTCCTCGGATTTGATGCAAGCTGGAAGGATAGGTTCTGAGCGTGTGCCCACCACGCGGATCAGATTAAAGTGGCGGCCCCGACGCCTCTTCTCGCACGCGCTAGGGATGGAAGCCGCATTGGCCGAGACTTCAGGCTCGGTTCACGACAGCCCGGCCCCAAAGGGGTGTGCCCATATTTGGGTGTTTATGGATAATTATTTGGGTATCTGATCTCAAAACTTGCTTTTATGGATATTTATGGGTATATTTACGGGTATGAGCCTGAAGACTGACACGATCAACATCACCCCAGAAATCCTCGCTCTCATCGCCGAGATTGATGAGTTCAAGGGCGCATGGAAAGCGCTAGGGACATTGGCACCAGAGCGCTTGTCTGCCCTGCGCCGTGTGGCAACCATAGAAAGCATTGGCTCATCCACCCGGATCGAAGGTAGCAAGCTCTCAGACAGCGACGTCGACAAGCTGCTCTCAAATCTCGACATCCAACAATTTGAAACCCGGGACGAACAGGAAGTTGCGGGCTACGCCGAAACGATTGAGACCGTCTTCGCAAGTGCGGATGTCATCACCCTTAGTGAAAATCACATCAAGCAACTTCACCGCGACCTGCTGCGTCATTCAACGAAGGACGAATGGCACCGTGGGGACTACAAAACCAACCCCAACCATGTCAGCGCCTTTGACGAGGACGGCGAAGAAATCGGTGTCGTGTTTGAAACCGCGTCCCCGTTTGAGACGCCGCGCCTGATGGCAGAGCTGATCGAATGGACCAACGCATCGTTGGAAGAAAAGTCACTCCACCCGCTTTTGGTGGCGGCGATCTTCGCCGTCGTATTTTTGGAAATCCACCCGTTTCAAGATGGCAATGGCCGTCTCTCGCGCATCCTAACAACGCTGCTCCTGATCCGCAGCGGCTATGAATATGTACCTTACAGTTCGCTTGAGAGCGTGATCGAGCAAAGCAAGGAAGGTTACTACCTTGCTCTGCGGCGAACCCAGGGCACCATCCGAACGGATGATCCCGATTGGCAGCCCTGGCTGATCTTTTTCTTGCGTGCTCTGCAGCAACAAAAGGCAAGACTTGAAGTCAAAATGACCAGAGAAAAGCTGCTTCTCACCACGCTACCGCCTCTTAGCGTCGAAATAATCGACCTAGTCAAGAAGCATGGGCAACTCAAGATCGCGCAGATCGTCGAGCTAACCGGGGCTAACCGCAACACTGTGAAGAAGCACCTCGGCGAACTCACAAAGGCCAGCCATCTTAGCAAGCAAGGCATTGGTAAAGGAACGGTTTATTCGGTTTGATGGAACCGGTCACTGCTGCGCTCGCAAACTGATCAAGAATCCGCTTGCAAAGCTGTCGATCGCGGAATGCTCAAAAATGATACAGCGCCGAGTCAGAAAACGAAACTTCCACTTGGTTCTGGTTGCTTGAACCGGGTCACCAAAGGTAAGGACCAATGAAGATGGTAAACATCTGAACCCACCGCTATTTTGTTATCGAGTCAATTGAAAGGCGAACAAAAAATGAAGATTGCCAGAGTCCAAGTTGAAGAGGGCTTTCTGGACGGACTTGATCTACGTCTTTCTGGCGGCCTGAATACGATCATCGGTGCACGCGGAACCGGCAAGACGTCAATTGTGGAGTTGATTAGATTTGGCTTAGGAGGAGCATCGAACCTTTCGATGAACCAAGAACTCTCCGATCAACACGCGCGTGAAATCCTGGGAACCTCAGGTCGTGTTACGGTAACGCTTGAAACCAACGACGGACAATCGGTCGTTTGCTCACGCTCAGCGCAAGAACAAAATCCTCGCAAATCCGGGGAGTATCCTGATCCAATTGTTTTTTCGCAAACCGAAATCGAAACGCTTGGCAAGTCCCCGTCTGGAAGGCTTAAGTTAATTGACCGCTTTGTGCCGGAAAATCCAGACAAAGTGGATGAAGAAAGCATACACGCTTCGCGAATTTCTTCGTTAACTTCAGAGATATCCTACAAAACCAAAAACCTTAAAGAGTTGGAGGCGGAGTGGAATCAACTTCCTGAACTTCGGAAAGACCTTCGGGAAATGGAGTCCCGCGAGGAAGCCGTTAAAGAGTCATCCGAGCTGATGAGCAAGAACTATGAGGACCTAAAGTCCATCAACTTTCGAATTTCGGAAAATTCAGTAGTTGAGGATCATCTGAAACGCATACTTGAAGTCTCGGGACGTAGGGTTTCCAGCCTAAGGGAATTGGAACAAGAATGGTCGAAAGTCGTGAATCCCACTACATTTCATGACGAATTGGGGCCCGGAAACCAGCTTTTGGCTGACGCAATTGATGCGATCTCTGTAGCGAAGGACAAGTTATCGAAAGCAGACAAGTATTTCCGCGCAACTCGTGCAGCAAGAGAAGCCGATCGGCTCGTTCTCGAGGACGCTGCGCGAAGCCTTCGCGTCACAATTGAAAGAGCCGAAGCGGGCTTTGGTGAGGTGTCGAGAAACGCTCAGAGATTGCGAGATAAGATCGCCCAATTGGATTCACTGAGTGCGCTTGTAGAACAAGAAAAGAGGTCCATTGCTCATCTACAAGAGGAGCGCAGCCAGCGGTTAGATGAGCTGACTGCTCTGAGATCGCGTCGCTTTGATGCCAGAACTGAAGTCGCTAAAAAATTGAATTCTAAGCTCGCGCCAGCAATAAAAATTGTTGTTGCGAACGGTGACGATACGGAAAGATACAAGGCCGAACTTGCAAGCCAGCTTAAGGGAAGCGGTTTGCGATATAGTGAACTGATCGGGCCACTGTCAGAGCTGATGGAGCCGAGAGAGTTAGTTGAGTGGGTCGAGGCGAATGATCACCAATCCTTGGCCGATGCCCTGGATGTCAGCCTTGATCGTGCCGTTCGATTGATCTCAGCTTTAGAAACTGTCGATCTGGGAAAGATCGCATCGTTCGACATTGGAGACACTGTAGCGTTTTACCTTCGGGATGGTGCCGACGCCAAGCCGATTTCCGAGCTTTCTGTGGGGCAACGTTGCACAGTTGTGTTGCCGATTGTACTTCAGATCACTGATACTGTTATTATTTTGGATCAACCTGAAGATCACATCGACAATGCTTTTATAGCCGAAACGTTGATCCGAGCGATCAAGGAAAGAGCCGGGGATAGCCAATTGCTTGTGACTACGCACAACGCAAATATCCCGGTTTTAGGGGAATCCCAGCAGGTCACGGTATTGGACTCCGATGGAAGGAGGGGATTTGTATTATTCTCCCACAACCTGAAAGCAGGCGACGTTGTCGACGCAATTTCTTCTTTGATGGAAGGAGGCAAACAAGCCTTCGATGCGCGAGCAAAATTCTATGAAGGTGAAGGGTAAGTGGATCGAGACGAAGCGATTGCCGCGCTTGGCTCCGATGAGCCGAAAGTGAGGACACGGGCAGCGCGCGTTTTAGGACGATACAACGATCGTGAAGCGCTAGAAGCTCTACAGCGCGCCCTTGCGGTGGAGCGAGTAGCCTTCCTCAGGCGACTAATTCCCGCTTCAATTGAAAGGATCAAGTCTACGGCTCAATCTAGGGAACCTGCTGTCTCGGAAGAGCGCGAAGTGAACAGCATATCTTCAGAAGGTCAGTACCAAAAAGCGGTCCACTTTGTTTCAGGGCTACTGTTGCATGAGATTTCATCCAAGGTTGGTCTGTTGAAATATTCAGCTCAGAAGGAAGTAGCTGACTACAAAGATAGCGATACCAGATCAAATCTCTTAAGACTAGACGCCGTAATAGCTGGAATCAACTCGCTTAGAGATGCTTCCGTTTCAAAGTCAATGGAGTTTTTTAATGTGAAGGCTTTTCTAGAGGCCGCCCGGGACGACGTTGTTCCAACTGACGCGATAAGACTCTACTTTGATGGATCGTCGGGGTTAGAAATGGAAGGTGATATAAATTTACTGAATCTAGCTTTTTGTAACGGCTTAAAGAATGCTGTTGAAGCAGCTGTGATAACGGGAAATCCCGAGCCAATTATCGTTTCTTGGGGCCAGACTGAAATCGAAAACTACATCACGATTTTGGATGAAGGGGACGGAATTGAGGGACCGCAGGAAGCAGCGTTCGAGATCGGAAAAACAAACAAGAAAGGACACTCCGGATTTGGTCTCGCGATCGCTAGAATGGCTATGACCACTATGCTCGGAACCGTCAACCTCTATCCAGCGCGACTTGGCGGAATGCGCTTTGACATTAGGTGGCCCAAAAATGGCTAGGTTTCTAATCGTTGAGGACGAGGAAGTATTTTTTGATAGTATCCAAGAGGCGATTCATGAGACTGGATTTGATTGTGAAATCACTTGGGCTCGAAGCAAAGATACGGCGATCTTGGAGGCAGAGCGTCAGTTTTTCGACCTGACTATTTTAGATCAGAAAATTCCCACCATTGACGGAGCTTTGGACGCGCACGTAGACCATGGCAGGGCAGTGTGGGACGCGATATTTGAGTGTTCGCCCGGCATGCCGGTTTTAATTCTTACTGCACTTAGTGCGGACGACATGATTGATACGGTCGTCAGAAGGAACGAAAACCAGCGTATATGGGGCGGCAGCAAGAAATTTCCGACGGTCGATCACCTCAGAAAGAGCGACTTCGATAGGTTTCCCGCCAAGATCAAAGCCTACATTACCGCAGTTGAAGCCTTGAGAGATGTCGAGCTCCAGCTACCAACTGGTTTTGAGTTTGAAGAGCAACACAGACGCCTTTGTGCGCTCTTCGCTCGTCGAATTGGTGGCGTAAGATGCGAAGTGAGGCGATTGAGCGGAGGACTATCCGGAAGTGCGGTGTATCGTGTCATGGTCTTCGACACCAATGGTGCTAGAATCCAAAATGCAGTCTTAAAGATCGGGTCGAAGCAGATGGTTCAGATCGAACGGGAAAACCTGCAACTAATGGATAGGTTGACTGCAGCTGCTACTCCACGATTTCTTGAGACCCTGTATTTCGGGGCTAAGGACGCAGCTGCAATAGCTTACCAGCTGGCGGATGGTTACGAACGAAATGCTTTTGACGTATTGGGTGGCCGGCATGATGCACTGCCGAAGGCGCTTAGAGGCATTACAGAGCAACGGCAAAACTGGGTCGCCGCAACGTCTGAGAAGAGAGTCACGGTTGCTGACATTCGAAGGCTCGTGCTTTCCGATGAGAACGTCGAAACTATCATCTCGAAATTCGGATTGGACTGGATCAAAGGGTTCGAAGCCAGGGAGACTCAAGTGCATTGGGGCTGCATTCATGGCGATTTGCATGGCGAGAATATACTCTTGAACGACGAACTCGTCCCCGTCTTCATCGACTACGGCGATGTAAAGGAAGGCCCGATTGCCCTTGATTGGATGACTTTAGAGTTTTCCACGCTTTTTCATCCAGGCGCGCCTTCGTTTGAAGTAACCACGACTGAGCGCGTTAAGCCTGAGAGATGGGGTGACGCTGAGGGGTATTGCGAATTGCCGAACTTGAAAACCTTCGTATCCGAATGTCGAAAATGTGCACAAGATGAGGGCTTGTATCAACGTGAGCTTGTTGCGTCTGGGTACTCTTATGTTCTTCGTCAACTGAAGTACGAAGATTCCGACAAGGAGCTAGCGATCGCCTTGCTTGAAAGACTACGAACTATTTTCGACGAATAGAGTTATTTGAACTTCTAAAATCGCTCACATACGGTAACTGGAACGTATTGATCTAGCGACAGGAGGAAAACACATCGATTACATCGACAGGCCAATCGATCCGGCCATTGTAAACTGGTGCAACTCTGGTGCCGACAGGTGGACGGCGGTCATCCGAGAGCAACGAAATAGCCCGTGGATCGGCGTGCGGCCTGCAAATCAGTGAATAAACAGCGCCTACACCGGACGCTTACCACATACGTAATTCGTCAATCGACGTACTCCAAATGTTTGAGCGATCTCAGCGATGTATCGATGATTTTGCCCACGCCTCCTCCTGTATCAGCGATGTATTGGCGGGGTAAACATCTTTGAAACCATCACGGAGACACAAGACTAAACAATCGAATGGCTCTGAATTCTTAACCAGTCGAAACCTAAGTTAAGCGAACCCTGCCGATTCCGTGGTTTGCGGGGTCTCGCTCGATTCCGGTTTCGCGATACCAGTCAGCGACGGCGCGATGAAGTTTGCCCGCCACTTTTTCCGACTTTCGACGACCGCGCTTGGTTTCAGGGCCAAGCTTCTTCAAGTATTCATTCAATCGCGCTTTTTCGTAGTCAAAAACAGTCAATATTTCACCTTCGTGGAACGTTGTGAACAACCTATCTCGATAGACCACAAGTTTACCCTTGTGCTCTACTATGATCTTTGCATCCTGAAGCTTCTCAGCACATGCGATTACATCTACGTTTTGACGGTTTGCCCAAGTGGCAAGGCAAGTATCTACGGAATCTGTTGGCCCCGACAGCTGCAAGGCTCTTAGAAGTTTCCATTCCGCCAAAGAAAACACTTTGGGCTTCCAGTCAATTTCACCCTGCGTTGCTTGCTCTACACCGTACACTTGAAATGCATACTCAACTCCAAGCTCCTCTGGTACAGGTTCGAAGAGCCGCGCGGCCAATAGGACTGACTTTTTCTTCCGACCAATCTCTTCATCAAATGGAAATGGGAGGTCAAAGTCAGACGCGAAACGATACCAGATAAGCTCTATCAATTGTCGTAATGGATTTTCCGTTGTCGAGCCAATAAGTGGCCAGTATCCATTGCCATCCATTTCACCGAGATAGGGATGACCATTGAAACGTATCAATGAGCTGGACCCGCAAACTATCAAATGTGGGAATTCGCTGGGAGATATGGGAGGTCGTTTGTGTAATAAATTCTTCTCAAAATGCTTGACATATGCTCGGCGTAGCCCTTCTTCTGAATTGTAGCCTTCGTATCCAAAAACCACTCTGATCGGAGCATGATTTTCGTAGCCAAAGTAGTCCAAGAGCGAATTGTCAACCAAACTTCCGGACGGTGAACGCCCTGTCATTTCGACAAATCGAAGGCCGCGAACCTCGTCTATGACCCCATCCATTGCCAAATATTGGTTGAAGGCGGAATAAACGCTTTCGAGTGTTAAATGAGAATCATATAATTCTCTCCCAAACAGAACCTTCTTGATTTCGAAAACGGCCAAAACATCCTTAACCTGCCACTTGAAAGATGTTGTGTAAGGTATTTGGTTACCCTCACCTTTCACAAGCATACAGTCAATTTGCTTACTTAAACGTTTGTCTGGAAACTCGACAAATCCTTCAACTATCTGCAGTTTGAGTCCCTTTGGAACCATTGCTTCAAGAATCGTGCGAGAGAGACCTTCGTACATAGACCCTATGGTCGGCGCGTGACTAATGTTTTGCTTTAGCAACTCCTTGTGCTCGAACTCCTGAATGGCTCTCAGAATGGCCGCGAAGTTTGCCAGCATTCCAAAACTCCCTTTAAGTGTTCATCAGGTGCCCGTTCGGTGAAGCCGCTCTGTTGCGGTATCGAAGGTCTCCGTTGTGCCGCCGTGGCAGCATAGCGCCAACGCAATAGCTGGTCGAGCTGGTTGATTTTATGGTCAACGATCTACACAAGAACCCGAGTCCGCCAAGTTGTGGGTCAACTTTGTTAGTCTTGGCCTGCTATGACCTGGGCATGATGTTGCGTGAAACACGAATTTCATGCTTGGGGAGACCGCTTAGCCACACCTCGAAATTCGGTTGAGGTACGTCAGCAATAGATAGAAGGTCGACTGAGGGGGATTAAACGGGGGCCATGCCCCCTTTGCAAGAGGGTCACGTATTACGGGACACAGCTTGCCTCTTACTATTTTCGACTTAGCCAAGCTTTGTATGACATTGAGACATCCGGTCTTGATTGACGTAAACAGTGTTATTTTTTGAGCCGTAGGAAACGAACTAATCTTGCGAGCCGATCAGCAACAAACAGCCTCAGCCAAACTGCTTTGAGACGGAAAAAGAAACATACAAAATGGAACTTTCCGATGGCGAACCTATAGAGTGCTGGTCGCCTTATCAAAGCTATTGCCTCAAGGTCGCCCTGGTCCGCCAAGAATCTTAGCACGCTGTCCTGCTCGGCCAAATTCGCCAACTTGGCCTCAGAAAGTCCGGCGACCATGTTCTTATCGAACAGTGCGTCATGTTCAGAAAGATATTCAGTAATTTGGACGTGCCCCCTCTCAATGGCTATCGCGGCGGCTGTCAAACCATCCTTTCGTTTCGAGGTTAGGCAAGCGCCGTTCTCATGCAAAAACTCCAGAATCTCGAGCTTGTCCCATTGGCATGCCTCCATCACGGGTGACCACCCATCGTTTGTCGTTTCAAGAATGTTGATTCCATGATCCTTGAGTACGCGGAGGACGTCGACGTGGCCATGTGAAATGGCGACAATTGCGGCGGTTCGACCGTCCTTTGCTACGGCGGCCAAATCGACTCCTTGTTGCGCAAGTATCGGAAGCAACTTGTGACTGCCCCAGCAACTGGCCAAGATCGCAAGATCCCAACCGTGCTTGTCGCGCTCGTCGAATTTAACGCCAGCGTCAATGAGGACCGCCAATATGTTTGGGTGCCCATTCTGACATGCAAAGTGCGCCACAGACTCTGCAGAGTAACGAACATCCTTAGGCTTGATGCCGTTATCGAACAGAAACTGCAGCACTTCGCCATGTCCACCGGAAATTGCGGCGACTGCGGCTGACCAGCCGTGTTTGTTCTTTTTCCTTAGGTTCTCACCATTGGACTGCAAGAATCTCAAGACTTCTAAGTGGCCATTTGAGCTAGCCAACATAGCAGCCGTCGAATTGTGCTTTGAATGCCGCCTTAGCGATGCACCTTGCTCCAACAAGAACTTCAAAACGCCCAAATTTCCATCTTCACATGCAATCAACGCGCATGTCCTACCATTTCTGTCTCTGGCGTTGATTTTCTCGCGCAAATAGGGATGCAGCGTCCTTAGTGATCTTAGTCCCCCGCCCTGAAAGATCAAAACACGGGCAAGCGGTCGAAACATGCCATCGCGCACATGGGCCTCAATTAGGTGTGCAAGGGACTTCAGTTCCGTTTCGGAGCATAGATTTGGAAACATACCAACAAATTCAATTGCAGATTCAATCTCCTTCGCAACTCCAAGCTCTGGATCAAGGCAAAAAAGAGCACTTAAGTCGTACTCTGCACCAACACAATCAATGAGCATTTGAAAGTGATTTGCAGCATTCGTTCCACTGATTGTAGAACCTGCATGCCTAGCTGCTTTAAGAAGCGCTCGTGTCACGTCCGTTATTGCCTGATTCATCAGCAGTCGGATTGATACATCAGGCGATATTTTTATAACTTTGATCAAGGTAAAAAGCGCGGTCCAAAGTTCCGCGACTTCTTCTTGTGTCGCGTCATCTGCGCTCAGGTTATGCAATAGTCGACGCAAAACGCTGGTGAATTGGTAGCTCGAAATGCGTGCATAACTATCCGAATTTTCGAATAAAAGTGAATTTAATAACTCCATTGAAGGTTGCTTGTCAAATATCTCGGAAAGATACTTGAGAAGAAATGTTTCTCCCAAAATATCTGGTAGAAATTCTGGAATTAGATAATTGTCATCTGAGGAAACAACTCTGCAAGCAATCTGGCGAACATCCTCGTGTTGCGAGGGATGATAGTCGCGGACCTGCGCCAAATGGAGGCCCCGGCGAAGGGTTGCGGCAGAGACTAAGGCCCCTGCAAATAATCCCTTTTTCTCCCGGTTGCTTCCTGGAGCGTGGCCCGCCCAAGGAAGTCTGTCAGGATTCTTGAAATAGTAGGAAATCAAGTCTCGACGAGACCATTTCGAGAAGTCCGGCGAACCGCTAGCGTTGCGAATGACTTGACCAAGCAACGCCGCGAAGAGCGGATGCCGTACAACGTCGCGGCCTCCCTGCGACTCCAGTTGCTCTTGCCCCATCCGCTCTAAATGCAGATAGGCCTTTTCAACCTCGGTATCTTCGATCGATAGTACTTGCTGCTGACCAACGCTTGCGGCAGCGGCGACCACATGTTTCAATAGTTTGGATGTATCGTCCTGGCCTTCAAGTAAAATCGGCTTCTCAATGTATTGGGCTTTGAAACTCTCCGCGACCGATGCATGACCACTTGCTAATTCACGCCAAAAAAAGTCGTTTTGCAGAATGTCCGGCATCACGTGGTCTACCACGATCAACCGGACTTTGTGCCCTGGCGCAGCAACACCTGTTCTGCTTGCCGCTTGATTGCGGGCCTTGTGCGCAATCGTCTTAACTACCTCATCGAATGCGTATGTGTAGTCGATGGCGATTAGAGTGTCGTTCTCGATGTCCCAGCGTTGCCAAGGAACTGGGTCACGCGCGTTTTCCATTCGCTTGCCAGAGACGACAATCCCAGCCTCCCACTTGGTCTCAAAAAGTGTTGCGACATAGGGCTTCATCCATTCGGAAATCAGTCTGGTTTTTCCCGCGCCTGACGGACCGATCACTGGCATGATCCGAAAGTTACCTGGGGCCCTCATAAACGCGTTAAGGCGGTCCATTTCTGCTTGGCGTCCCTCGAGGGGAATGGTTGTGTGGTTGTGGGGATCAAGCCAGATGCTGTGGTCCTTGTTTTCGGCCAGAGTTCTCTCGACCTCCTTGCTCAGGTGATAGGGTGGGTAGATCATCGGCGCTGACGGATCGGGGACTTCACGGAAAATGTCCGGGTCGTGGATGAACACGGGATTGTTGAATAGCCTGTCCTCGCCAAGGCTCAAAAGTTTTTGATCCAGCTTGTGCGCAATCTCTAAATCTTCCGCCGTGTGATACATGTGCGTGCGATAGTGAGCAGCGAGCGCATGCACGACGGCCCCTTTCCTGCGCCCCATGTCCTTCAAGCGACTTTTGCTGAGTCCACAAACTTCTCCCCAGCCGACATCAAAACCATCTTTTGCGCCGTCTATCCAATCCGCCCAGATTTCGTCTGACTTGGTGCTATGATCGGCTTTGAAGAAGTGATCCCAAACATTGATGTTCACTGCGTGATAAACAGCTTCCCGATAAGCAAATTCCTCGAAATCTTCATTGAATCGGTTTTCGACACATTCTCTAAACTCCGAAAAATATACTCTTGGAATGTATGGCATTGCGTCGCTTCAGACCCCGAACTGTCATCACGACGATGCTACGTAGCGCGCTAGGGTTCAAGTTTTCGACGCGGGCGAATTTTTTGCACGAGATTTTCACTGTCGGCATATTCTTCTTGCCAAATGTCGCCATCTTTTCGACGGCGAACGCGCCAAGGCCCGTCCTCTGACGAAATAGGATTGCCCTCGACCTTGAAGCACTCCGTCATTGGCAAGTCAGAATTGCCATGAAAAATCACTGAAGACGGAGAGCCGATGCGGTGCTCCTCGCCAGCTTTATGCCAAGTTTTGCTTGTGGGCAGTCCTGCGGTTCCGTAGCTGATTTCCGAGGCGTCTCCTTGGGGCATAGCCTCTTTTAGATTGTTTAAGCGCGTTTCTTGATACCTTGCCGTGCCATCTGGGCGCACGACCGTGTAGGTCACATATATCTGCTCGCCCTCTTCGTACCAAATGTCCTTCTCGAAATCATGCTTCACATGTTAACTATATTCACATTTCCGTAAAAAGTCAATCTTTTTATACCGTTACGTGCGTGCGAAACGTCATGTGCAACGGTCGGTTACCGCTTTCCACCAATTCCACCGAGAATAGTATCTTTCCACCGGCAACCAGGGGGAAAGGCCAAGAGCGGTTCTATTGTTCAATTCCCTCAAGCGCCAAGCTTTCGCGGAAGAGCTTCGGGGGTTGCGGCGCTGAACAGATGATTGTTTGGGCCCAAGCGTCATCGCTTAGAAAGGTACTAAGTATGACCAACAAAATAATATTCGGCCCGCGAGCTTCGGAACTTCGAAAGCCACAAACCGAACAGGCATGCATCGACTTTGTATTGGGCATGGGCGATTCCGCCATGATGTGCTTCGACGCAATTCAATATCTGGTGCAGGACTGGTGCGACCGAGGCGGCTCCGTATCCACAGCCTGCGGTCGTGTGCTTGATATGGAGCGGGCCGAGATCGCAGGTGAGTCGCGAATTTACGACACCGAGGGCAAGCCCATCATCCTCGAGCGCGGCAAAGTAGAAGATATTTATCTCATCCGCGCCGATGATTCATTTGGAGCGAGTCCGCGGCGTTGCGTTGGTCACATGCGTGCGAAGCGAGGCCAGACGTTTGTGCGCCGGGTCAGTGCCGAGAACCTGTCGCGCTACTTCTGGATCATGGTGGCCATGCACATCTTTGAGCAAGACCAGAACAAGTAACGGCTCAAAACACTACCAAAGAGACCCGCCTTAGTTGGGTCTCTTTCCTATTCCCCTTGCAAACCCTCAGTGAATCTGCCCGCCTTTCGCCATATGGCACTCTGTTCCTCTGTCAGACTCAACGCACAGTTCTGACACGGGAGAGACCAACATGACCACCTATTCAAAACGCAGGCGGGTAGCGCCTGATCCTGAACCGGTGCATTTGCCGGATGTCGAAAAACTTGGCTACGTGCGCATAGCACTGCTACTAATCCCCGCGGTTTCGGTGGGCATGCTCCTGATTGCACTTTACCAGCTCAACATTCTGGGTGGCGGCATTCTGGGTATTGCCAAACTGATCCTAGTGGGCGTCGGAGCATATCTCGTTAGCCATTTCACATTGCGCCAGTCGGTCGAAAAAGGCGCCACCCTAGCGACCGTTGGATATCGCTGGGCCGCAGGTCTGGCATTTTTCACCGTCACGCTCGTCGGATTGGCCTTCTTTTCGGCCACATCACCAGGGTTGACCATTGGCCCGACCGAGGAAGCGCGGCTGCAGAGTTATATCAATGAAGTGGTGGCGTATGTGGATGCGCGCGCACTCGCAGGCGGCGAAAGTGTTGGTGGCGTGCCGGTGGCCAATTCGATTGCTGATGACTTTGAAGGCAAAGCCCAGTGTGAAATTGCGTCGGCTTGCGTCTCCGGTCATGGGTCCGGCTACGGCCCAACGGCGCGGACCTTGGATACCCTGTCCGCCCGGGCGCGGTCTATCGCTGATGAAGCCTCTACAGGACTAACCTCAAGAGCCGCCAGCACTGAAGCGCTTTCGGCACATTTGGCGGAGATGGAGGCCTTGCTGGCAGATCAGTCGCGATCAATTTGGCAGCGGCGGACAACGCTGCGGCGTATGGACGGCGGACTTGGGACTTTGCTGAACCAGGTTGATACTGCTTCGCCAGTGGCGATCTTGGGGGCCTACGCACTGGAATTACGCGGCGGCGCTGAGGTGCCTGGCAACACGCTGGTTAGCGCCACGATTTCGGGCTTCATGTTGGGCTATGCCCGAAGCCTTGAGAGTTCACTCACCGCAAAGGGCGACGCGAGGATTGCCCGTCCAGTTTTTCCCGACAGAACGGGTGCGATGGATACTTTTTCCCACGCGGGCGATCACATCCCAGTCCTACTGCTGGCAGCGCTAATCGATCTGATATTCCCTTTGACCTTGCTTGGTTACTCCCTCTTGGCGCTCGACTGGGCGCATTACCGACAGAATCCTAACCCCCGGCGCGGAAAGCGGGAGCGCGATGACTTTGATGATCTGACCGAATTTCGCCCGGTTGATCCACCGAAGAATGGCAAACCAAGGCGTGGTCAACGCAAAGGAGAAAGCCAATGATCCCGGATTTCAATACGCTGCCGATAAGTGGTTCCGTCGTCTTGGCTCTTTTCGGCTACGCAGCCTTTTCAGCTTTTGTAACAGGCCCAGAGGTGGCGCACCGTGAGATTGCGCGTTCGGACTGGCCGGAGACTTGTGTAGTGCTGTTGGAGGCTGATCTGAAGGCAGAAGCGGCGCACCAGCCTAATCCGATTCGCTCGGAACTGCTCAATGTCACGGAGCTGATGAACGATGTCCTGCCCGAGCTTGGCCCATTGTGGGAGATGATCCCGGACCCGCGTACGGCTGTTGAAGATAGCATCCGGCAGAACGAAGTGGCGGCAGATATTTTCCGTGATCGGGCCCGCGCCGGATTCGATGACCGATGCTTTTGCGCCGAGAGTGGCTATCTCTCTGATGCGAAGCTTGACCTGGCGCTGTACGCCGGGAGCGGACGTGCGATCCGTCCACAAGCGGTGAAGAACCGCGAAGCGGAACTGACCCGCGCGCTTCGAAGCCCAATTTGCGCTCCTAACATGGAGATGGCACGATGATCTTCGGCAAGCTCAAACTGAACAGAACGACCCTTGAGACGTCGAACGACACATATGTGTTAGAAAGCGTTTCAACGATCTCGACCCGGCGACCTTTCATAGCGCTAGGCCTCTTGCTTTGCGCTCTCTCCGGAACATTCACCTGGTCCTTTCGGGATATTCTGACGTTGTCGGAAATACTTGGATTGGTATCCTTCGCGGTTGTTATTTTGTGGATCGGCCTGACCATCGGCAAGCTGCAGTTGATCAGTCGTGATCTCAAAGGTCTGCCGCTTGCCGACGCGGTCTATGGCAGTTACCGCGACTTGAACAATAAGAGGCCTGCCATCGCGGCAGCAATTGAGCGGGCAAATCGCCAGAGCGATGCTTCTCCATGAGTACCCGCCACAAACAGGATATCGGCTGGAAACCCGTCCTGCGCATCAACGCGCTCTTTGCCTCTGCCTTCGTGGCCCTCTTCTATGGGTGGCTATGTTGGCAAATGGCATCGCCTGAATGGTGGGGTTTTTGGCTCATCGCATTCCTGTCGGGATTTGGCGGCGCATTGCAGTTCCTGCGTGCGACGTTTGAAACCATTGGTCTACTGCTGCGGCTCCGCCGTTGGCGTCGGTTCGAAAACTCCGGCGTCACGCCGCGCGCCGATCCGATGGTCAAAGATGCGGACTTTGAACGTGGTGGCCGCCCATGAGCTTCCCGTTTGGATGGATGAATTGGCGCGACAAATCTAGTAACCGCTTCAGCGCCAAAGCCAAGAGCCCCGCGATTGATCCGGCTGGACGACGCCTTGCCGCCTTTACACGCGAAACCCGTCAACCCATTTGGGCACCCAATGGCCATAGCTTGACACTTGCCGCCAATGGAGCGGGCAAGACGACGAAAGCGCTGATGCCCTGGCTATTTTCGATGCTGGCATCCTCGGATCGTCCTGGAATACTCATCCTTGATTCCAAAGACTTTGAGATCGCGCGCCAGTGCATCCCGATGCTCGAAAAACTCGGTGTGCCGACCGCCGTCATCGACGACACGGGCAATCTACCCATCGATATCCATGGCCGGGTCAATCTGAACCCGATGGACTCTGTGGTTTCCACGTTTCTCAAGAAGCCCGAAGACCAAATCCTCGCCAACGAATCCGTGTTGCAGACCATCATAGAGGAACCCGAAAAGGACGAGCGCAACCGATACTGGCGGGCTTGGCCGCGCCTGCTGATCGAATTTGCCATCTACGTGCTCTTGAAGCGCAACCCGCAATTGGCCACGCCGGGTGGCATTTGGCTTCTCGTCTCCAGCCCGGCAAAAATGCGCGGCTTTGCCGAGATCGAGGCCTTAGAAGGCACAGGCATGCTCAAGGTCTTGGCCGAAAACGTCAAAGGCATGGTGGGGCACGAGCACTGGCCACAGCACCTTCAGGCGGCACAAGATGCGCTCCGCATCTATGGCATCGGGTCGCCGCTCCATCTGGCAGGGCACCACTCAAACGTCGATCCTGCGCAATTGATTTCATCGGGCACAGTCACGTTTTTCGGCGGAAGCCAGGCCAACATGTCGACGATGGGATCACACTACGGGTTGGTTCTGTCGAGCTTTCTGCGCGCCGCTTACATGCGCGCCGGGCCGCTCTGGATTGGTGCAGATGAGTTCACAAATGCGCCTGTGCGCAAATTGGTCGAGGCCCTGACCACGCTCAGAGCCTATCAGGTGGAAGTCTCTATGATCGCCCAGTCCCGCTCGGAAATCGAGCGGAAGTTGGGTCGATTTGAGGTTCAGACTATTGAAGACAATGCTATCTTCAAACAGTGGTTTGGCTTCTCGAACTTCGCGGAAGCCGAGCGTGTTTCCAAAATCATGGGCGAAGAACACGCGGTCGCCACCGCTATCAGCGGCAACAACGAAACCCTGGTTCTGAACTCAAACCTGAGTCTGATCCGTCAAAGATGGATGTCCGCCGCCGAGCTCATGGCCATGCCCCGCCATTTGGTCCTGATGCACTTTCGCAACCTGGGATTTTACATTGGCGAAACGGTCTCGCAAGAAAACATCGATCCGTACTGTCGATTGATTGCGCCCAACGAAATGGAGGGCGGCAGGTTGACACCTGATCCGAAAATCCACTTCACTTTACCGCTTGAGGCCCGCGCATGAAGGTCATCGCCATGTTTCTGTGGCTGGCGTTGCCAGTAGGCGGCTATGCAACCTATCTGACTTACGGAACGCCTCATTTGGTGTGGGGCTATCGGTTCTTGCCAAATGGCGATCCCTACAATCCCTTTGCTGATCGAACCTACACATCGTGTACTTACGTCGGTTGGGGACCGACCACTGTCACAGTGCCTGCCATCGCTGCGCGTTGTCCCTGGGTTCGCTTCTTCAAAGGAGCGGATCAATGAACGGATTTGATGCCTTGCGTGACATGGGTC
This sequence comes from uncultured Paracoccaceae bacterium, assembly GCA_938005545.1. Classification (GTDB taxonomy): domain Bacteria; phylum Pseudomonadota; class Alphaproteobacteria; order Rhodobacterales; family Rhodobacteraceae; genus CALKXV01. The sequence goes on from CALKXV010000016.1 coordinate 32,735, forward strand.
TCGTAGCTCCGGTGGAAAAGATTAAACCGATCTCTGATCCCATCGCGCGCAGCGCCCTTGATCCCTTCAAGGACTGTCTCAGAGGGTACTTTACCGCCTGCAATCAGCCCGTCGCAGTGCTCCCGTTCGGTAATTGTGAAGAGACTATAGGGTGCAACTGCGTCCCAAAAAGACACGTAGTCAAGGGGAGCAAGCCACTCTTCAACATCCTCAATATCTTCGAACACAACCATAAGACCATTATACCACAGCCTTGTTTTTGCATGCAATTCCAAGATCGAAGGAGTCCACAGCATGAAGGGTGAAACAACTCTTGAGCTTGATGTGGCCACGATGTTTCGCGATGCCACCCAGCAATCCATCATCTTGGAACTTCGAACGCCGGAGGACTGGGACCGCTTTAAAGAAATCCGCAATAATGCCGCGCGTTTGGAGAAAGAGGAAACTGAGGTCTTTGCTAACGACAAGCCGCGCCTCTTGGCGGAAGCCACGAAGAAGCTGATTGATAAGGCGGGGTCGCTCACCCATACGCATCCCGCTCCGGTCGGCACCGATGGTTTCGGAAAATCCAAGATTGCGCGACAAGCCGAAGTCATGGTCGAGAACGATCACATCGGACGGGTCCTAAAAATCCGCAACACCGCCGCAGAGCAATACACCGAACTTGGCGATGACATTCGAACGCGGGAACAATCGCGTGGAATGGCACGAAAAGAGTTCTCCCGCGTGAAGGACCGTCGAGGCGGTGAAGACCGACGATTGCCGAGTCGTGATCGATGAGTTGCATTGCCCGCGAATGATCATGTGGATGCGCCAAAATAGACAATTAAGGCAGTAATTATGACCCATTCCAGAAATCAATAAAGAAAGGAAGATGACATGGAACAAACACTACAAGATGAAACCCAAATCAGAGCTGAAGCGCGGCAAAGCTACACTGGCAGCCGCCTGACGAATGCTCAGTTTGATGAAGCCTGGAATATTGCAGGGATCATAGATCGAGAAATCCACCGCTCTGGCAGCTTCATTGAGAAACTGACCGATTATGCTCGGACGTTTGCCGGTCGTGAGAAAGTCGATGCCTCGCGCGAAGAAGTGATCCTTCGCGATATCTATACGGCTCGGTTCGGTCAAACGATGAACAAGACCCGCGAAGCCTTAATGGGACGCGAGACAGTCACTCGGGACGCTGCCTTAGAGCAAGCCCTGCATCATGCGCGCACTGTTGGCACGATGATCAAGGATGGCCCGACGATGCCCTTCTATCAGGCCTATGACCGTGCGGCCCTCACGATGGCTCGCCAGCATGGGATTACGGAAACCGGTGCAAAATCACTGATGAAGGACGCTTTCGAGACAGCCGAAGGCAAAACGCTCTATGCCTTTGGCAAGGACGAGGAGAGCAAGCACCACCTGCCTGTGCGCGACGCCGCACGTACCGCCAAGAAAGCGGAACGCAATCAGCAGTCCCGTTCGGGCCCGCAGATGTAGAAGAGAAAGTCCTTGCACAAGAAGGGGATGTATGACTAATATGTTCCCTTTTTGTTCTCACATGAAGTGAGTTGCAGCAGAGGAGATTAGAGAAAGAGCAGATATGAAAGACACAACACCGCCCAAGAGACCAGACAAACCTGCCAGCGAAATTGCGCGACCCGCATTGCGTTTCGATTGGCAGGATTGGCTACCGTTTTTGGAAGACAGCAACATTCCTGAGGACCAAAAGCGCGCATGGATCGAAACACTTTGGTCCATCGTTATGAACTTCGTCGATCTCGGCTTTGACATAAAATCCGCGCCAGAAATCTGTGGAGAAGAAATCGATCTGAAGGCGCTGTTGGAGGCAGCTGTGGTAAACTCGAAAGATGCCACGCGTGACACAACCAATCAGTCTTCATCTGAGGAGGACGCCGCATGACTGACGCAACCAAACGCAAGGCCGTCATATATTGCCGTGTCTCTTCCAAGACCCAGGAGAAGGAAGGTCACGGGCTCGGCTCTCAGGAAACCCGTTGTCGTCAATATGCTGAAGTAAAAGACTATGAGGTGGCAGCCGTGTTCCCGGACACAGTGAGCGGCGGTGGCGACTTCATGAAACGCCCCGGCATGGTGGCACTGCTGTCGTTTCTGGACGCACAGCCTAGCGAACGCTTTGTCGTCATCTTCGATGATCTGAAACGCTATGCCCGCGACGTCGAGTTCCACCTAAAACTACGCCGTGAGATGGAAGCGCGCGGCGCTGTCCGCGAATGCCTGAACTTCAACTTCATGGATTCACCCGAAGGCAAGTTCCAGGAGATCATAATCGCCGCGAGTGGTCAGTTGGAACGCGAACAGAACCAGCGGCAAGTCAGCCAGAAGATGGCTGCGCGCATGCAGAACGGTTATTGGGTCCATGCAGTTCCCGCAGGCTACAAATATGTCCGGGAGAAAGGTCGCGGGTCACTTGTGGTGCCGAATGAGCCATTGGCTACCATTGTCCGCGAGGCCTTTGAGGGATACGCTACCGGCCGTTTTGCATCCCAAGCGGAAATCCAGCGCTACTTTGAAACCTTCCCTGACTTCCCGCGCAACAAGTATGGCGAGATCACCCGCCAACGCGTGAAAGATATCCTGATCAATCCACTTTATACTGGCCACATCGTCTCCGAACGCTATGGCATTCATTGGCTGAAGGGTCATCATGACGGGCTGATCTCGCTGGAGACCTATGAGAGGGTGCAGGAGCGGCTCAAGGGCATCGCCAAAGCCCCAAAGCGCAAAAACATCGGCGACGATTTTGCCTTAAGAGGCTTCGTGTGCTGCGCCGATTGTGGTGTGCCCTATCGGTCCTCTTGGTCCACCGGCCATTCAAAGCGCTATGCCTACTATCTCTGCCAGACCAAATCCTGCGCCAGCTATGGCAAATCCATTGGCCGCGAAAAGCTTGAGGATGAAATCGGGGCATTGGTCAAAACGCTACAACCCACCGAGCAGCTCTTCAATATCACCAAGGCCATGTTCCGCCAGGCTTGGGACCAGCGTATTGCACAGGCTCAGGATGCTATCCGTTCTGGTCAGCAACAGATCAAGACCGTTGAAAAGCAGATTGAGGCCGTCTTGGCTCGGATTCTCGACACGAACAACTCCACCGTTATTGGAACCTATGAGAAAAAGATCAGCAACCTTGAACACCAGAAGGCCGTACTAGCTGATCAATTGGCAAATCAGGCCGAGCCAAAGGGATCGTACGAAGAAAAACTAGAACCCGTTCTCACATTCCTCGCAAACCCTTGGAAACTCTGGGAAACAGGGCATATTGCCCTCCGTAGAACCGTCCTTAAATTGGCCTTTGCGGACCGCATTCACTACCACCGAAATGAGGGTGCTAGAACGCCCGAAATCGCCTTGCCGTTCAAGGCTTTAGGCGGGCTGAAAGACCGGGGAGTCTGTTTTGGTGCGGGCGGGGAGACTCGAACTCCCACACCTTGCGGCGCCAGAACCTAAATCTGGTGCGTCTACCAATTCCGCCACGCCCGCTATCCGATCAGGCGTCTAGCAAAGCTTCAAGGCCGACGCCACAAAAATCGATAGGTTTCACCAACCGAAATGTGACGCCAACAAAGACAAACGCAGCCAATAGCGCAGACCACAAGTTCCGGGTGTCCTCATTCAGGCATCAGTTTAGGCAACAAGACCGCCTATGAAACCACATAAAGCTAATGCGTTACCCTTTCCGGAGGCGGGTCAAATTGCGAGCCATTGCGCCGCGTTCCAAGCCTAATCTTCGTACCCGCGCTCCATTGATTTCCAACACCTTCCTACCAATCCTTGCGGTCCGCCCAGCAAATTTTCAATATATTGCGGTTTGCCCGTTGCGCAGCCTCCCCGAATCCTTTACACCTCAAATCCCGTGATGCTTCGTTTTTCGGCACTGAAAATCGTTGCTTTTGACAGGATATCGCGGGGGTAATCCGACAATATGGCTAGGTTTGTGTTTGTCACGGGCGGCGTTGTTTCGTCGCTTGGAAAAGGTTTGGCATCGGCTGCATTGGGGGCTTTGTTACAGGCCCGCGGGTACTCAGTGCGGTTGCGCAAACTTGACCCCTATCTCAACGTTGATCCCGGCACGATGAGCCCGTTCGAGCATGGAGAAGTTTTCGTCACTGATGACGGCGCCGAAACGGATCTGGACCTCGGACATTATGAACGGTTCACCGGCGTCCATGCGCGGGGCACGGATTCTGTATCCTCAGGCCGGATTTATTCCACCGTTTTGGAAAAAGAACGACGTGGTGACTATTTGGGCAAAACCATCCAGGTGATCCCCCATGTGACAAATGAAATCAAAGACTTCATCTCGATTGGCGAAGACGAGGTTGACTTCATGCTGTGCGAAATCGGTGGCACGGTGGGCGACATCGAAGGCTTGCCCTTCTTCGAAGCGATCCGTCAGTTTTCCCAAGATAAACCGCGCGGCCAATGCATTTTCATGCACCTGACCTTGCTGCCCTATCTGGAAGCCAGTGGCGAATTGAAGACCAAACCAACCCAGCATAGCGTCAAAGAACTCCGCTCCATCGGGCTTCAGCCGGACGTGCTGGTGTGTCGCTCGGAACATGAGATCCCCGAAAAAGAACGCGAAAAGATCGCATTGTTTTGTAACGTGCGCGTTGAATCCGTGATCCCGGCTTATGACCTGAAGTCGATCTATGAAGCCCCGCTTGCCTATCACGGTGTTGGCCTCGATCAGGCGGTGCTGGACGCCTTCCAAATCTCCCCTGCCCCACAGCCCAACTTAACGCGCTGGAACGACGTGAAGGATCGCCTGGACAACGCCGAAGGTGTGGTGAAGGTCGCTATCGTCGGGAAATACACCCAGTTGGAAGACGCCTACAAATCCATCGCCGAAGCGCTGACCCATGGCGGTCTGGCCAACCGGACCCGTGTGAAGGCCGAATGGATCGACGCCGAGATTTTCGACAAGAAAGACGCCGCCCCGTACTTGGAAGGTTTTCACGCAATCCTTGTCCCCGGCGGTTTTGGCGAACGTGGAACCGAAGGCAAAATCAAAGCGGCGCAATTCGCGCGGGAAAAAAACATCCCCTACCTTGGGATTTGCCTGGGCATGCAGATGGCGGTGATCGAAGCGGCACGCAATGTTGCGGGAATTTCGGAAGCGGGCTCAGAGGAATTCGACGTTGAAGCGGGCAAGAAACGGTTTGAACCCGTGATCTATCACCTGAAAGAATGGGTTCAGGGTAACCACGTCACGCGCCGGGATGTCAGCGACGACAAAGGCGGCACCATGCGGCTCGGGGCCTATACCGCGAACCTGACGGCAGGCTCTGCCGTTGCAAAGGTCTATGGTGAAACGGTGATCGAAGAACGCCACCGCCACCGCTATGAGGTCGATACAAAATACCGCGACGCTTTGGAGGCAAAGGGCCTATGCTTTTCCGGCATGTCCCCCGACGGCAAATTGCCCGAGATCGTAGAATGGAAAGACCACCCGTGGTTTATTGGCGTACAGTTCCATCCTGAATTAAAATCAAAACCCTTTGCGCCGCATCCGTTATTTGAGGGGTTTGTGAAGGCGGCAGTTGAGGTGAGTAGGTTGGTTTGAGGAGGAAGTAATTGACGAAACCATATTCGCAAATATATGAAATCCCATCAAAATTCAGAAAAGACGACGCAAGGGCTAGACTACGTCTAGCTCGACTATTCGGAAACTTGCCCGCTGATTCAGCCTCCATAGGAAAAGAGATTGAACTGAAACTTGGTATAAAAGTAGTTTCTAGTGGGCCTATGTCTATTTATGTCGACTGGGAAAAGAGGTTCAAGGAACTCGAATTAACTGATATATTCGACATTATATTTATTGATAAAACAATAGGCCATAAATACGGAAAGGATAAAGAATTTATCTACGACGTAAATCAAATTTTTGACGAGAGGCACTTAGACTATACTGTTGATGTAAATGGAACGGTTCATCCCCGCGTTGATCAAATATTCACGGCAGAAACCAATCAACTTATTAAACACCTAAACCGCGAAGAACACAGCTCTGCAATTGCTCATGTAAATTCCGCACTTGATTTTCTAACAGCAAAAGATTCCGACAACCGCGCGTCAATTCGTTCCGTTTTTGACGCAGTTGAAAATCTTTATAAACAGAAATTTGGCGTTACACATGTCAACTCAAAGACAATTGATAAAGATTTGACGAATTTTTTGGCGGAGACATATGCTGCTGGTTCGGTCGAACTTAGGTCTTCTGAAAAGCTCCGTGTTTCATTCAAAGAATGGGTGAACTCAGCTCACAACTATCGACACGAAGCGGGAAAACCTGAACCCTCACAACCACCTGAAGAGATTGCAATAACTTTGATCTCTCAAGGTTTCTCTTTTGTCAGGTGGCTGGCCTATCTCGCCCGATAGTTAAATTCCCGCTCTCCCCGGCAACGCTGCGCAGCGCCCGACCCTCCCCATGGGAGGGCGCTTCTCGCCCACCCAGGATCGGGCGCTGCCCTTATCACCCTCAGGCAAATTTCCGATCACCAAAGCCGATTGTAACGATCCAGTTTGTCACGCCCCCGCCCCTTCCCAACCCCGTCTCATCTCGCTAAGATCCTTGCAACATAACCGAAAAAGCGAGCTCCACATGCCTCTCTCCCGCCGCCGACTTCTTGCGACCGCTGCTGCGGCCACTCTTGTGCCCGCCATCGCCAAGGCGCAAGAAAGCGCACCGTCGATGAGAGCGCCGGGAGGGCGTTTGAATGTACACCCCAAAGGGCATGCGTCCTTCGTGATGGAAACCCAGGCCGGGGTTCTTTATGTCGACCCCGTGGGCGACCCCACAAAGTACGAAGATGTGCCCAAGCCCGATCTGATCCTGATCACTCATGAGCACGGCGATCATTTCAATGCAGAAACCTTGAGTGTTCTGTCAGAAAGCGCTGGCATCATCAGCAACCTTGGGGCTTTTGGCAAAATGCCCGGCAGTTTACAGGACCGGACAGAGACGCTCCGCAATGGTCGGGGCCACAGCTTTGGCGGTGTGACAATTGAGGCGCTGCCCGCCTACAACCTGACGCCCGATCGCCGAAAGTACCACCCCCGTGGCCGCGACAATGGCTACCTTCTGACGCTGCCCGGCCCGTTCCGCGTGTATATTTCGGGCGACACGGAAGACATTCGCGAAATGCGCGGGTTGCGCGCCATCGACATGGCTTTTGTCTGCATGAACCTGCCGTTCACGATGGATATCTTTTCGGCGGCTTCGGCGGTCAATCAGTTCAAACCACGCATGGCCATTCCTTATCATTTCCGGGGTCAAGGCGAAGAAGGGACACAAGATCCTGCTGAGTTCGCAAAACTGGTCGGAGATCATACAGAAGTGCGGATTGGGACGTGGTATTGAACCGCGAACGCCGGGCAATCCTTGGCGTTCATCCGGTGATATTTATCGCATCCCTTCAAAAAGACCTGAACTGACGTTTGCGCGCTGGCCGATGCGCTAGGCGGTTGATAGGTTTCGCAGATGGGGTCCAGAACTGCTTCTCCTTCGTTGCCAGAAAGCTTGGCGCGTTTGGCCGTGAAACTCGGCATTGTCGTAGCTTTGGTTTACGGTACATTGAGGCTGTTGGATTGGGCTTCGGACCGCTCGGAAATGGCCAATTCGCCCGGCATGATGATCGCCATTCTTGCGATTTTGCTGATCGCTTATGCCGTCCTGATTGCCGTGCCGTTCATGCCCGGGATCGAAGTTGGCATCAGCCTTTTGATGCTAAAAGGCGCATCCATTGCACCCTTGGTTTATGCAGCAACGGTTTTGGGGCTGTTGATCGCCTATTTCATTGGTCGATTGATGCCTTATGCATGGGTTCAACGGCTGTTTGCCGATCTCAGATTGCGACGTGCATCCGAAATGGTGTCACGACTTGAACCCCTAAGCCGCGTGGAACGGATGGCACTATTGAGCGCACGTGCGCCCGATTGGCTTGTCCCCGTGCTCAGAACTGGGCAGTATGTGACGTTGGGATTGTTGCTGAACGTGCCGGGCAATGCCCTGATCGGCGGCGGCGGCGGCATTGCATTCATCGCGGGTTTCAGTCGTCTGTTTCGCCCAGGCGTGACCATTGTTGTCTTTTTAATCGCAGTTCTTCCGGTCCCCTTGGCCGTCTATCTGGGTGGAACGCCCTGACCCCCCTGTTCCTTCGCGACCGAGCCACTATATAAAGCCCCATGTTTGCAGATCTTCTTCGCCGTATGACGGCCCCCGAACCCGAACCCCTAACCGGGAATGATGCGCAACTGGCCTTGGCGGCTCTTTTGGTGCGGTTGGCTCGTGCTGACGGTGCTTATGATGACGCCGAGATCGCGCACATCAATAAAGTGTTGACCACAAGGTTTGAACTGAGCACTGACGAGGTAACGACACTTCGCAAAGACGCAGAGGTTTTGGAATCCGAAGCCCCTGACACCGTGCGTTTCACCCGTGCCATCAAGGACGCCGTTGCTTACGAGGATCGCACGCAAGTCATCGAAGCGCTCTGGGCGGTGGTTTTGGCCGACGGCGCGCGCGACCAGGAAGAAAACGCGCTGATGCGGTTGGTTGCCCCCATGCTGGGCGTGAACGATCTTGATTCTGCACTGGCGCGGCAAAGGGTCGAAAAGAAGGCATGATCGCCAGCCTGCCGATGTATGACCGGCCTGAAACCCAAGCCGCGAACAATCGTCTGTGGGCTTTGATGCGAGATCATCCGGAACTCCGCGCGCGAAACGTTCCCCAAAACCTTACGCGAGATGACGCGCCGTTCGACCATTGGGTAAATCCAAACCTCGTCTTCTCCCAAACCTGTAGCCTGCCTTATCGAACGGAACTGCGCGGCAAGGTAACATTGGTCGCAACACCCGTGCACGATCTGCCCTGCGCGCCCGGATATTACTATAGCGTCATCGTGGCACGCAGGGATGATCCGCGCGCGGACATCGCGAGTTTCCACGGCAGTACGCTGGCCTATAACAGCGCCAATTCGCAATCGGGTTGGGCCGCCCCGACGGCCATCGCGACAGTCCACGAAGCGTCTTTCGGAAAAACCGTAGCGACCGGCAGCCATCTTGCATCGGCTCAAGCGGTTGTTGCACAGGATGCCGATGTGGCCGGCATCGATGCGGTGACGTGGGAACTGATGAAACGGCATGATCCGTGGACGCGCGACTTAAAAGAAATCGCAGCAACCCAGCCAACGCCTGCCCTGCCCTATATCACCGCCAAAAGTCGCGCGGCTGGAATTCTCTATCAGGCACTTACTCAGGCCATAGACGACCTGTCCGAGCCCGATCGCGAAACGCTCTGCCTCAAAGGTGTAACCACGATCCCATCTGACGCCTACCTCGCTTTGCCGTTGCCCGAAGCGCCGTTCTAGCCCTATCTATTTGGATAGATTGCGCTAAGTTTGATCGATAGCTTATCCAATACAAAAACCAATCAGCGAGCACCTGTGACCGATACACCCGTCATCGAAATCCGAAACCTGTACAAAAGTTATGGCGCGCTGGATGTCCTGAAGGGCGTCGATCTTGTGGCCCCTCGCGGTCATGTGGTTTCGCTTATCGGATCGTCAGGATCGGGAAAATCCACGTTATTGCGTTGCGCAAACCTTTTGGAGAACAGCCAATCCGGTGACGTTCTTTTCGAAGGCGAAGCGGTGCAATGGGCGGGAAGCGGGCACGACCGGCACCCCTCGGATCGCGCGCAACTGATCCGCATCCGTACAAATCTTTCGATGGTCTTTCAGCAATTCAACCTTTGGTCCCACCTGACCATTCTGCAAAACGTCATGGAAGCGCCGGTAACCGTGCTGAAACGCGACGCCGGTGCGGTGGAAGAAAAAGCCCGCGCCTACCTCGACAAAGTGGGCATTGGCGACAAATGCGATGTCTGGCCCGCCGAATTATCCGGAGGCCAGCAACAACGCGCCGCGATTGCCCGTGCACTTTGTATGGAACCCCGCGCCTTGTTGTTTGACGAACCGACCAGCGCGCTGGACCCCGAATTGGAACAAGAGGTGATCCGCGTCATCAAATCCTTGGCTGAAGAAGGCCGCACGATGATCATCGTCACACACGATATGGGCCTTGCGCGCGATGTGTCGGATCACGTCATATTTCTGCATCAGGGTTTGATCGAAGAAGAAGGCGCGCCGGACGCTCTTTTTGGCGCACCCAAAAGAACGCGGCTTCAACAGTTTTTATCAGCCGTGTCGGATTAATACGGTCGCCGCGAAACTTTAAGAACGGACTCGGACGCATTGATATCTCAGGCCGCGCGTCTAAGTCCCAAAATCTCGCGGGCTTGATGAACACTGGCAACGGGGCGTTCGTATTTCGCGCAAAGCTCAACCGCCCTTTGAACCAAAGCTGCATTGGACGGCGCCAATGTATCCTGATCCCAACGAACGTTGTCTTCCAATCCTGTGCGCGTGTGTCCACCGGCGGCAATCGACCATTCGTTGACGATCAACTGCCCCCGGCCAATCCCTGCCGCACACCATTCGGCATTTGGAAGCAGCCGTTGAACCGTTTTGATGTAATAGTCGAATACATCCCGATCCACAGGCATGGCGTTTTTGACGCCCATGACGAATTGCACATAAAGATTGCCCGGAATGCGCCCATCTGCATTCATCGCGGCGGCCTGATGAATGTGACTTAGATCAAAGGCTTCGATCTCGGGTTTCACGTTATAGGTGCGCATTTCACTGGCCAACCAATCTACCAAATCAGGCGGGTTTTCGTACACCCGTGTCGGAAAATTGTTCGATCCAACTGACAGCGACGCCATATCCGGCGACAACGGCAACATGCCGCCGCGCTCTTGCCCCGCGCCCGAACGCCCACCCGTCGACAGTTGAACGATCATGCCGGGGCAATGTTTTTCCAGCCCTTCTTTCAGGGCCGCAAACCGCGCCGGATCAGACGTGGGTGTCTGATCATCGTCGCGCACATGACAATGCGCAATCGCGGCACCGGCTTCAAACGCGGCATGGGTGCTTTCGATCTGTTCGGCGACCGTGACCGGAACCGCCGGGTTGTCTTCCTTTCGCGGAACGGACCCGGTGATCGCCACACAAATGATACAGGGTTTTTCTGAATGCTCCGACATGGCGCTGCCCTTTGTTACTTGGGTTCGGACCCCGGACGTTCGTACATGTTTTCAGTACGCGGCGTCAGGCTCAACAACTCTTTTGTATAATCGTGCGAGGGCGAGGTGAACAATGTCTCGCTGTCTTCCAATTCAACGATTTTTCCGCGCTGCATGACGGCAACGCGGTCGCACATCTGACGTACAACCGGCAGCGCATGACTGATAAACAAGATCGTCAAACCAAGATGCTCTTGCAAGTCTTTCAGAATGTTCAAAATCTGCGCTTGGATTGAAACATCCAATGCGCTGGTCGGTTCATCGCAGATCAAAAACCTCGGCTGGGTTGCCAAAGCACGCGCAATCGCAATTCTTTGGCGTTGCCCACCGGAAAATTCGTGCGGGTACTTTTGACGCGCCTCTGCCCCCAAACCGACCTGATCCAACAGCTCGGCCACACGAACCGGAATATCGACGGTTGGCAGCAAGCGGTGATGCCGGATGGGTTCGGCAACGATCTGATCCACCCGCATACGCGGATTAAGCGAGCTGAACGGGTCCTGAAAAATCATCTGGATTTCCTGGCGATACGCGCGCTGAACTTCGCGGTTGCTAAGATCGCTGACAAGATCACCGTCGAATTCGACCGTGCCGCCATCCACTTTATAAAGCCCCGCAATCATCCGCGCGACCGTAGATTTCCCCGATCCACTTTCGCCAACCAAACCCAGAACTTCGCCCGGCATGATATCAAAGCTCACCTGATCAACGGCCGTGAAATAACGCCGTCCCCAAGGCAGAATGCTGCGCTTTTCGACAAACCGTTTGGTCAGGTCACGCACCTGCAAAAGCGGATCACCGGAAACGTTGTCGTATTGTGGCCAATTGCGCGACAGATCTTCAATCGCAAAATCCGGATCATCGCCGCCATAGTTGATGCGCGGAAAACGGTGGACCTTTTTGTGCGGACGCGGAACGGCGGCAATCAGGGATTGGGTATAAGCATGTTCCGGGGTGCTTAGGATTTTCGCCGTCGGCCCCGTTTCCACCACCTTGCCGCGATACATCACTGTCACACGATCCGTCGTGTCAGCGATCACCCCCATGTCGTGAGTGATCAGGATGACGCCCACCCTTCGTTCGTCAACAAGGTCGCGGATCAGGTCGAGTATCTGAGCCTGGATCGCAACATCCAACGCGGTCGTGGGTTCATCTGCGATGATCACGTCTGGTTCTGAACAAAGCGCCAATGCGATGACAACGCGCTGGCGCATACCGCCCGAAAACTGGTGCGGGTATTGATCAAGTCGCGTGTCAGGGTCCGGAATTCCGACACGGTCCAACAGATCGCGGGCGCGCTTGTCTGCGTCTTCGGCAGACACGTCCAGATTGACGCGGATGGTTTCCGTCAACTGTTCGCGGATCGTCAAAAGCGGGTTCAGCGACGTTAGGGGATCTTGGAAAATCATCGAGATTTTGCGGCCACGTAACGCGCGCATAGCCTCGTCGTCCAACCCGCTGACCTGTTGATTTTTAAACGTAATATTGCCCGAAGCAATCCGACCGGGTGGATCAAGCAGCCCCATCACTGCCGCCCCAACCGTGGATTTCCCAGCACCACTTTCGCCAACAAGCCCATGGATTTCACCCGGTTGCACGTCCAGCGATACCCCATCCACGGCAACGAACAAACGGCGCCGGGTCGGGAATTCAACGGTCAGATCGGTGATGTCCAATAGGCCCATGGTCGTCACTTCAACTTCGGGTTCAAGGCATCGCGCAACCAGTCGCCCAACAGGTTCACAGACAAGGCAAGCGCCAAAAGTGTGGCTGACGGAAAGAACAGGATCCACCACTCGCCCGAGAACAGATAGTTCTGCCCTATGCGGATCAACGTGCCCAGGGACGGTTGCGTCGATGGCGCGCCTACCCCCAGAAACGACAGCGTGGCCTCGGCGATGATGGCCAGTGCAAGGCTGATCGTGGCAATGACCAAAACCGGCGACAACACGTTCGGCAAGATGTGGCGGACAAGGATGGGCATGGCACCACGCCCGATCAGGCGCGCGGCCTGAACGTATTCCTTTTGCTTTTCGACCAGTGTTGCGCCGCGCACAACGCGCGCGAACTGCACCCAATCCGAAAGACCAATCGACAGGATTAACACCCAGATCGCCAGTTGGTCGCGGTATTCGACGGGCGTGAACCCCTTGGCCACACCAAAGATCAACATAGCCACAAGGATCGACGGAAAGGTCAGTTGTACGTCGGCAATACGCATGATGATCGCATCGGTCCATCCGCCGAAATACCCCGCAACAAGGCCAAGTGTAACGCCAATCAGCATCCCCAAAGCAACAGCCGCAAACCCCACGAACAGCGAAATCCGCATGCCGTAAAGGATGGTGGAATAGACGTCGCGTCCTTGATCATCCGTCCCCAGAATAAAACTTTCGCCGGTGAAGGCGTTCTGCGTTCCGGGTGCCGTGAAGCCATTCATCAGGTTGAGGTTGCCCGGTTCAAAAGGGTTTATCGTTGCAATGAGCGGCGCAAACAAGGCCGACAGAACCAGCAAAAGCGCAACAAGAAAAGACACAACAGCAACCGGGGAATGCCGGAAATCCCAGGCGAAATCGCTATCCCAGAACCGGTGAAAGACGCTCATGTTCTGAGCCTCGGATCGATGGCGACATAAAGCAGATCAACGATCAAATTGATGCCAACGAACATGACCGAGATCAGCATCAGATAAGCCGCCATGACAGGGATATCGACGAACTGGATCGCATTGATAAAGAGCAATCCCATGCCCGGCCATTGGAAAACGGTTTCGGTTATGATTGCGAAAGCAATCAACGATCCCAGTTGAAGTCCCGTCACAGTGATCACCGGAACCATTGTATTCTTAAGCGCGTGGCGGAAAGTAATCACACGTTCGGGCAATCCACGTGCGCGCGCAAACCGAATATAATCCTGACGCATCACCTCCATCATTTCCGACCGCACAAGCCGCATGATCAACGTCATTTGATAAAGCCCCAGTGTGATCGATGGCAGGATCAAAGCCGTAAGACCGGATGATGTCAGAAACCCTGTTGTCCAACCGCCCAAAGCAACGGTTTCACCGCGACCAAAGCTGGGCAGCCAATCCAATTGCACCGAGAAGAGGTAAATCAAAAGAATACCGATCAGGAAGGTTGGTAAAGACACGCCAATCAAACTGAGCGTCAGCACCAGATTAGCGACAAAACCTTTCCGGCGGATCGCCGTATAAACACCAAGCACGACGCCAAGGCTCAGTGCAAAAACGGCTGAGACGGCGGCAAGTTCCAGCGTTGCGGGCGCGCGTTCCGCCAAGATTTGCGCAACCGGTCGGCCTTGTTCGTACGAGACACCAAAGTTGCCTTGCAACGCTGACAGGATGAATTTGACGTATTGCACCACAAAGGGTTGGTCGAGCCCGAGTTCGCCGCGCAACCGATCAATGTCGTCTTGCGTGCGTTCCTGACCCAACATGTTGTCGATGGGATCGCCAATGAAGGTGAACATCGCAAAGGCCACCAATCCCACAACCAAAAGGACAAGGATCGATTGCAGAATTCGGCGGAAGATATAGGACAGCATGGCTTAAAACCCGTCAGACGCGCGATCACCCGCGCGTCTGTTTTGCATTGCGTCGAAAATCACGACGGTTTCCCGTATCAGTTCACCGTCACCCAGCGCAGGAGGAAGAAATTGTCGGGGCGCTGCGTCAATTCGACATTGTCACGCGTTCCCCAAACCAACGGCTGAACATACATTGGCACATAGGCGTGTTCGGACTGATAGATGCCAGTGACTTCGTCGATCATCGCTTGACGCTTTGTCTCGTCGATTTCTGACTGGATCGCTGGCAGCAATTCGTCGACCTTGTCGTTCGAAAATCCGCCAAAGTTCCACGATCCCAACTTCTTTTCTTCATTTGGCGTCGACACCAGGAACCGCACCGGGTGTTCGTGATCGAATGTGCCGGGCGACCAGCCCAGAAGATACATATCGAAGTTGTCTTCGCGCAGCTCAGGCCAATAGTTCTGAACCGGCATCGCTTCCAGTTCTGCGTCGATCCCCACCTGTGCCAACATCGACGTAACCGCCTGACAGACGGCCTCGTCGTTCAGATACCGGTTGTTCGGGCACTTAAGCCCAAAGGAAAACCCATCGGCATATCCGGCCTCTGCCAACAAAGCCTTGGCCCCTTCAACATCGAACGAAGGGCGATCCGCCTTTGCACCTGAATATCCACGCATCGCAGGGCTGACGAGCTGAGAGACTGATTCCGCTGATCCCCGCATAATCGTTTGCAGGATCGCATCGACATTCACCGCTTTCGCCACCGCCTCGCGGACGCGCGCGTCCTGGAACGGATTGGGTTCGCCAGCGTCGCTGGTGTATTTCAATTCCTTGTGGTCATGGCCAAAGCCCAGCATGATCACACGGGCTTCGATGCCCCGGATCACCTTGGTGCCATCGCGTTGATCGACGCGATCTGCATCCTGAATGGGCACCGGATTGATCATATCTACATCGCCGGACAGCAACGCCGCCACAGCCGTGGCCGGGTTTTCAATCGGTGTAAACGTGGCTTCGGTGATGTTGTGTTCGGCCGTGTCCCACCAACCGGCAAATGGTGTCAGCGTGGTGGTCAACCCCGGCTGGCGATCCGCCAAAGTGAAGGCACCTGTGCCATTGGCGTTTAAGGTTGCAAAGTTGCCGGCTTCTTTGTCGGGACGTGCGGTGTTGTTCGCTTCGGCCCAATCCCGATCCATGATCATGAAATTCGCGATGGAATCCGGGAAAAGCGGGTTCGGCGCAGTTGTCATGAAATCAATCGTATAATCGTCAACGACTTTCACTTCGGAAACCGGCGCAAACCAGCTCCGCACATCAGCCACTTCGGACGACCCACGCTCATAGCTGAACAACACATCATCCGCCGTAAAAGCCGCGCCATCGTGGAACGTCACGCCTTGACGCAACGTAAACCGCCAGCCTGCACCGCCGTCGATGGCTTCCCATGACGTGGCAAGTGCGGGTTCAACAGCCATATCTTTGCCGCGACGCACCAGACCTTCGTAAACATTGTTCAAAAAGCCCAATACAGGCGCCGAATTGACCGCATGTGGATCCATCGTTTGTGGATCGGTCGTACCGGCCCACGAAAACTTCTCGGCCACTGCGGCGCTGGCCAAAACCAGAGCAACGGCCGTACAAGTTGTGAGTTTAAACATCTCTATTCCCCTGATGTCGTGAAATTTGAAACAAGCTTAACGGCACAATGCCGACTGTCCAGCGGATTTGCTTTTTTGCCCAAAGCCAACCAATGCATCGCACTTCATAAAGGGCCGCGCGCGCCCCTTCAAACTGCTGGCAAATCCGATCTGACCGATACAGGAACGTTGCCAAAGGCGATGAAAGTCGACATGCCGGGTGCGTAATTCGTGATCTCTATCTGATCTTTTTCCAATAAGAGGTGCCTGTAACTCTGTGTCACGATACCCCCATACCAGTCCGCGCAGCGATTGACATTAAACTGGGAAGACCAGACCATCACCCGACGAGGGGCGCTGCCTATTTAAAAACACGGAATAAAGCGCCAACCCGAGCATGATGGCAGGCGCGACGAAGTTCATCTCTTCGACGGGCTGGTCTGAAGACTGACATCCTGTATTCTACGAAAAGCTGATCACAGAAACGGACATCTTAAATATGGTTGCAGAACGCAGCGCAGACACCAAAGCCCGGCGCGCCTCTTTCAAAAAAGGCACCGTTTCGGGCGGCGCGCCGCCTGAAAGCTGACCCATGGCAACGCACACCAAACCCATTCTGCACCGGGACAACCCCGACAAAGAACCCCTTATTGGCCACATCAAAGTAACCCGCGAAGATTGGCTGAATGCCGCCCGCGACGTCCTTGTGACCGAAGGCGTGGCCAATGTAAAAATCCTGCCCCTGGGGGCGCGGCTTGGCGTGTCTCGCTCAAGCTTCTATTGGTACTTCGAAAACCGCTCCGATCTGCTGGCGGCTCTCCTCGATGAATGGGCTGATCGAAACACGGCCAGGATCGTCACACAATGCTGCATCCCTTCTGCAAATATCACCGAAGCGCTTTGTAACTTCTTCCGGTGTTTCGTCGACAGCTCGCAATTCGACCGTGGCCTCGATTTTGCAGTTCGCGAGTGGTCACGCCGCGATACCGCGTTGCGTACCCGCGTTGACACAGCCGACATCGCGCGTCTGGAAGCGGTGACCGAAATGTACCTGCGCCATGGGTATGACGCGTCTGATGCCGAAACGCGGGCGCGCATTTTGTATTACATGCAACTTGGCTATCACGCGCTGGAAGTGCAGGAAGACATGGCGCTGCGCATGAGCCGTATCGACGGGTATATCAAGGGTTTCACCGGCCAAACGCCTGACCCTACCGCCATGAAAGCCTTTGCCGATTTCGCCCTTAGTTTAGAGGACGCCTCTTGAGCCACTATTCCGCCTTCCGCCTGTTTCGCGAAGGGTTGCGCGGCCAAAAAGGCTGGACGCCGGCCTGGCGCATGCCTGCCCCAAAGCCCGAATACGACGTCATCATCATCGGCGGCGGCGGGCATGGGCTGGCGACAGCCTATTATTTGGCAAAACAGCATGGGATTAAACGCGTCGCGGTCCTTGAGAAAGGCTGGCTCGGCGGCGGCAACACCGGGCGCAACACAACCGCAATCCGTTCGAATTATTTCTACCCGGAAAGTGCCGCACTTTATGACTTTTCGGTCCGCCTCTACGAAGGCCTGTCGCGCGATCTGAATTACAACGTCATGTTCTCGCAACGCGGCATGATGGTCACCGCCCATTCCGAACACGACTTGGAAATGGCAACGCGCCAGTACAACGCAATGCGGATCAACGGCATTGACGCCGAAATGCTGACCGCCGCCGAAGTGCGCGCCCGCGTGCCCCTGTTGAATTTTCGCGCCGACGCTCGCCATCCAATCCATGGCGCTGTGTCGCAACCCCGCGGCGGAACGGGCCGTCATGATGCCGTTGCCTGGGGCTATGCGCGCGGCGCAGACACGCGGGGTGTCGACATCATTCAAAATTGCGAGGTCTTGGGCATCCAGAAAGAAGCGGGGCGCGCGACCGGTGTGACGACGACACGCGGCGACATTCGCGCAGATCGGATTGGGGCGACGGTTGCGGGGCATTCCTCGGTGCTGGCCGAACTGGCAGGGTTCAAACTACCGATCCATTCCTATGCGCTTCAGGCGTTCGTGTCCGAACCGATCAAACCGATCCTCGACACGGTCGTGCTTTGCCCCGCCTTCGGAACCTATGTCAGCCAATCCGACAAAGGCGGCATCGTCTTCGGCGGCGGGCTGGACCGCATACCGTCATACGGTCAACGCGGAAACATGCCCGTTCAGGAAGACGTCGTCGGCGCATTGGTCGAAATGATGCCTGCTTTGGCAAAGGTAAAACTGCTTCGCCACTGGGGCGGCATTGTTGATGTGACACCCGACAGTTCACCCATCATCGGGCCATCGGGTGTCGAGGGGTTGTACCTGAATTGCGGCTGGGGCACCGGTGGGTTCAAGGCGATCCCGGCAGGCGGCTATATGCTGGCACATCTGATGGCGACGGGGCAGCACCACGATCTTAGCCGTCCTTTCGATCTGGACCGGTTCACCACCGGGCGATTGATCGACGAAAGCGCCGCGTCCGGCATTGCGCATTAGGAGGGTCCGGATTGCAAATTTTCCCTTGCCCCTTCTGCGGCCCCCGCGACGAACGTGAGTTCCACTTTGCGGGCGAAGCTGGAAAAACCCGACCAGACACAACCGGTGAGGTTTCGCCGGATGACTGGGCCACCTACCTGCACATGCACCGCAATGAAAAAGGCCGCACCCGCGAGGTTTGGGTGCATACCCCCTGTGCTGAGATGTTCATCATGGAACGCAACAGCGTAACGATGGAGGTGCTTGGAACCGAGTGCCTGAGGGCGAAATCATGAGGCGGCTTGACGACAAAGGCGCTGTGATTGATCGCGCCAAACCACTGAACTTCACATTCGATGGCAAGCCATATCAAGGGTTTGCGGGCGACACGCTGGCCTCCGCCTTGATGGCCAATGGCGTTCGCATCGTCGGGCGAAGCTTTAAGTACCATCGCCCGCGCGGGTTTTGGGGTGCTTGGGTGGATGACCCGAACGCGATTATGTCGGTCACGCTAAACGGCATCGAACTGCCGAATTGTCTGGCCACAACAACCTATCTGGAAAACGGGATGGAGGCGCGCGCGGTCAATGCTTGGCCCACGGCCAAACACGACATCAAAGGTGGTCTGGACTTGTTCCACCGGTTCCTTGGCGCTGGATTTTACTACAAAACCTTCATCTGGCCCGACTGGCATCTGTTCGAACCCATGATCCGCAAAATGGCGGGACTTGGGGCCGTCACCCCGGATCACTTGGATGAATTCCACTCGGACCAAATACACGATCACTGCGACACCCTGATCATCGGCGGCGGTGCATCCGGTTTAACAGCGGCGCGCGTGGCGGCCGAGGCGGGCCAAAACGTCGTTCTTGTCGATGACCAAGCGCAACCCGGCGGCAGCTCGTATCAAACCGGAACGATTGCTGACACAGCTGCCGCCGATTGGATTGCCGCTCAGATGGCTGCGATAAAAACGGCGGGCGGTCGCGTGCTGCACCAGACAACCGCTTACGGGGTCTATGACCACGGGTTGATCGCTTGCGTTGAAAACGGGGCCTTCGGCACAGCGCCCCGGCTTTGGCGCATTCGCGCGGGTCGAGCCGTTTTGGCAACAGGCGCAATCGACCGTCCTTTAACCTTTGCGGGCAACGACAAACCGGGGGTGATGTCACTTTTCGCGAGCGCTGAATATCTGGTCCGCTATGGCGTTCTGGCAAGCGACAACGCCGTTGTGCTGGCGAACCATTCAATGGCCAAAGAAGCCGTCGCCACGTTAACAGCAGCAGGAATGGCGATCACACAAATCGATCCCGACACACCCGGCTTGAAAGCAGGCGGTTGGCAAGTCACCAACGGCATTTCGGTATCGGGCCGTCATCACCCAAGCGACGTGGTTCTGGCCACCTCAGGCTTGACGCCGCTTGTCCATCTTTGGCGACACGCTGGCGGCAAGCTCACGTGGGATGATGCACGACAGGCGTTTTTGCCGGACGGCCAACTTTCCAACATGCAAGCCATCGGTGCCGCAAACGGGACATTTGATCTGAACCACGCCTTGGACGAAGCACAGGCGGCGGGCCTTGGCCAAAGCCACCCCCGCCAAGACACAAGCCACCACCTGACACCAGTCTGGCCGAAACCGGGCAGCAAGGGACGGCAGTGGATTGATTTTCAGCACGACGTCACGCTGAAAGATATCGAAGTTGCGGCGCGGGAAAACTATGTCTCGGTCGAACATTTGAAACGCTACACGACGCTTGGCATGGCGTCCGATCAAGGCAAAACGTCAAACATGGCTGGCTTGGCGGCAATGGCGACGCTGAAAGGCGCGACAATACCGGAAATCGGAACAACAACCTTCCGCCCGCCCTTCGTACCAATCCCCTTGGAGGTTTACCACGGCGCAAAAACCAAACAGCTTTACCACCCCGTAAAACGCCTTGTGCTCGAAGCCAGACACCGCGACGCGGATGCCGCCCTTTGTGAATACGGCGGTTGGCTGCGCCCCGGATGGTATGGCAATGGTGCCGCCGCAGATCACATTCGCGATGAAGCAATGACCGCGCGCACCACCGCGGGCATCCTTGACGGTTCCCCCCTTGGCAAGATCGAGGTGATGGGCCCAGACGCCGAAGCCTTTGTGAATTTCGTGTTCTACAACACAATGACAACGTTGAAACCCGGCCATATCCGATACGGATTTCTTTTGACCGAAGGCGGTATCGTTTACGATGACGGCGTGGTGTCTCGCATAGACAACGATCGGTTCCTGATTTCCTGTTCGTCAAGCCATGTGGACGGGGTGCGATCCTTGCTGGAAAACTGGCGGCAGGATGGCAACAACCCTGACCGAATTTTCATCCACGACCTGACAATGCAGTGGGCCACCATCACCGTAACAGGCCCCAAAGCGCGCGATATTCTGAACGGACTTGATTTGGACGCCGACGTCTCAGCAGACGCCCTGCCCCACATGCGGTTCATTGAAACACATCATCAGGGCCACCCGTTGCGGATCGCACGGGTCAGTTTCTCTGGCGATCTCAGCTTTGAACTTTCGATCCCCTCGCGGCACGCACCCAACCTATGGGACAAAGTGACCGCCGTCGCCGGTACGATGGATGCGCATCCCATTGGGATCGAAGCCATGTCGATCCTGCGCGCCGAAAAGGGTTATATCATGGTTGGCAAAGACACCGACGGCGAAACCATGCCGCAAGACGTGGGCTTCGGTATCCCGCGCCGCAAAAAGACCAATGCTTTTGTTGGCGACAGATCCTTGCACACTGACAAAGCCAACGTGCCGAGCCGTAAAGTGCTGGTGGGCCTCAGCGTTCCCCACGGCGAACCACCTCTGGTAACCGGCGCACATGTCGTGACCGACGGCGCAAACCAGCGCTCGCTTGGCTATGTGACCTCAAGCTACCACAGCCCATTTCTGAGCCGAGCCATCGCGCTTGGAATGATCGAAGGGGCTGTGGAACGCGTTGGCGACGAGGTGACCGTTTGGCATGACGGCAGCAATCGGCGCGCGCGGATCGTCTCACCATGCTTCCTTGATCCAAACGGGGAGCGGCTTCATGCGTGACGACCGACACCTTTGGACGCCGCCGAAGCCACTATGGAATCCCTTGGCATTCAAAGACGCAAACCTATGCGCGGTGACACTAACCCGCCAAAGCTTGATCTCTGGCACAAACGTTCGAAAAGCCGATCTCCCCCTGATCGAATGGCCCGACGTCGCGAAGGATGCCACCTACCGGTTGAGCCTGCGCCGCGACCGCGTGGCCGAGATCAACGGCGACATAAGACCCGAAGGGTGGAACGCGACCAAAGGCGAGGCCTGCTCGGACGTCTCAGATGGCTACACGGTCCTTCAATTGAAGGGCCGCGCCGCGCTCGGCATATTGAAACGCGGCACAGAGATATCACTTGAACACCCCTCAGCCAGCGTCGCGCGAAAGCTTTTCGGGTTGGATGTGTGGCTTTATCGGTTTGGGGTCGAAGACCAGTTTCGCATTCACGTCGCCCGCGCTTATGACGAAACTTTGATCGCACATCTGACAACCGCCGCTCAGCATCGTTAAATCCGCCCTTTTCCTTGGGCGCGGCATCACCGAAGATAGCAGCAAGACCACAAGCGCGCCGTCACAAAGGAACCGTCCATGAGCATTCTACCGATAATCGATGCCGCAACGCCTGAGTTGCAGGACATTTACAAAGACCTGCACGCGCACCCCGAAATTGGTTTCACAGAAACCCGCACCGCAGGCGTGGTGGCCGACAAGTTGCGGGCTTTGGGTGTTGACGAAGTGCATACAGGTATTGCCAAGACCGGCGTTGTTGCCGTGATCAAAGGCAAAGGCGACGGCCCGCGTCGAATTGGCGTCCGTGCGGATATGGATGCCTTGCCGATCCACGAGGAAACCAACCTACCTTATGCGTCAAAAACACCCGGCATCATGCATGCCTGCGGCCACGACAGCCACACGACCATGTTGTTGGGGGCCGCTGCACATTTGGTGAAAACCCGCGATTTTGACGGAACCGCCGTTTTGATCTTTCAACCCGCCGAAGAAGGTTTGGGCGGCGCGCGTGAAATGTTGGCCGAAGGGCTGTTGGATCGGTTCCCGTGCGACGAACTTTTCGGCATGCACAATTCACCGAACGGTGCGCCCGGCAAGGTCGACATCTGCAAGGGCAAAGCCATGGCGGGCGCTGCGTTCTTCGACATCAAGATCCAAGGCCGGGGCAGCCACGCCGCAATGCCTCAGTTTTCCCGCGATCCCGTTGTGATTGGCTCGGCCTTGGTCGGCCAATTGCAAAGCATCGTGTCGCGCAACGTCGCGCCCCTGGACACCTGCGTTTTGTCAGTGACGCAAATCCACGCGGGCGCGGCCTATAACGTGGTGCCTGATACGGCAGAACTGTCGGGCACCATCCGCTATTTCAAAGATAGCGTTTATGAAACAGCGGCCAGTCGCATGACCGAACTTTGCGACGGCATGGCCAAAGCGTACGGCGTCGAAATCACCGCCGATCTGCGCAACGTCTTCGACGTCTTGATCAATGACGACGCCTTGTCAGATGCCTATCTTGAAGCCGCCGCCGACATCGTTGGGGCTGATAATATTTCAGATCAGGCCGAACCCGCGACCGGATCGGAAGACTTTGCTGACATGCTGAAAGTCGTCCCCGGCGCCTATTGCCGGATCGGTCATTTGGGCACGATGCCGCTCCACAATCCGAACTTTACAATCGACATGGACATGTTGCCCATCGGTGCATCGATCATGGCCCGGATCATAGAACGGCGTATGCCTTTGACGGCTTAGCCCTTGATTTCAGGCGGCAAAAGGGCGTCCGGCATATTCTGATAGCAAACCGGACGCAGGAACCGGCGAATGGACAGGGTGCCAACGGACGTGGCCCCAAAGTTCGTCGAGGCCGGATAAGGCCCGCCGTGAACCATGGCTTCCGACACCTCAACACCCGTCGGAAACCCATTGGCCAGGACCCGACCCGCCTTGCGTTCCAGCACCGGCATCAGGCGTTGCGCATCGCTTGCATCGGCGTCATCCACGTGCAGCGTACAGGTCAACTGACCATGTAGCGACGCCGCCAAATCCCGCGCCTCGCTTACATCCTTGGCCCGCACAACAATCCCCAAAGGTCCAAAAACCTCGTCCTGTAACGCAGGGTCAGCCATCCAAGCCGCAGCCGTGGTCGCATGAAGATGCGGCAACGCGTTCCGGCCATCGCCCGTCGACGCAACCAGAGTTTCTGTGGCACCTGCGTTCTGCACCACATCGCTGCCCGACCGGTAAGCATCGGCGATACCATCCGTCAACATGGTTTGTGCTGCGACGTCCTCCAAAGCGGTTGTCGCCGCTTCGACAAAGGGCGCAACTTCCGGCCCGTCGATCACCACGGCAATTCCGGGGTTGGTGCAGAACTGCCCGGCCCCCATGGTCAGCGATCCGGCCCACCCTTGCGCGATCGCCTCACCACGATTTGCCATGGCGGCAGGCATCACAAACATCGGGTTCGTCGATCCAAGCTCGCCAAAGAACGGGATCGGTTCTGGGCGCGCCGCACACATATCAAACAACGCGCGGCCCGCACGAAGCGATCCGGTGAAACCAATGGCGCGGATCAACGGATGTTTAACCAGCGCTTCGCCAACCGCAAAACCACCGTCCTGAACCTGACTGAACACTCCGGGATGAACCCCCGTTTTTTTGATCGCCGCATCAAAAGCCTGAGAAATCAGATCAGAAACACCCGGATGCGCCGGATGCCCCTTAACAACGACAGGGCAACCCGCTGCCAAAGCCGCAGCCGTATCCCCACCCGCCGACGAAAATGCCAGTGGAAAATTCGATGCACCAAAGACACCAACAGGGCCAAGGGGCCGCTGCATCATGCGAATATCGGGGCGCGGCAAAGGTGCGCGATCCGGCAATGCCACGTCGTGACGACGATCCAGATAATCGCCAGCCTCAACGTGATCAGCGAACAAGCGCAATTGTCCAACCGTACGGCCCCGCTCGCCTTGAAGACGCGCTTCGGGAAGACCGGTTTCCTTCACGCCGATTTCGGTAATCTCATCGCCCAATGCGTCGATCTCATCGGCGACGGCGCGCAAGAACGCCGCGCGTTCTGACGCCGCACTATAACCAAAGCTCCAAAACGCCTCTTCCGCCGCTTTACAGG
This sequence comes from uncultured Paracoccaceae bacterium, assembly GCA_938005545.1. Lineage (GTDB taxonomy): Bacteria > Pseudomonadota > Alphaproteobacteria > Rhodobacterales > Rhodobacteraceae > CALKXV01. Next base: position 57,818 of record CALKXV010000016.1, read on the forward strand.
CCTGATCCACCATTTCGGGCGTGCCTTTGGAAAACGTATCGGGCTCACCAGAGCTTGGTGCGTTGTGAAAGCTCTCGGAACTGCCAAGCCATTCCCCGGCCACGAGCGATTTTCCATTGATCATTTTGGACGTCCTTTGGGTTGAATGCGGATCAAATCAGCGATCACGCTTATATCTTTGACGCGCAGTTTCTCTCTTTCGCGAAGGCGGCGCAACACGGTGGGTCTGATAATCGAAGGGATTGCGGATACGATTTGGATTTCGCAACAAACTGTTGCCGGGGATTGCGCCAAATTGCCCTAGGCAACGCGGAAAAAATGACGACAATGGCATCTTGTTGGCCATGGACACCTGTGATGCTTACCGCATTTTTACCCCGTGCCGCTAAAACGTAAAGCGGGGGCGCTTTTTGGATATGTCTGATGGCAAATCAACTAACGCGCGACGATTGGCAACGAATTGCGGATGCACTTTCGCACTTTGTTCACAATCCGGAATACAAAGAAACTTTTGAAAAAGTGAAGAAAATTATCGGCGATCCCTAGGGATTAGCCAAACAACTCGTGGCACAGCTCAAGTGCGTCCACCAAAACATCAACCTCGGCTTCGGTATTATAAAGCCCAAAGCTGGCGCGTGCCGTGGCCGAGACACCAAAATGTTCCATCAAGGGCGCCGCACAATGATGCCCCGCTCGAACCGCAACGCCCTTTTTATCAAGCACCGTTGAAATATCGTGGGCATGGGCCGCACCATCCAGTGTGAACGAAAAGATCGCCGCCTTATCCGCCGTGGTCCCTTGCACGTTCAGCCAGTTCAAACCGTCGAGCTTGGTGCGTGCATAATCCCGCAAGCGATCCTCATGCGCGGCGATATTCTCCATCCCAAGCGCCATCATGTAATCCAGTGCAACGCCCAAACCGATCTGCTGAACGATCCCCGGCGTGCCAGCCTCGAACTTCATCGGCGGATCGTTCCAGGTGATGGCGTCTTTGCGTACTTCGCGGATCATATCGCCGCCGCCCATAAAGGGCTGCATTTCGGCTTGGCGTTCTTTGCGGATATAAATCGCGCCCGACCCCGACGGGCCATAAAGCTTGTGCCCGGTGATCGCAAAAAAATCGCACCCAATGTCTTGAACATCGACGGGCATGTGCACAGCAGATTGCGAGCCATCCACCAACACCGGCACGCACATGTCGCGCGCGCCGTCGCAAATCGCCTTCACATCCACCCGTGTGCCCAACACATTCGACAGATGTGTGATCGCGACAAGCTTGGTCTTGGGGCCAATGGCCGCCAGAACCTTTTCAGGCGGCAAAGCACCCGTTTCATCGACATCAACCCACTTCAGAACCGCGCCCAGACGTTCGCGCAGAAAATGCCATGGCACGATGTTGGCGTGATGCTCCATAACGGACAGAACAATCTCATCGCCGGGCTGAAACCGTGGCATCGCCCAGCCATAGGCCACAGTGTTGATGCCTTCGGTCGTACCCGAATTCATGACGATTTCGTCTTCGCTTGCAGCATTCAAGAACCGCGCAATGGTGCCCCGCACACCTTCGTACTTTTCGGTCGCAAGGTTCGACAGGTAATGCAACCCCCGGTGAACATTGGAATATTCCTGAGAATACGCTTGAGTGATCGCATCAATTACCACTTGCGGCTTTTGCGCTGACGCCCCGTTGTCAAGATAGACCAAAGGCTTGCCATTTACCTCGCGCGACAAAATCGGGAAGTCACGGCGCACCACTTCAACATCATACATCTGTCGGACCTCCGAACAGCCCGGTCAAAAGGCCCAGCACGATGACGCTGGTATAATTCACAACCATCCACGACACCACAACGACACCAAAAGCTTTCCACGCAGACGGAAAGCCATGCAATTCGGCATAGACGTTTGAAATCAGCCAGAGCCAGTAACAGATGAACCCAACGCCCAGAAGCCCCGCCAAAGGCGGAAGCGCCACCATCATCATCAACAACCCCACAATGCCAGCGATAAAGACGACCTCAAGCAAGATGAACCCAAGCAACAACTGATCGAACGTCCCCTGCCCGCCCATCATGCTACCGGCCTTCCAGATGACCCAAACAATCGCAAGCCCACCAAGAGCAGACCCAAACGCGCGCGCCAAGGGCGGAAGCGGATCGCCCGGAAAGATCGAAGCAGCAGCATTCAACATCGGCTCAGTCGCAATGATCGACACGGCAATCATCGCCAGAAACGCGGAAATCAACACCTCGCGGCGGAATTCCAAACCGATCAACTCGGCGGCAGCCACGCGGGGGTCGCGCAACATTTGGCGCATGATCCCAACTAGATGTTCCCAAAGTGTCAAAGCGATCCCTCGCGTATCGTTCTCGCCGACATAAGCCCTGCACCGGCGAACACAAGTACGGTTGTGAACGCCAGGGTGCTGACGATAACCCAGCCCGGCCCCGGCGCGAACCCTGCCAACAACCCCGCCAGCAACCATACCGGCGTCGACGCCAAAAGCGCCCAGAACAGCGCAATGCGACATGAAAATCCGGTGACGCTTTGACCAACTGTTTTCAGGCCAACCGTCACAATTATCGATAAAACATAAAACACCAAGGGCATCACCATCAGCCAGCCGAACAGGGCCGCAGCCAAACGCGCATCCAATCCGACCGACGGATCCAAATGGCTTTCGCGAGCCAAACGCGGCCATTGCGCCAAGAAGATCAGCCCACAAGCCGCCATCAAGATTGCCAAGGCTCGATCTTCGCGGGGCGCACCCGACATCCTGCGCGCCTGTGTCTCACGGGGCGCGCGATAAGTCCGTATGATATCAAGGACAATGCTCATCCCCGATGGCGCACCAGCCAGCTTTCAAGGCGCGTCAGGATGTCGTCGGCGATCTCTTCGCTTTCGATTTCTTCGATGGCTTCGGCCAGAAAGGCAAGCACCAGCAAATCCTGAGCTTCGCTCGCCGATACACCGCGTGAACGGAGGTAGAACAAAGCCTCTTCGTCTATGGCACCCGTCGTCGATCCATGCGAACAGATCACATCGTCAGCATAGATTTCCAATTCCGGCTTGGCCAGAAACTGCGCATCTTCGTCCAGCAAAAGCGATTGGCTGATCTGATAGCCATCGGTTTTCTGCGCGCCTTCCTTCACCAAAATCTTGCCCTGAAACGCGCCAACAGCACCGTTTTTAAGCACCTTCTTAAACACCTGACGGCTTTCGCAATTCACCGCATCATGGGTCACAAAAACCGTGTCGTCGTGGTGAAAATCGCCGTCGCCAACCGCTGCACCCGCGATGTGAGCCGTGGCATTGTCACCCGTCAGTTCGATCACCGCCTCGTTGCGCGTCAACCGGCCGTTGGCGGTTAGCGTAAAGCTTTTGAACGTCGATTCTTCGCCCAACCGCGCAAAAAGATGCGTGACCGCGCGCCGTTCGTGATCGCGCCCTTGCGCGCGAATGTGGTGAAAGGAACCACGATCTGCCACGTCGATTTCCATGCATTTGTTAAAGCGCGCCGCCGCAGGTCCGCCTTCCAGCAAGGTCAGCTCGGCGCCTTCTTCGACGCGAACGACAAAATGCAGGATGGCGTCGCTATCGGTCTTTTCGTGCAAATACCGGAAATGGATCGGCTTTAAGATTTTTTTCGTCGCGCGCAGCACCACTCCATCTGTTGCAAAAGCGGTGTTCAGCGCGGCAAAAGGCCGTTCAACCGGGTCCTGACCACGCGTTTCCAGAACACCGTACAAATCTTTGGCCCAGTGGAAATCGGCCTGCGTTGCCGTCGAAAGACGTTCAATCTCAAGTCCTTCCAACGCCAGATCGTCCGAGGCCTCGGGGTCAAAAATCCCATCGCGGAACACCACCGACAGACGGTCCAGTGCGGAAAACGCAGGCGGATCCTCGGGCGGATACAATGCGGCTTCGGGCGGTTGGATGGCGTTCAATGTATCGGGCTGCGTGAACCGCCAGTACTCATCGCGCCGACCGGGAAGCCCCATGGCTTGGAACCGCGTCGAGGCGGCTTCGCGCGCAATCCGGGCCCAAGACGCGCCGTCCGGCATCGTCAAAGCGGCCAAACGGTCAGCCGTTGCATCTGATTTATCGGCAGGCAAACCCATCAGGCCACCTCTTCCAGAATATCGGCATAGCCGTTGTTTTCGACCTCAAGCGCCAATTCAGGCCCACCGGTTTTCACGATCCGACCATTGGCCATGATGTGCACCACATCGGGTTTGATGTGGTCCAGCAAACGCTGATAATGGGTGATCACAAGGAACGACCGCCCGGCATCGCGCAACGCGTTCACACCTTCCGACACCAATCGCATGGCATCCACATCAAGACCGGAATCCGTTTCGTCCAGGATGCACATCTTCGGTTCCAGCATCGCCATCTGTAAGATTTCGTTGCGCTTTTTCTCGCCACCCGAAAAACCCACGTTCACAGGGCGCTTCAACATATCCGCGTCGATCTTCAGGGATTTCGCCTTTTCACGGATCAGCTTCAAAAAGTCGCCTGCGCTGACTTCATCCTCACCACGCGCCTTTTTCTGCGCATTCAGCGCCGTGCGCAGGAATGTCATATTACCAACGCCCGGAATTTCGACCGGATATTGAAACGCCAGAAACAAACCGGCCGACGCACGCTCTTCCGGATCCAGTACGAGCAAGTCCGCACCATCCAGCGTCGCTGCACCTGCCGTCACTTCGTAACCATCACGGCCCGACAGAACATAGGAAAGCGTCGATTTCCCCGAACCATTGGGCCCCATGATGGCATGCACCGCACCGGCAGGCACATCCAGGTCGACACCCTTCAGGATAACCTTGTCTTCTTCCTCAAGTTTCACGTGGAGGTCTTTGATATTCAGCATTTTTATCTCCTGCGAACACGACAAAGGGCACTGTCAGACCTGACAGCACCCATCATGAAATTGTTGGTTTGTTTGAGCTTTAGGCGGCGGGCTCTTGACTTTGAGCCGGTCCGGCGTTTGAAAACACCTCTTCCACATAGCCCTTCGAGAAGAACTTGACGTAGGTGTCCGGCGCAAATTGTACCATTTCGGTGTGATATTGCATCACCGCGAACAATCCCGCGACCGTTGCGAGCATGCGCATCATGGTCATCAACCGGAACGTCCAGCAAAACAGCAGCGCCAGAACCCCGGCGAAAATCAATTGCGCATATGGCAGATACGACGCGACGGCGGTTCCTGTCAGATCGACGGGGGTCAGCCCGCCCGGCACAAACATGTGGAAATTCGCGACCTGCGCGACAAACATCGAAAACGCGCCGAACACGAAGGCCAAAAGAAACAGCGACATGCCCGAAGCCCGTCCGATTTCTTTTTTCTTCACCTTTTTTCGCTTCATGCGCACGGTATTGGACGGTTTTGATTTGCTGCCGGCCCGGATTTCTTCGCGTGGGCCGACTTGAATCTCGCCCATGGTGTTCACGCCACCTTTTTTGATCCGGGAAAGCCTGTCCTCGAACCCATTGCCACCTTTTGCCTTCGATTTCGAAAAGGCCATGTCTGTCACCCGAAATTGCTTCGCGCGACCGCGATGACAGCGGAACTTGTCCAAAAAAGGGCGACTGTGCGGAGTTTTCGTAAAGATTGATGCGGGAAACAGTGACAATCATTCGTCGTTTCCCCGATGTTTTCTTTGCAAAAAGAAGAAGATACCACCTGCAAGCAGGCCCATCACGGCACTGAACCCAAGATTGGGCAAAAACGAGCCACCCATGCCAGTGATCCAGCCCACAAAAAAGATCGCGGCAAAGACGACAGCTCCATAGATGATAGGTTGGCGGGTCATTCGGCAACACCACGAAATTCAGAAATCACTTCGATTGGCCCCACAATGGCACTATTGAATGTGTCCAGCGCCTCGGCCGGGATCCAGTATTCCTCGTGCATCTGCGCTCCTACAAACTTGGTGTCATAGGTCGCTACTAGACCCGCATCCACCTCGAACCGTGTTACATACCCGACGCCAGTCGGCTCTTTCGTGTTCCAATCCCTTGCAATTTGAGATGCATAGGCCTCGTTCGTGACAGGATAAAATATTGGTTGCTCCGGCAGGCGCGGTGGAAAACATGTAAAATCGGATTCGACAATGAGATCATGTTCTGCCTGCCCAACAGGACGAAAAAGCGTGACTGTCTTGGCAAGGAAACCATGTGCTTCCAGTTCAGGGTGCATTTCGGGCGATACACAACGTCGAAGTAATCGATCCTTGCCAAGCCGTTCAACAAGAGCACGTTTGTGTCCAGCTTCGAATGCCCGACTGACTTGCTCAGCGGTTTCCCCGTCAAGTTGGTACTTCCGTCTCAACCAATTGCGCGCGCCAAAATCGTCTTTGCTGCCCGCACGTCGTTCGGCCCACTGATCAAATGATAACCTTGCGTTGAAATTTTCTGCCCCAACCAATAGGCACTTTGCAACCGCTGCCGACAGTCCGAACTTTTCCAAAACGAATTCCATATCCACATGTTCGTCAGCACGCTCGACATAATCGCGCGCGTTTTCGCCATCTAACGGATCAAGTGGCATCACGGTCATCACCGCGTCTCCACCGGTGCCAAGAACGCGGCCGAAAACGCCGACATCATCCAACACTTCCCTCAAGCGAAATCGCAACCAACTGTTGCGCTTCCATGGCAAATTCCATCGGCAGCGCCTGCAGCACTTCCTTGCAGAACCCGTTCACGACCAAAGCCACGGCTTCTTCTTCGTCCATGCCGCGCTGGCGGCAATAGAACAGCTGGTCGTCATCCACCTTCGACGTTGTTGCCTCGTGCTCAACCCGCGATGAGTTATTCTTCACTTCGATGTAAGGCACCGTATGGGCCCCGCATTTGTCGCCGATCAAAAGCGAGTCACACTGGGTATAATTCCGGCTTTCTTTCGCCTTCGGGTGCATCGAAACAAGACCCCGATAAGTGTTCTGCGCCTTGCCCGCCGAAATCCCCTTGGACACAATCCGCGACTTGGTGTTCTTGCCCAAATGCACCATCTTGGTGCCGGTGTCGGCCTGCTGCATATTGTTGGCGATGGCAATGGAATAGAATTCACCCTGGCTGTCATCCCCGCGCAGAATGCACGACGGATATTTCCACGTGACCGCCGATCCGGTCTCAACCTGTGTCCACATCACCTTGGAGCGATCACCCCGGCAATCGGCGCGCTTGGTCACAAAGTTGTAAATCCCGCCCTTGCCATTCTCATCGCCCGGATACCAGTTCTGAACCGTGGAATATTTGATCTCGGCATCATCCAGCAGCACCAATTCGACAACGGCTGCGTGCAATTGCGACGTATCCCGCTGAGGCGCCGTGCATCCCTCAAGGTAAGAAACATACGCCTCTTTGTCGCAAATGATCAGCGTGCGTTCGAACTGGCCCGTGTTTTCAGCATTGATCCGGAAATAAGTGCTCAATTCCATGGGACATCGCACACCTGGTGGCACATAAACGAAGGACCCATCCGAAAAGACCGCCGAATTCAGCGTCGCATAGAAATTGTCCGACTGGGGCACAACCGAACCAAGGTATTTTTTGACCAACTCAGGATGCTCTTTGATCGCTTCCGAGATCGAACAGAAAATCACACCCGCTTTCATCAATTCCGCCTGAAACGTCGTGCCCACAGACACAGAGTCAAAGACTGCGTCCACCGCGACTTTCCGGCCTTCCGCAGGCATGTCTTCGGCCCCTTCGACACCAGCCAAAATCATCTGTTCTTTCAGCGGAATTCCAAGTTTCGCGTATGTTTCCAACAGCTTGGGGTCCACCTCATCCAAAGACTTCGGCTTTTCCTCCATGCTTTTCGGCTTGGCGTAATAGTACTGATCCTGAAAATCGATCTTCGGGTAATCGACCATTGCCCATTCAGGCTCGGTCATCTTCAACCACCGCGCATAAGCCTCAAGCCGCCATTCCAGCATCCATTCGGGCTCTTCGTTCTTTTCTGAAATCAGCCGCACAATGTCTTCGGTCAGCCCTTTGGGGGCATATTCCATCTCAATATCGGTCGCCCAGCCATGCTTGTACTTTCCGGAAAGAGACTGGACCGCATCCACCGTATCCTGATCGACACCGTCTTTGACCACACTTGCCTTGACGTCCATGTTGGTATCCAAAGCTGCCATCTCCTAAACCCCTTCAAGCCGCTCGCTGGCGGAATTTCTTTTCCTGTGCCGTCCACGCGTCCACGAAGCGCAAGACGTCGTCCTCGGTCGTTGTCGGCCCCATCGAGACGCGTATCGCACTCGACGCTGTCGTATCGTCATAGCCCATGGCGCTTAACACCCGACTGGCGCGCACCTTGCCGCTGGAACAGGCCGACCCGGCGCTGATCGCAAACCCTGCCAAATCCATCGCCATCACCTGCGTTTCACCCTTCCAACCCGGCGTGGCAAAACAAGACGTGTTCGGCAAACGCGGCGCATCCTTACCTATCAAAATAGTATCCGGCGCTTCAGCCTCAAGAGCGTTTTCTAGAATCTTTCTAAGTTCTGCAACCCGTTCCCACGCACCATCGGCCAAATCTTTCGCAGCAGCCTCCGCTGCGGCCCCGAAACCTGCGATCCCAATAACGTTTTCGGTGCCCGCGCGACGGCCCATCTCTTGGCCCCCGCCGTGTTGCAAAGCGCCAAAATCAAAGCCTTCCCGCACCACAAGGGCACCAACCCCCTTAGGGCCACCCAACTTATGCGCGCTCAGACAAGCAAAATCGGCACCAGACCAATGAAAACTCCACGGAATACGCCCCAGAGCCTGGGTCACATCAAGAAAAAGCCAATCCGCCCCAGCACCCCCGAAACGATATTGTCCGCCATTCTTCTCAGGCGGCGTGCTGATGATACCCGTTTCCGAGTTGGCCAGCCCCATCGCCAACGTGTGGCCCGGACCGTTCAGGCGTTCCGCCAATCCCGACATATCCACATGCGCCCAAAGGGCATCATGGGATACCTCATCCACCAAAACACAATATCCGCCCGGCAAGCTTTGCAACACTGATGCCGCTTCTGTCGCACCGGACACAAACACAACCTCAGAAACCTTGCACCCCACCAATTCGGCAACCTGACCGCGCGCACGTTCAACCAACCCTCGCGCCACACGCCCCTCGCCATGGACAGACGACGGGTTCCCAACCACATCCATTGCCGCGATCATTGCGGTGCGCGCCTCCCCCCGCAAAGGGGCCGTCGCATTCCAATCCAGATAGACCCGATCACCCATGACAGCTTCTTCTGTCCAAAATACTTCGGGGGAGCGCGAGGGGGCAGCGCCCCCTCGCCAACCGCGACGGTACAGCCGGCGCAACCAACGCTCCAATCCAGAACCTCATCTTTCGTCCACCACTTCGAACAATGCCGGAACCGCCGGACAAGGGGCCAACTCGTTGGAAATCACATCCGACAGCCGCGTCTGGTGCAAAAACACGTAAACATGTGCCGAAAGCCCTTCCCACAACCGGTTGGTCATGCTTTGCGCCTTTGATCCTGACACCGCCCCGCTGGCACCAGCGCCCGTATGCATCGCATCCACCGTTTCATCCACGGCCGCCAAAACCTCGACAACCCGAATGTCCGACGGCCGCCGCGCCAGTTTGTATCCACCGCCCGGGCCGCGCACACTTTCCACCAGCCCGGCGCGGCGCAACTTCACGAACAACTGCTCCAGGTAGGGCAAGGAAATGTCCTGGCGCTTTGAAATTTCGCCCAAAGACAACAAAGTATCCTCGCACGTCATAGCCAGATCTGCCAAAGCCACCATTGCGTATCGGCCCTTAGTGCTCAGTTTCATCTTCGACGTCCTGCCCTAAATCATTGACCTTTTCCCGCTTGGGGCTTACCTCCCACCAAGTCCATCGGGAGGGTGGCGCCAATTTAGAACGTTTCTAAAGACCCCGACAGAAATCGTCAACTATTGACGAGGGGTCGGCACAGTAGAGAAGGTAAATTCGAAAACATGCCCGAGGTAATTTTTCCCGGCCCCGAGGGACGGCTGGAAGGCCGCTATCATCCGCATAAAAGCAAAGACGCGCCGATTGCGATTATTCTTCATCCGCATCCGCAATTTGGCGGAACGATGAACAATCGCGTCGTCTATAACCTGCACTATGCGTTTCACAACATGGGTTTCAACGTCCTGCGGTTCAATTTCCGCGGCGTTGGTCGCAGCCAAGGCGAATACGACCAAGGCATCGGTGAATTGTCGGATGCGGCCTCTGCGCTCGATTACCTGCAATCGATGAACCAGAACGCCAAGCATTGCTGGGTTGCCGGGTTTTCGTTTGGCGCTTGGATCGGGATGCAGCTTTTGATGCGTCGCCCGGAAATCACCGGGTTTATCAGCGTCTCGCCGCCTGCAAACATGTATGACTTTTCGTTTCTGGCACCCTGCCCGTCGTCTGGTCTGGTGATCAACGGCACCGCCGACCGCGTGGCCCCGCCCCGCGACACCCATACGCTTGTCGAAAAGCTGCACGAACAAAAGGGCATCACAGTCACCCACACAGAAATCGAAAGTGCCGGCCACTTCTTCGAAGACCCGCATATGGAAGACATGATCGGTAACGTAACGGGTTACGTCGAACGTCGCCTGACTGAAACGTCACGGTAAATTCAAGGCTTACACCTGATCCAGATCGTCGCTCAGATGCAAAAGCGGGCGCGGTCTGTATTCGGATGTGGCGCGCCAGCGCGCCTGCGCAGGCTCTGAAACGTCCCAGATAAAGGACGGCGCGTATTTACCCTCCCGGTGCAAAACGCGTTTGCGCAAAAGCCGCCCGACAAACCCCGGACCTTTTGAGTGGTTCATCAAGGGTGTCCCCACCGGGTCTTCTTCCGTTGCCAACCCGGCCAGAATATCGGCGTCAAAATCCAACCCTTTCACTGCGGCACCTTCGGCGATCCAGCCAAGCGCAATGCTCGACAGCCCACGAATGTCGCCGCCACCCCCGACCGAGCCGTGATCCCCGGCAAACCATTGTTGTTGGTAAAGTCGACGGTTGTCGTCGTCGATCTGGTTCAGGACACCCATGTTTTGCCAAAGCGTCGGCGGAAACGTCCGGCGTTTTTCGTCAATCGACACCGCGTGCCGCGCGGCTTCAACACTGCGTGACAAGACCAGATCGTGAAACCCGTGGTTGCCGTTAAAAATACGCGCCAAAAGGCGGTAATGCCCTGGAACACCCAAGGCCCCGACCGTATCCCAAACGCCTAAGTAGGCGACGGACAAAAGCGCAGGCTTCGAAAACCCAGACCGCACCCGCCATTCCTGTTCTGTCTTGCTGGTCGCAAGGTTTGGCGAAAACCCATTGCGAAACCTGTGGCTTTCCAATGTGTTAGGCGCTGTATTCTGATCCATATCGCGATAGCGCTTGATGGCCTCCGGTATCCGGCCCATCTGGCCTGCATCCGGCAGACCCGACGCACGCAGCAAGCCTGCAAGCGATCGAGCAGTGAAAGCGCCGCGGGAGAACCCGAAAATGTGGATATCATCACCCGGCTCATAGGTTTCGGCCAAAAACCGATAGGCGGTCGTAATATTCCGCGTCACACCGACACCAAAAACCCCGCCGCTGATCTTGTCCCACCGGGCACGCAGTCCCGTCATGCCAAACCCCGTGCCGACGCCCGGAATGTACTTGGCCACCTGCACAACACCATCACCGCCTGTTGAGTGCACCGCACTGTGTAAAAGATGAACATTCGTTGGAAACGGCGAATCCGCTGCGTTCCAAGTGCCGTCGCAAAATATCGCGATCCGTTTCATGAAATTGACCCTTTGCTAAATGCAATCAGCTTACGAGGCCTCGAAACCTGGCGCAAGAATACCAGACATCACCTTGAAAATGGACATATTCCCGACACAGTTACGCCTTTTCCGCGCCTAATCAGGGTCGGAAAACAATGGCGAAGACTTGTGACTGGCGTTTTTTGGTCCGCCAGTGATGCAGGCGCCTTTCGAGCACATCAAAACCAAAGGCCCGGCGCAAAGCCGGGCCACTTTAGCCCGCGCGGCCCCATACCTCGATCAGTACGAAAACCCACGCCAGACCAGCGGCAATGGACGCTAAAAACACCGCTGCGCTTCCGGCATCCTTGGCCCGTCCGGCCAAAGGATGACGATCGGTCGAAATGTAATCCACCGTGTATTCCACGGCCGTATTGATGGCCTCAAAGGCCAGCACCATAAGCCCAAGTGCCAGAACCAGACCCCGTTCGCTCATGGAAAGCGGCAAGACAAACGCCAGAACGATGGTAAAGGCATAGGCATAGCCCCAAGACCGGAACGAGGGCTGATGCACCCAAGCGTCTTTGACCCCATTCCAGCTCCAGATGATCCGGTCGCGCGTTCGCTCAATGAAATTGCGCATTATCTCACGCTGTTTCGCACGTTTTGAATGCGATCTGCGTTAGGGGGATGCGTGCCCAAAAACCGGTCACCGGGATCTCTGGCATCTTGGAAATAAAGCACACCCCGCAATGGGTTATAGCCCGAACTTTGCGCAATTCGGGCTCCAAGCGAATCCGCTTCCAACTCGAAATCCTTGGAATATCGACGCGCGCCGATATTGCCGCCAATGTTCGTGGCCGTATCAACACCTGCGGGGTCAAGCCCGACCATCGCCCCAAACACCGCCCCGATCAAAGCCCCTGCCACTGCGGTTTGCTGGGTTTGATCAATATGCGCTTCGATGTGATGCGCCGCCTCATGGGCCAGTGCAAAAGCGATCTCGTCGCGGTTTTTCATCTGCCTCAGCAACGCGGGCGTGAAGGCCAGCAATGGCCGTCCCGCATCGCTGTATGTTTGATAGGCATTTGGTGGCTGGTTGGGCCGATTATCGATGGTAATCGCGAAATCACAGTTCGCACCCGGACGAAGCTGTCGGCACGCCCGTTCGGCCACAGGTTCGACGCGGCGCACCACAACGCGGAAATCAGCCACACTTTGCGGCGATCCTGTGCGCGTTACCCGCTCAATCACCCGTGGCGCTTCTTGCGGCGCGCTGGCAGTTGGCACGTCACAAGACGTGAGCGCCACAAATGCGCCAAGAACAAGAGCGGTCCGTATCATCAATTTCACCATAATATTGTCTTCCGTCCGGGCATTTTGCAGCGTCTCGGGCGTCCCGGCAACGATCCCGTTCCCATTTGTCGGAATTCTGCTTGCCCCCGTCGCAGAAGGGCCGCAGTCTGACGCCTATGTTCACCATCGAGCACGAATTTGACGCAACCGTCGTCACTCTTTTGGACGAGCCAGCCGTGCATCGCCAAGAGGATATCACCATCACTGCCTTTGAAGACTGCGTGGTCATCGAACAAGACAACCCGCGCGAGGGCAAAGTTCAAAAGATTACGCTGTCATTGGCACAATTGGCCGATCTGACGGCGGCGCTGAACCTGCCAGAAGGCGTCTATTCCCGCAAAAAACCCTAGCGCGGTGCCGCAGCACGACGCAAACGGTCGTTGATCGCGCGACCCAAACCCTGGTCAGGAATGGGGGCAACAGCAATGTGCATTCTCTCCATTGCATCTGCCTCGTGCAAAAGCGCGAAAAGATTGGCCGCCGCTTCGCGCAAGTCACCTGCCGCCGAAAGCGTCCTGTCCCCGGTTACACTGCCGAAACCAAGATGCCACTCGCCCACATCGGCGGTTTCAACTTCAAGTCGCAGGCCACCCTTTGGCGCATAATGCGAGGCCAGTTGGCCCGGCGTCCGCACGTCTTCACCCTGTGACGACGTCTTCCGCGCCATATCTTCGGGCACCTGAAACACTCCTTCGCGGTAGACCAAAGGTGCTCCACCCGAAAACCCAATGATCGTTGATTCCAACCCGGCTGAGGTTTCACCACCATCCAACACCGCCGCGATCTTGCCGCCCAGACCCGCCAATACATGCACCGCTGTGGTCGGACTTATTCGCCCGGATGGATTGGCGGATGGTGCGGCAACCGGCCCACCAAAGACCCGTAACAACTCCCGTGCAATAGGCGCGGTTGGAACCCGCAATGCGATGGTTTCCTGCCCCGCCGTTACCAAGGGCGACACACCTGTTTCGGGGCGCAACGGAACAACCAGCGATAGGCCCTCGGGCCAACCCTTCGCAAACAGACCCAACGCCGCTTCCGGAAAATCCCCCAACGCCAGGGCGGCATCAATCGAATCCACATGCACGATCAACGGGTTAAAGCTCGGGCGACCCTTTGCTTCATATATCGCGGCCACCGCAGAACCGTTCTGCGCATCCGCCCCAAGCCCGTAAACTGTCTCGGTTGGAAAGGCGACAAGCCCACCTGAGCGCAAAACATGAGCGGCCCGCGCTATGCCTGCGGCGTCTGTCCCTAGTTTTTCTGTGGTCTGAACCATATTTGTGACGTTGCGTTTCGGTTGCGAGGTGGGCGCTCTGCTTGCAAGCTTCGGGCATACTCGTTAGCGATCACGCGTCTGCTTGCCAACTGAATTCAATAGAGGAATGTCAATGTCTTTCAGATCCCCCATCCAGGACAGCCAATTCATTCTGGACAAGATTGTCGGGTTTTCCGACGTTTCGGCCACTGAGCGGTTTGGCGAGGCGACACCCGATCTGGTCGAAGCGATCTTAAATGAAGCGGGCAAGCTGTCAGACGAAGTCATGGCCCCCCTGAACGCTGCTGGCGATGCCACACCTGCCATGCTGGAAAACGGTGTCGTGCGCACTTCCCCGGGCTTTGCCGAGGGATTTCGTGCAATTGCAGAAGGCGGCTGGGTCGGTGTAACAGCAGATCCCGAGCACGGCGGCATGGGATTGCCTCAAGCCATCGGCACCGCAATCACCGATTTCATGTCGGGCGCAAACCTCGCACTGCAACTGAACCCCTTGCTGACCCAAGGTCAGATCGAAGCGCTTGAGGCCCATGCCAGCGATACGCTGAAAGCCTTGTACCTGCCCAAGCTGATTTCCGGCGAATGGTCCGGCACCATGAACCTGACTGAACCCCATGCGGGCAGCGACGTTGGTGCCTTACGCTCAACGGCGACCGACAATGGCGACGGCACCTTTTCAGTGTCCGGTCAAAAGATATTCATCACCTGGGGCGATGCGGATTTCATGGCCAACGTCTGCCATCTGGTTCTGGCCCGCCTGCCGGATGCGCCGGGTGGCACCAAGGGGATCAGCCTTTTCCTTGTGCCCAAGCTATTGCCGAAAGACGACGGCACGCCGGGCGAGCGGAATTCCCTGCGTGTGGTCAGCCTCGAACACAAGCTGGGCATCCATGGTTCGCCCACCGCAGTGATGGAATTTGACGGTGCAAAAGGGTGGCTGGTCGGCAAGGAACAAGGCGGAATGGCCGCGATGTTCACCATGATGAACAACGCCCGTCTTGGCGTCGCAGCCCAAGGCATCGGCGTGGCCGAAGCCGCATTCCAAAAGGCATTGGCTTACGCCGTGGAACGCAAACAGGGCAAAGCAGGCGGCACCGGCACCATTGTCGAACATGCAGATGTGCGCCGCATGCTGACCGCAATGAAGGCCGACATTTTCGCCGCGCGCTCCATCGCACTGGCCTGCGCGGTTGCCACCGACATGACCCACGCCACCGGTGAGGCTGACTGGAAATCCCGCGCGGCCCTTCTGACACCCGTTGCCAAGGCGTTCGGAACGGACATCGGCGTCAGTATCTGCAACGAAGCCGTTCAGGTGTTCGGCGGCATGGGCTTTATCGAAGAAACCGGCATCGCCCAACATTTGCGCGACGTGCGGATCACGCCAATCTATGAAGGCACCAACGGTATTCAGGCGATGGATCTGGTCGCGCGCAAAATGATGGACGGTGGCGACACCCTGTATCGCTTGCTGGACGAGGTTGAAGCAACCGCCGAGGCTGCACGCGCGACGCAACCCCAGCTTGCTGAAAGCGTCTGGGGCGCCGCCGAAACTTTGCGCGAAGCGACCGAATGGCTGGTCGGCCAAGACATGGATGCGCGCTTTGCGGGCGCCGTGCCCTACCTAAAGGCAGTGGCGCGCGTGCTAGGCGGGCATTATCACCTGAAAGCCGCCCTTGCCGAACCCGAAAGCGCCCGAGTGGCGCTTGCACGGTTCTATATCCAACGGCTTTTGCCGGAACATGCATCGCTTCTGGCGCAAGTGCGGGTCGGCGACGCCGGGTTGTACGATTTGTCACCCGACGATCTGGCCGCTTGATGGATGATGCGGCACGGCTGATCCGCTATCCGCACGATCAAGCACCCGACCACGGAACAGCCACCGAAGTGGCCGAGGGGGTTCTTTGGATACGTCTGCCCCTGCCGATGGCTTTGGATCATGTGAACGTTTATGCACTGGATGATGGCGCAGGCTGGACGGTGATTGATACCGGCATAGCCTCGCGCAAAAGCCGCGGCATCTGGGAAACCATGTTAAGCGGGCCGCTCAACGGCAAACCCGTCACCCGCGTGCTCGTCACGCATCATCACCCCGATCACATCGGGCTGGCGGGATGGTTTCAATCGCATTACAGGGCCGAGCTTTGGACCGCACGCACGGCATGGCTGATGGCGCGCATGCTGTCGCTGGACGTCGAAGACCGCCCCAGCGAGGCCGCCATCGCCCATTGGAAAAGCGCTGGTATGCCCACCGACATTCTGGAACAGCGGCGCGACGAACGCCCGTTCAATTTTGCCGACACCATCGCGCCTTTGCCCATGGGCTACACGCGGATATCCGAAGGCGAAAAGCTTCAGATCGGCGGGCGCACATGGGTCGTCCACATGGGCAACGGACATGCTCCTGAGCACGCAACGCTTTGGTCTGAAAGCGATAATCTCATCATTGGGGGTGATCAACTTTTGCCGTCCATCTCGCCCAACCTTGGGGTTTACCCGACCGAACCCAACGCAGATCCGGTCGGGGATTGGCTGGACAGTTGTACGCGGTTTCAAGCCATGGCGCGCGATGATCACTTTGTTCTGCCGGGTCACAAATTGCCCTTCGTCGGCTTGCCAACCCGCATCGACCAACTGATCGACAACCACATTTCGGCTCTGTCGCGCCTGCACGATGCCCTTGCAACGCCTGCAACAGCGGTCGAAAGCTTCGTGCCGATCTTCAAACGCGACATTCGCGGCGATCAATTCGGCCTCGCCATGGTCGAAGCCGTCGCCCATTGTCAGCATCTTTGGCATCAGGGGCGCGCAAGCCGAACCCGTCGCGACGATGGCGCATGGGTTTATACTGCTTTGTGACCCCCCTTGCCCCCGGCTTGGTTCCCCCCGCATACTCGAAAACCAATGCACCTCCGGAGACGACGATGGACAACAAGATCGCAACTGCTGCCGAAGCCCTCGAAGGCAACGTCAAGAAACCAACGGCCGCCGTTGTCCATTCTGACCCGCACGTGCAAACCGTCGAACAAGAACCGCTGCCCGACGCCCTGAACAAAAAACCCGTTGAACAGAAATCACCCGCCGAATGGGCCTATCAGCGGCTCATCCTCTATATCCAAAATTTCGAAAAAACTTTGAACGCCGAAGAAGAAGTCGCCATGGGTTTTACCGATACTGGCGCAGGTGTTCTGAAGATCGAAGGCATCGGGTATTTCGACCCTGACATTGTGACCTTTTACGGCACGGACCAAACCGGTGCCCGCGTGCAACTGGTCCAACACGTCAGCCAGTTGAACGTTCTGTTGCGTTCGATGCCCAAAGACGTAGATGCCGCAGAACCCCGCAGGATTGGGTTTAGGCTGGCAGAGGCGTTGGACAAAGAAACGGATGAATAATGCGCCCGCTGGCGAAATTGTCCCACGGAAACCATCAGATGACCGCTTTGAGTATCCGTCTTGGTCAAGTCGGGTTTGGCGTCCATGTTCTGTCTGCTTTGACCAGGGTGTTGCGGGTTCAATGAGCTTTCGCATGATTGCTGTAAGCGCGACCTCTCTGGGCTTACCGTGATTGAGCATGGCGTTGTAATTGTCGCGCATGTCTGGGTTGTGTTTGGTCGCGACAAGGGCTGGCATATATTGAACGTCGCGCAACGATTTTCGTCCACCTTGAATGCGGGCTTTACCCTGCCACTTTCCTGATTGCTGGGTCATTGGTGCCAACCCTGTCAGGCTCGCAGCTTTCTTCTTACGAAGCGTGCCGATCTCGGGCATCTCGATAAGAATAATTGATGCGGCAACTTCACCGATGCCGGGGATCGATCGTAGAATGGCGGTGGCCCTGGCGCGGTTGGGACAGGCTTGCAATCCTTCGTTGATGGCGTGCTGCAAGGCTTGCAAATGGCGCGTCAGTTGGTCGATCCGCGCTTTCGTTTGCCGCTTGATGAGAGCAAGAGTTTGCGTCTTTAAGCGATTTGTCAGACGGGTGCGGTCCTTGATGAGCGCGCCTCTGGCACTGAATAACTCTCTGAGGTCAAACTGTTCCCCATTAACGGGCTGATCCGGTTCCAAAGACAAGCGCGACCAAAACTGGCGAGCATGCGCGCATCCACAGCATCTGTCTTGGCTCCCGTCCCGCATGCCTGAGCGAACCGACGCGCCTGTAAAGGGTTGACCTTCACCAAGGGAAATATCCCCGAAAAGGCGCGCTCGAAACTCCGGTGATATGGACCGGTCGCCTCAAAAACGACGCGCGCAGGCATATCGCTGCCCAGCCATGTCGCCAGTGCACGGAAACCACCAGGCGCGTTGGGAAAGGTTGCAGTATCACCGTCGCTCAACCGATGCGCATCAAGAAAATGCTTCGAAACATCAATGCCTATGCTATCGTCCGTTAGTCATGTCCTATGCTTGTCATGCAAACCCTTAGGTTTGCGTATCCGTTCAGGCCTCATACGAAGACAGCGGCTGATCGCACTCAAAAACGGTCCATCACGACCAAGCCCAAAGCGATCCAGCCGCCACCATTGCCCAACAAAACGACATGCCGGGCTACGGCTCAATCCTTGCAGACCGATGCGGAAATCATAAGACAAGCCCGAAGTTACAGAGTTTCTCACAGCGAACGAACGTCCGACTTGGCAGTTCACATCGGTGAGAGCCTTATGTTCCAGTTGACCGCAACAATCTCATTCCTTCGGCCCATTCGGAAACGACCTCGATATGCCCTGGGTGCTGGTTTTCAGCCACCTTTAGTGCGGCAATGTAGCGTTGAATTGTCCTCGCTGCTCCTTTCGTGTCCTCTCTTGCAATTTGGATACAAGTTTTCACTAGGGGCTGGGGCGTTTCGAACCACAAGGGTTTCTTCGATGGGAGCTGGTCGGCAATACTTGGGCTGCCCATGATATCGGCGTAGTCGTTGAAGGAAGTTAAAGCTTCCAGCGCATTGTCGATATATGGAGTAAGCATGTCGAGATTTTCAGCCACCTTGCGCAGACTCAAATAATCCTGCGGGAAAGTACCTCTAATTGTGCACAGCGCATCAGTGACCCAATTGGGTTCGGTCACATTTCTTCGATAAAGCTCTGCTTCAGGCACATAACAGCCCACGTGGACGTAAAACTTGCCGTGGTCGATGGAATAAGCACCAACGCTGAAAATCGAAAGCTGGTGGATCAGACCGTTATCGAGCCGTCTGTTGAATCCGTTTCGTCGTTTCTTGAACCCAAATGGCTTTAGTCTTTGGGCCATAGAAGCTGAAATAGTCTTGGCATTTTCAGAGAACGTCGATGGTTTGGCCAATTGGGTCACTGCCGCGTCTGATTCCTTAGCTATCAATTGCTACAAGTCTAACGGGCAAGGCCCGAGCAGGCACCCCACATTTAGCACTCACAACAAAAGCGGATATTCACGCGGCAATTTTCGACGGCGGCTTCGTCCCGCGCAGCCGCCATTCGGTCATCGCGCCAAATTGCAGAAATCGTGCTTTACAGGTGGGGTAAACAAAAAACCTTGCCGGTCCTCCGTCACCCCAGCGGTAACCGGCTTTCCGCCATTTCAACCCACCACGAACAGCCCGCCGGGATGACCTCGTCGTTGAAGTTGTAATTCGGCTGATGCACATTCGCAGTATCGCCATTCCCCACCAGAATATAGGCCCCCGGACAGGCGTTCAGTATGAATGCGAAATCCTCGCCACCCATGGTGATCGCTGCTTCAGCGCAATCGCCCGCTACTTTTTTGGCCGCCTCAACCGCGTGACCGGTTTCAACCTCGCTGTTCACCATGGTGGGGTAATTCCGCGTATAATTGATCTCGGCCTTGGCCCCAAACGTCGCTGCGGTTCCGTTCACAACCTCATGAAACCGCTTTTCGACCATATCGTGCACATCCGGGTCCATCGAACGCACCGTGCCCTTGATCTCAACCCGTTCGGGGATGACATTGTAAGCTTTTGACGAGGTTTCGAAGGATGTCACCGACAAAACAAGTTCCTTGGTTGGATCCAGATTGCGGCTGACAATGGATTGCAGGGCCAGAACCGTGTGCGCCGCAACCACGGTTGTGTCCACGCCTTCTTCGGGCTTGGCCGCGTGCGCCCCAACGCCGGTGATCACCACGTCAAAGATATCGGTCGCCGCAAAGAACTGACCGGGGCGGATCGCAAAGGTGCCCGCAGGTTGTCCAGGCCAGTTGTGCATGCCGTAAACTTCGTTGATCCCAAACTGTTCGATCATCCCGTCGTTGACCATCTCGCGCCCGCCACCGCCGCCTTCTTCGGCGGGTTGAAAGATCACCGCGACAGTGCCGTCAAAGTTCCGGGTTTCGGCCAGATACTTCGCCGCCCCAAGCAACATCGCCGTATGCCCATCGTGGCCACAGGCGTGCATTTTTCCGGGCACGGTCGACGCATAGTCCAACCCGGTTTCCTCAAGGATCGGCAACGCGTCCATATCGGCCCGCAACCCAACAACCTTGCCGGACCCCTTGGTTTTCCCATGGATCAATCCGACAACACCCGTTTTCCCGATGCCTGTCACCACCTCGTCGCAGCCGAATTCCCGCAGTTTTTCCTCAACGACCCCCGCCGTGCGGTGCACATCGAACAACAATTCGGGATGGCGGTGGAAATCGTGGCGCCATTCGGTGATTTCATCCTGTAGTTCGGCAAATCGGCTTCGGATCGGCATGGGGTGACCTTTCAATGTTTCCACAGAGATCTCGCTTTTTCTTCGAAACCGCAATGCCTCTCCACGCCAAAATGTCGCTATCACAGTCCTGTGGCAATCAACCGGGTGACTTGAGCACGTCGCAAAGCAAGGGTAGGTAGAGCCCATGTCACTTTGGGAATACGCAAATCCACGAAAATTCATGACAACGACCGACCGCATGGTCGGGCCGGCCTTTTGGCTTGCAGGGATATGTCTTTTGGCCGGGTTGATCTGGGGGTTCTTTTTTACCCCCAACGATTTTCGCCAAGGCGCAACGGTTAAGATCATCTATCTGCACGTTCCATCCGCGATGATGGCAATCAACGCCTGGGTCATGATGCTGGTCGCCTCGCTGATCTGGCTTGTTCGGCGGCACCACGTATCGGCCTTGGCCGCAAAAGCCGCAGCGCCGATTGGCATGACCATGACGCTGATTGCGATCTTTACCGGTGCGGTTTGGGGCCAGCCCACGTGGGGCACATGGTGGGAATGGGATCCGCGATTAACGTCCTTTTTGATCCTTTTGTTGTTTTACTTCGGCTACATGGCGCTTTGGTCTGCGGTTGACGATCCAGACACCGCCGCCGATCTGACCAGCTATCTGTGCCTCGTCGGCTCAATCTTCGCGATCCTGTCACGCTATGCGGTGAACTTCTGGAACCAGGGCCTGCATCAAGGATCATCCGTGTTTCGCGCCGCCGCCGTCACCGGCACCGACACCGAAGAGAAAGTCAGCAACGTTTTCTTTTTACCGCTGTTGTTGTCGATGGCAGGCTTTGTGGCGCTATTCATTGCGCTGGTCCTGCTTCGCACCCGAAGCGAGGTTCGCCTGCGCCGCATTCACGCCCTTGAAACGAAAGAGCGCATGGCATGATGGCCGAGCTTGGAAAACACACGTTCGAAGTCTTGCTGGCCTACGCCGGATCGCTGGCATTGCTGGCCGCGCTGGTGAGCGTCAGCATTGCGCAAGCCCGCCGTGGCAAACAACGGCTGGATGAGGCAGAAGCCCGTCAACCAGCCAAATAGCTTAGGCCGACAGGCCATAACTGAAACCTGTAAGGGGCCCTGCTTCCCATGGACGAGAACGGAAAGAAATCCTTCCCCATTCTGATGGTCCTGCCGCCGGTGATCTTCGCCGCAATCGCCGGGCTGTTTTTGGGTGGTATGTACCGCGATGATCCGGACGCCCTGCCCTCAACCCGCGTTGGCCGCATCGCACCTGCCCTTGAAGCGGCCCCCTTGCCGCCCCTGCCACCGATTGCCGAAGATCAGCTGACGCAAGGAAAGATCACGCTGGTCAATTATTGGGCAAGCTGGTGCGCACCCTGCCGCGTCGAACATCCCCAACTGGTGCAACTCCAAAGTGAAGGCTACGACATCGTCGGCGTGAACTACAAAGACACGCCCGACAAAGCCCTGCGGTTTTTGGAAGAACTTGGTGACCCATATGTGGCCGTCGGCACCGACCGCAGCGGGCGCACCGCGATCAATTGGGGCGTCTACGGCGTGCCGGAAACATTTGTCGTCGATGGCAATGGCGACGTGATCCTGCGGTTTGCAGGCCCTGTCACCGAAAGTATTTTGGAAAACCGCATCCGTCCTGCGATTGAAGCCGCGTCAGGCAAATAGCCAGACGATCATCAGCACTATTATCGCGCCACCTTCCAGAGGCGGCAGAGACACCGGCATCGCTCGGGAAACAACCCTTAGCGCATCACTCGTACGTTCCATTCACAACCCCAGCTACTCGCGACGGTACACAGTCAAGATTTTGCCTAAAATTCATCACAATTGGAAGAAATTCGCGTATTTTTTTCGTTTTTCGAGCCAATGAGGAAACAATGCCAAGCGTTCTGTCCGCTTTATAACGATTATTTGACACGCGTTAACACAATTCATCCTTTGAACGGCTCCGTTAACTTTTTCCCGACGAATCGAAGCGGCCCGCGCGATGCACAAACCCTCCAAAGATCACGCCTGTACCGGTAGGATCCAGTCGTCCAACCGGTTCCTGACGCACGCCCCTTATTGGCGGTTGTGCGATCTTCGTCCGAAAGCTCTTCGGCCATGTCACGATCCGACGTCGTCAAGGCAACCATATAACGAGACGGTGCAATAATCTCGTCAGAGGAACTTAGACTGTGGTGTCGAGAGAATTCCGAAAGCGCGGTCAATGTGTCAGTTTCAGACCAACGCGTCGATTTCGGCCAGTGCGCGACCAGTAATTCAGACGTGTCTGTTAATTCTTTGGCCCGTCGCGCGTGGATATCTTGGCGCAAGGCCCCGGACGCATCCGGGGCCGCCAGTTTTCACTTACGCAGCCCGTGCAAGATCGCGCAGCACGTAATGCAGAACACCGCCGTGTTCAATATATTCCTTCTCAATCGCCGTATCGATCCGACACTTCAGGGCGATTTCCTTGGTCGTGCCGTCGGCATAAGTGATCGAACATGGCACTTCCGACAGCGGCTTCAGATCGCCTTCAAGCCCGGTGATTGAAATCACCTCTTGCCCCGTCAGGCCCAAAGAACTGCGTGTCGCGCCATCTGTGAACTCAAACGGGATAACGCCCATGCCCACAAGATTGGATCGGTGAATACGCTCATAGCTCTCTGCGATCACGGCCTTTACGCCCAACAGCGCTGTGCCTTTAGCCGCCCAGTCACGGGACGACCCGGCCCCGTATTGTGCACCCGCAACGACAACCAAGGGAATGCCTTGTTCCTGATAGGCCATCGCCGCATCAAAGATCGACATCTGACTGCCATCGGGGCCTTTGGTATAACCGCCTTCGACGCCGTCCAGCATTTCGTTCCTGATGCGAATGTTGGCGAATGTGCCGCGCATCATCACCTGGTGATTGCCGCGACGCGACCCATAGGAATTGAACTCGCGCGGGGCCACCTGACGGTCGGTCAGATATTCACCCGCAGGCGTTGTATCCTTGAACGATCCAGCAGGCGAAATGTGGTCGGTTGTGACCATATCGCCCAGCAGAGCCATAATGCGTGCGCCTTCGACGTTGCTGATCACACCCGGTTCGGCGCCCATGTCCTGGAAGTACGGCGGGTTCTGCACATAGGTCGACGTGGCTGGCCAATCGTATGTCAGGCTGTCGGTGGTTTCGACGCCGCGCCATTTGTCGTCGCCCTTGAAGACGTCGGCATATTTTGACCGGAACGCTTCGCGGGTCACGGTCTTTTCGACCAGCTCTGCGATTTCTTGTTGTGTTGGCCAGATATCTTTCAAGAAGACGTCGTTGCCGTCTTTGTCGGTGCCCAATGGTTCGGTCGTCAGATCGATGTCCAACGTGCCAGCCAGCGCATAGGCCACCACCAACGGCGGCGACGCCAAATAGTTCGCGCGCACATCCGGGCTGATCCGTCCTTCAAAGTTGCGGTTGCCCGACAACACAGATGTTGCCACCAGATCGCCATCGGCAATCGCCTTGGACAATTCCGGCTGGATCGGCCCCGAATTCCCGATGCAGGTCGTGCAGCCATAGCCCACAAGGTTAAAACCAATCGCATCAAGGTCTTCTTGCAGTTCGGCGGCTTCCAGATAGGCCGAAACCACCTGGCTTCCGGGTGCAAGCGATGTCTTCACCCAAGGCTTGCGGTTCAGGCCCAAGGCCCGCGCTTTGCGCGCAACAAGTCCGGCACCAATCATCACATAGGGGTTCGACGTATTGGTACACGACGTGATCGACGCGATCACAACCTTGCCGGATTCCAACGTATAATCTTCACCCTCAACGGCCACTTCCTTGCCCATAGGGCGCTTGAAGTTGTCGGCCATTTCCTTGGTGAACGCTGTTTTGGCTTGGGTCAAAGCGACATAGTCCTGAGGTCGCTTTGGCCCCGAAATCGCAGGAACAATTGTACCCATATCAAGCGTCAAAGTGTCGGTGTAGATCGGTGAATAATCCGCATCGCGCCACATGCCGTTTTCACGGGCATAGGCTTCGACCAAAGCAATCCGCGCTTCGTCGCGGCCACTGGTGCGCAAGTACCGCAGGGTTTCGTTATCGACTGGGAAGAAGCCACAGGTCGCACCATATTCCGGTGCCATGTTCGCAATCGTCGCGCGATCCGCCAAAGGCAGACTGTCGAGCCCTGCCCCGAAAAATTCGACGAATTTTCCGACGACGCCTTTGGCGCGCAACAATTCGACAACCTTCAACACCAAATCGGTGCCGGTCGTGCCTTCAACCATCGAACCCGTCAGTTCAAAACCGATAACCTCGGGGATCAGCATGGAAATCGGCTGGCCCAACATCGCGGCTTCGGCTTCAATACCGCCAACACCCCAACCCAGAACGGCAAGACCGTTAACCATGGTTGTGTGACTGTCCGTTCCGACAAGCGTGTCGGGGTACGCGACCTCAACCCCGTTTTGATCTTTGTCAGACCAGACGGCCTGGGCCAGGTATTCAAGGTTCACCTGATGGCAAATGCCAGTGCCGGGCGGAACCACGCGGAAGTTATCAAAGGCCGACTGGCCCCACTTCAGGAAGGTATACCGTTCCATATTGCGTTCGTATTCGCGGTCCACATTCATCTGAAACGCGCGTGGATTGCCAAATTCATCGATCATGACCGAGTGATCAATAACCAGATCGACCGGGTTCAGCGGGTTGATCTGTTCTGCATCCCCGCCAAGTGACACAATCGCATCGCGCATTGCCGCCAGATCGACCACCGCCGGAACGCCCGTGAAATCCTGCAAAAGGACCCGCGCCGGACGATATGAAATCTCGCGTGGGTTCTTGCCGCCGTTTGCGCCCCATTCGGAAAAAGCGCGAATGTCGTCAACGGTAACCGTTTTGCCATCTTCAAAGCGTAGCATATTCTCAAGCACCACTTTCAGCGCTGCCGGAAGCTTTGAAAACTGCCCAAGCCCAGCGGCTTCGGCGGCGGGAATTGAATAGTAATCGATGCTGGCCGCTCCAGCATTTAAGGTTTTTCGGGTTTTTGATGTGTCGTGGCCGACGGTGATGGGCATGGCTGATCGCTCCGCTGAGTTCGGTCGGGTGTATATGCGCAGGCATACTCTGGTACCTTGCAATGGCGCAAGAGGCGCTAATGACTATTTAGTATACCATTGTGCACAACTATGTAATTACCTAGCTTTTTGCCCTTCAATCTTCAACAATTGTAACGAGGTCTCGCAAAACATTGATTGGCAGGATGCAATCGATGAGAGTAGCTATATACCGGGCAATGGGCAGGATTTCAGTTATGAAGCGACTGTTTACTTTAATTACGGTCTTTTGGATGACAACAACGGCTTCGGCCATCGCCGAACAGGCAGTCGTCGTCGAACTCTTCACCTCGCAGGGATGTTCATCTTGCCCACCGGCAGACAAGATTCTTGGTGAAATTGCCAAACGCGATAACGTGATCGCCCTGGCTCTGCACGTCGATTACTGGGATTACATCGGCTGGAAAGATCAATTCGCCCAACCGAAGTTTACAAAACGGCAACGGGATTACGCCCGCGCTGCTGGCGAACGCACGATCTATACGCCACAGATGGTCATTGGCGGCAAAGATCACGTAATCGGCTCCCGGCCAAACAGGATCACTGAACTTCTGAAAGAACACACCGCAAGAATACCAGTCGTTAATGTACAATTAAAACGCAATGGCACACAGATTTCGATCGAAGCCGATGCCGCATCGAACTTAAGCCGCACCGCGGCGGTGCAATTGGTCACCTATCGTGCGAGTGCGACGGTCGACATTAGTCGTGGCGAAAACGCCGGGCGGCGGATCACCTACCACAACATCGTCCAGGACTGGATCGACATTGGCGACTGGAATGGCGACGGCACGTTTACGGCCAGCGCCGAAGTGCCCGTCGACGTGCCCTTGGTTGTCTTGGTTCAGTCAGGCACCGATGGCGCTATGTTGGGGGCCGCGCATCTGCGCTAAGCGTATCTTGCGCAGCTGTGGATAATTTCCAGCGCCGATGTATCCAAAACCACTGATCCGGGTGACACCGGACAACGGCTTCGACCACATCATTATAAGCCTGCATCATCGCTTGAGGCGTGCTGTGCTCAATCGGTGCTTCGATCCGAATCCTAAATCCAAGCCCATCAGGCTTGCGGATACCGAAAACCGGCAGAATGACGGCGTTAAATTTCAGCGCCCATTCCGCCGCCGACAACGCGGTGTGCGCGGGTTGTCCGAAAAATGACAACACCGGTGCGCGAACCTTTGCAACATCCATCACAATCCCAACGACATTGCCACCTTTCAAATGGCGGATCAGCCCGGTTATCCCACGGGCCCCAGCCGGAAAAACAGGGGCCGCCACACCCGAAATCGCATCAACATAATGGCGATTGAATTTCTCGTTCTGCATGGGGCGGTACAAGGCGGCGATGGAAAAACCTTCCCGACTCAGCTTGCCCCGGACTGCATCATAATTCCCAAGGTGTGCCGTCGCCAAAATGATCGGGCGACCGGCTTCGCGCGCGGCCACAAGGTCGGAAACCCCCGGCCCTTCCAGTTCGGATGCTTTAACCCGGTTGATGAATTCATCGCCCGAGTAAATCTCAACCAATGTCCGGCCCACATTGTCAGACACCCGCCGGATGATCCGGCGCCGCTCACCGCCCGATAACTCTGGCATGACAAGCGACAGGTTGTCCGCAACACGTTGGTTCCAGCCGGCATAAGGGGCCACAACATAGGCAACAACCTTGCCAACAAAGGCAAGACGCATCCGGTAAGGCATCCACATAGCCATCCTAAGAACAGAATGCGCAAAAACATTCTGGACCCAGTCACGTCTATCCTCGTTGCCCTCTTCCATGGTTTGCCTTTTGGACATGTCGGAGCGCTAGATAGGCGTCCTCACTCCTCTTTTGCAACGAAGAAGATTTCGCCTGCCGCTTCAAGCCCACGGATCACGCCAACCACGCGCAACATTGCGGCTTCGATTTCATCCTCGGGGGCGTCTTTCTTTTCTTTGGCATCGTCGCGGATATTTTCGGCCATGCGTTTCGAGATATTTTCCAGAATGAACTCGACCGATCCAATGTCATTTCCACTGGCGCCCGCTACGATCAAGGTCAAATCTTCCTGATCCAGATCGCGTTGAATGCGCGGCACATCGCGCGGTGCAATCCGCTCAGCGATATTGGCGAAGGTAAAGATCGCTGCACGCACATCATCGGCAAAAACCTTGTCGTCTTCGTCCAGCCCGGACAGCAGATCGTCGCGCACCGAAGACTGCGCATAGTTCAGGATGTTGCCGACCCGCTTTACCGGGCCATCGTCGAACGCCGTGATGGGACGCGCTTCCAATTGTTCCGCCAAAGATACGCCAATGCGATGCACCACCGTGGGCGAAACACCTGCGGTTTGCGATATCGCGTAAGTGATCCTTCGGCTGCGTTCACCCGGCAATTTGCCCAGGATTTCAGCCGCCTTGCTGACGTTCAGCTTTGACAGGATCACCGCCGCCACTTCTGTCGCTTCATTTTCAAGGTATGGCACCAGGCGATCCGCGTCTGCCTTTGATATGTCGTCCCAAGGGTTGCCCCGAAAGCTGCCCGGTGCCATTTCGCGCAAACGCGCGGTTGCGCCATCGCTGATCACCCCGTCCAGCATTCCCAATGCGCCGTCCAGACCTGTTGGAAACGAAAGACCAATGCGTTCAATTTCATCGGCAAATTCGGTGACCACCGCCGCAACAGTGTCCTGATCAACCGGCGTCATACGCGCAAGTTGCACGGCCAAATCTGTTTGCTTGGATTCCGGCAACGCCGTCAAAGCAGGCACCGCGCCATAGGTCAGCAAAAGGCGCACCACAATTGCCGCCTTTTCCCTTGGCGTCAGATCCACAACCGAGCCACCCATAGGAGGCAAATCGCCCGGCAATTCCGCTAATGTCATATCGATCGGCACTGGCACCCCCCGAAGTTCATGAATTGTTCTGAACCCACGAGGTTAAAATCTTCCCTACAATACCACGCCACCCACAAAAAAAGAGCAGCCCAAAAGCTGCCCTTCCATCAAATTTTATAGATTTTTTCAGCCCGTTGGCGAAATACAGGTGTTCGTTTTGATATCCAGTGACTGGCCTTCGGGACACGACAGTGTCGCCTCATCAAAATGCCCCCCGCCACAGCCCATCGCCATCACAAATGACGGTGCTGTCGTCAAAACAAGTGTCGCAAGAAGTAGTCTGGCCTTCATGGCGTTCTCCTTTTCGGCATCCGTACCGTCAAAGTAGCATGGGATTTCTTGCGTCACCTAGTGGAATTTTCGCGCCCATCCTAATCGCCGAAAACCCGCGCAAAGATCGTATCCACATGCTTGGTGTGATACCCAAGGTCGAATTTCTCTTCCAGTTCGGCCTCGCTCAGCGCCGCAGTTACGTCTGCATCGCCCTTCAGCTCGGTCAGAAAATCAGCACCTTCCTCCCAAACCTTCATCGCGTTCCGTTGTACCAGACGATAGGAATCCTCGCGACTGACCCCCGCTTGGGTCAAAGCAAGAAGTACGCGTTGCGAATGAACAAGACCTCGGAACTGATTGAGGTTGTTCATCATATTGTCAGGATAAATCACCAATTTGTCGATCACCCCCGTCAACCGCGCCAAAGCGAAATCCAAATGAATGGTCGCATCCGGCCCAATCCCACGCTCGACAGACGAATGCGAAATATCGCGTTCATGCCAAAGCGCGACGTTCTCCAACGCCGGCACAACAGCCGAACGCACAAGGCGCGCCAACCCGGTCAGGTTCTCGGTCAGAACCGGGTTCCGTTTGTGCGGCATGGCTGAAGACCCTTTTTGACCTTTTGAGAAAAACTCTTCTGCCTCAAGTACTTCAGTCCGCTGCATATGGCGGATTTCCGTAGCAATATTTTCAATCGAAGACGCAATCACCCCTAATGTGGCAAAAAACATCGCATGCCGATCCCGCGGAATAACCTGGGTCGAAATGGGTTCAGGCGACAGACCAAGCTTGTCGCAGACATGAGCCTCGACAGCAGGATCAATGTTCGCAAAAGTCCCGACAGCGCCCGACACAGCCCCCGTCGCAATCTCGGCCCGCGCGTTTTCCAGACGCGCCTTGTTGCGATCCATCTCCGCATAGAACCGCGCAAAGGTCAGCCCCATGGTCACCGGTTCGGCGTGAATGCCATGGCTACGCCCAATTCGCACATCCATCTTATGCTCATGCGCCCGTCGCTTTAACGCCGCCAAAAGCCCATCCATATCCGCCAGCAAAATATCCGCCGCCCGTACCATCTGAACATTTAAGGTCGTGTCCAGCACATCCGACGACGTCATGCCCTGATGCACGAACCGCGCCTCGTCATTTCCGATAATCTCGGCCAAATGGGTCAGAAACGCGATGACATCATGCTTGGTGACCGCCTCGATCTCATCAATCCGCGCCACATCAAATTCCACGTCTTTGGCCTTCCAAACAGCCTCGGCATTCTCACGCGGGATAACGCCCAAATCTGCCATGGCATCGCACGCATGGGCCTCAATCTCGTACCAAATACGGAACTTTGTTTGAGGTGACCATATGGCAACCATATCAGGGCGAGAATAGCGTGGGATCATGGGAATGGCCTCTTTTCAACTGCCGAAACGCCCTACACCGGTTCTAGGCTGGATGATAGACCCCTCACGTCACGGTTCCGCAGTCGTTCCCGAGCGCGGGTTCCGGACCGTTAAACATGACCGAAACCAAAAGGTGGCCCTTTTTCAAATTGGTTGTTTGGGTCAATCTCGCTTTCCTTCTTTTCTTTGGATCATTGTCACTCATCTGGATCGCGTGTTCCTTTCTTCGTCTTTCCCATGACCCAGTTTCCTTACTTCTGGGTCTCCTGCAAACAAGGTGCGGTTCAGTTCCGAAAACAGCTTGTTGCGCCCATAGGTGACAAAGGGGAAATCCTGATCAAGCAAATAGAATACGCGCATTTTGCAGATTTGTGTGGTCGAGAGTAATTCCGTCACAAGATCCAGACTGCACAAGCCCCTTGATCACAGTCAGGCTGGTGTCGCCGAGCACGAAGGGCGCGTACCCGGCAAGATGGGGAGACTTTGCCTTAGTCCCATCATCGCCAAGCCGTCCACTTTCCAAAAGAGTGAAATAGCGCTTGAGCAACAAATCAACATGGCGTTGCAACAGGTTCTCCGATTAGCGGGCGTTCGGCTCCTCCCCTCAAAATCGACGTTTCGCTCCTAATCCACGGTTTCATCGCCACAGACGATTGACCACCGCCAGTCCCTCGGGCATCAGGCCCGAATGCTCAAGATTGACGACATCCGTTTCGCTATCGAAGGCCGCCCTTTATTTGAGGGTGCCTCTGTTATTATTCCTGACGGCCACAAGGTTGGCTTTGTTGGCCGCAACGGCACGGGAAAGACCACGCTTTTCCGGCTGATCCGGAGCGAATTGGCGTTGGAAGGTGGCAACATAAGCATCAATCGCGGCGTCCGCATCGGTGGCGTTGCACAGGAGGTTCCGGGCAGCGAAACCTCACTGCTTGACACAGTTCTGGAAGCCGACACCGAACGCGCGTCGCTTTTGGCCGAGGCCGAGACAGCAACGGAGCCAGGTCGGATCGCCGACATCCAAATGCGGCTTGCAGATATCGACGCCTGGTCCGCCGAAGGGCGTGCATCGTCCATCCTGAAAGGCCTGGGTTTTGGACAAAAAGACCAAGCGATGCCCTGTTCTGCGTTCTCAGGCGGCTGGCG
Source organism: uncultured Paracoccaceae bacterium (assembly GCA_938005545.1). Classification (GTDB taxonomy): domain Bacteria; phylum Pseudomonadota; class Alphaproteobacteria; order Rhodobacterales; family Rhodobacteraceae; genus CALKXV01. The sequence goes on from CALKXV010000016.1 coordinate 89,651, forward strand.
GATGCGGGTTGCCTTGGCTGGCGTGTTGTTTTCGGCACCTGATCTTCTTTTGCTGGATGAACCGACCAACTATCTGGACCTTGAAGGCGCGCTTTGGCTGGAAAGCTATCTGGCCAAATACCCCCACACGGTCGTCACCATCAGCCACGATCGCGGCCTTTTGAACCGCGCGGTGACATCAATTCTGCATCTCGAGGACCGGAAACTGACGCTGTATCAAGGGAACTACGACACCTTCGCCGAAACCCGCACCGCGCGCCTAGCTGTGGCGGCCGCCGAAACCCGGAAGCAAGATGCGCGTCGCGCGCATTTGCAAAGTTTTGTGGACCGGTTTCGCGCAAAAGCATCGAAAGCCACACAAGCGCAGTCCCGCTTGAAGATGATCGCCAAAATGAAGCCGATCACAACGCCCGCCGAAGCTGCGTTAAAGAAATTCACCTTTCCAACGCCTGAGGAACTGTCGCCGCCAATTATAAATCTTGAAAGTGCGTCTGTTGGGTACGGCGACACCACGGTTCTGTCCAAGCTGTCGCTTCGGATTGACCAGGATGACCGGATCGCGCTTTTGGGCATGAATGGCGAAGGCAAATCGACCCTGTCAAAGCTGTTGTCCGACAAGCTGGTACCCATGGGTGGTCGCGTCACGCGCGCGCGCAAACTTAGGATCGGGTATTTCGCGCAGCACCAATTGGACGAACTGCACGCAGATGAAACGCCGCTCGACCATATCAAACGGATCAAGCCGGGTGAAACACCTGCGAAACTGCGGGCCCGTCTGGCCGGGTTCGGCATTGGTGCCGAACAGGCCGACACGATTGCGGGCAAATTGTCGGGTGGGCAAAAAGCACGGCTGTCGCTGTTGTTGGCCACGATCCATGCGCCACATCTTCTGATCCTCGATGAGCCGACCAATCACCTGGATATGGAAAGCCGTGAAGCGTTGATCGAAGCCCTTGCGGCCTATACCGGGGCCGTCATTCTGGTCAGCCACGACATGCATCTGTTGTCCCATGTGGCAGATGGTCTTTGGCTGGTCAAAGACGGTCGCGTGGCCCCGTATGAGGACGACCTTGAAGCCTATCGTCGCATGCTGCTGGACACGCCCGCGCCCAAGGGCGAAAAGCAAAAGCCTGCAAAAAAGAAGGCGTCGCGTCACGATGTTGCCGAGCTTCGACAGACCGCGGCTTCGGCCGAGGCCCGTGTTGAGAAGTTGAATAAAATCCGAACCAAATTGGCGGCCAGGCTGGCGGATCCTCGGATGTATGATGATGCGCGCAAATCCGAAGCCGAAGACCTTCAGAAAACCTTCGCCGAAGTCGAAACCGGTTTGGAGCGCGCCGAAGCCCTTTGGATGCGCGCTTTGGAGCGTCTTGAGCAGATCGGCAAGTAAAAAAACGAACGCAATTTACATAGATTGCCAGTCGCTAACGGCGCCGAATAACGGTTTTTTCAACCCCTCAATGTAGTGAGCCTCTGTGGGGCTCGACATGAGGCAATTATGCCCAAACGATTAGATTGGCGCGCAAAAACGGCCTTGGCCGCGGTTTCGACCGCGCTTTTGTGCTTTGCTATTCTTGTCGGTACACGGGCGATCCTGAACAACACCATCGACACCACACTAAGATCCGAAACCGAAGTTCAGGCCGATCATCTTGTTAAGGACATTTTGGCGGAATTCCCGGAACTTATTCGGGTCGCGACAGATGGGAAAGCTGATCAAAAGTTTCTGTCCGAGCTGCAATTGTCGCTGCTTCAAAAAGACTATCTCATCCAACTAAAGGTTTTTAACAGTCACGGTGTTTTGCGCTACGTGTTTGATGAAACCTATTGGATCAACGCGGGCGGCGGCACCATCAGCCTTGCATCGATTGCAGTTGGCAAAACCGGGGATCGTGCATTCGAAGTGGTGCGTCGACCTTCACAGGACGCAGAGCCGGAACGTGTTCACACAAGAACCATTGTGCCCGCACTTCGCGACAATGGCGGATTGATTGGCACGCTCGAAATCACTTTGGATCAAACAGCAACCGCAAAAAGGTTCACCGAAGCCTTTGCGTGGTTGACGGTGGCACTTCCTTTGATGGCGGCCTTGTATTTCCTTGTGCCGACGCTTGCCTGGTTTTTTGCACAAAAGAAGAACGCTCAAAATGAAACGCTGGTCAAACATCTGGCTCGACGCGACCGGCTGACGGGTTTGATGAACCGAACGGCGTTTACCTACGACGGCAGTCAGATATTCACCGAAGAGTTTTCCGCGAACTTCAAGATCGGGCTTTTGATCCTTGATGTAGACCGGTTCCGAAGCGTCAACGACAACTATGGCCACGACGTCGGCGATGCCTTTTTGCGCAATGTGGCATCTGTTCTGACCGGTGCGGTTCGCGACGATGATATCGTGGCGCGGTTTGACGGCGACGAATTTGTCGCCCTTTTGCCGGATGTCTCGGCCGAAGATCTTAATCTCATCGGGCAGCGAATCCTTGATAATCTTAAGCCTGAATTTCACTTCAAGGGCATCAATATCTCGATTGCAGCCAGTCTTGGCACCTATCTCAGTCGCCCTGGCGACACTTTGGATACCGCTATGCATGCGGCTGATCTGGCGCTATCCAAAGCCAAATCAAGCGATCTGCAATCCGTTGTGGCCTATACTGACAGTCTCGATCATATCCGCGCCCGTCGCCACAAAATCGAAGCGTGTTTGCGCGATGCCTGGCAAGAACGACGCGCGCATTTGGTGTTTCAACCCGTTGTTCATGCAAAACAAAAGAACATTGCCGGTTTTGAGGCCCTGATCCGCATGCGCACCGACGACGGCGAAGAATTGTCGCCCGAAGAATTCATTCCGATTGCCGAACAGACCGGTATCATCAACGAATTGGGTCTCGCCACGCTTAGGCGCGCTATGGAAGAGGCTTTGAAATGGCCCGACGATACTTTCCTTGCAGTGAACCTGTCCCCCGCTCAGTTTGGCCATGGCGATCTTGTGGAACAGGTGCGCTGGCTGATCGACGCCATGAACTTCCCGGTGTCCCGTCTCGAATTCGAAATCACTGAAAACCTTCCGTTGGACGATGAAGCCGATGTGCGCCAACAGTTTCTTGGGCTGAAGGACCTTGGGGTTTCAATTGCGATGGACGATTTCGGCACCGGGCATTCCAGCCTGAGCTATCTGTTGTCCCACGATTTCGACAAGCTCAAAATCGACCGCATGTTCCTGAATGACTTCGAAACCGATCCTGTGCGCCCCCGTAATATCCTAAGCTCGATCGTCGCTTTGGGTCATCAGATCGGGCTTACGGTCACCATGGAAGGCGTGGAAACTGTCGAACAACAAGAAATGCTGGCCGAAATCGGGTGCAATTTGTTGCAGGGCTTTCACTTTCACCGGCCCCTATCGGCGCAAGATATTGATGCCATGTACGGGCAAAAAGACATGGGCGGCGCGGCCTAAAAGCAAAAGCCGGCCCAAACAGGCCGGCTTTCAATTGCAAAAATCTTCGAAAAGTTAACGCTTGGAGAACTGGAAACTTTTCCGAGCCTTGGCTTTACCGAATTTCTTCCGCTCAACAACACGGCTGTCGCGCGTCAAGAAGCCCGCAGCCTTCAAGGCCGCACGCAAAGACGGTTCATAAAGCTGAAGCGCTTTCGAGATGCCGTGCTTGACCGCACCGGCCTGCCCCGAAAGGCCGCCACCTTTAACGGTCGCCATGACGTCGAATTGGCCGTCAACGCCGGCAACCGTAAATGGCTGGCGCAGGATCATTTGCAACACGGGGCGCGCAAAATATTCGGACATGTCCTTGCCATTCACAACGACCTTGCCCGATCCGGGCTTGATCCAGACACGGGCAACCGCGTCCTTCCGTTTGCCGGTTGCATAAGACCGGCCAAGCTCATCGCGCTTTGGTTCTGCCGTAACAACAGTTTCGGTCACTGCGGCGGGCGCGTCTGCGGGAGCTGCTTCAGCTCCGCCCACAACCTCTTTCAGGTCGTCGAGCGTTTTGATGTCATCTGCCATGGGCTTAGCTCCGCGTGTTCTTTTTGTTCATGGATGCAACATCCAGAACTTCGGGTTTCTGGGCTTCGTGACCGTGCTCGGTGCCGGCGTAAACGCGAAGGTTGGTCATCACATGACGGCTGAGCTTGTTGCCCGGCAGCATCCGCTTCACGGCCTGCATGACCACCCGCTCGGGGTGCGCGCCTTCCAGGATTTGACCCGTGGTGCGCGATTTGATCCCGCCCGGATACCCTGTGTGCCAATAGTTCGGCTTGTTGCGCTTGTTGCCGGTCAACTGGATTTTGTCTGCATTGATGACAATAACATTGTCACCCATATCCATATGCGGCGTGAATGTTGCTTTATGCTTGCCACGCAAGCGCATGGCCACAATCGAGGCAAGACGGCCCAAAACAACGCCCTCGGCGTCGATAATGATCCATTTCTTGTCGATGTCCGCCGGAGTCGCGGTGAACGTTTTCATATTTTTTGCCCTTGAGGGTTCGTTGGATTGAGGCGTTGTAATACTTCCCAACGCACAGTCAAGCGCCTTAAGTCAAATATTATCATTATTATTCAGTAGGTTAAAATTATGGTACTATGATACCCCAAATAATACCTGCACAAATCGGGCAACACCTCTCAAAAAAATCACGAAAAGCACACCGAATCTTGTCAAGTAAGTCATCAAACATGGGTATATTAAAAATGTAACAAGTTCAGAGTTAGGGTCAAACGCATGATTACCAATATCTTTCTGTTGTTCGTTGCCTTCGGCATCTCAATCGCGTCCATATTGTCGGGCTTCGGCGGAATATTCCCAATTTTGGTGGCATTGTCGGCGGTCGCCGTCGCGATCAAGCTATTCAGCCAAGGCGCAGATGACGCCGAGACTGACCAAGCCGCAATATAAGTCCATCGACATCCAGAGGCTCTGGCGCAATAGTTCGGCAAAGTTGCTGACAAAGGCCAGAGCATGGATGGCACCAAACGCTCAATCGCGGAAGCACCGATCCATCCGGGGTTGGGCACCCATCTGATCATTGATTTGTCGAACGGCCAAAGGTTGGACGACGAAACCCGTGTAGAACAAGCGCTTCGTGACGCTGTTGCCGCGTCGGGGGCAACGCTTTTGGACATTCATCTGCACAGGTTTGCACCACAAGGTGTAACTGGCGTGGCAATGTTAGCCGAAAGCCACATCACGGTGCACACATGGCCAGAATTGGGATTTGCGGCCTTTGACGCCTTTATGTGCGGTGCTGCCAATCCTTGGGCCGTGGTCGATGTTCTGGCCGACGCGTTCGAGACCAAAGACGTCAACGTCCGCGAATTATCTCGCGGGAACAGGGTGTAAGCCATGCCTTTGCAGAACCGGGTTTTGGCAACGGGCGATATTGTTGCGGAACCGGGCCGTGGTCGCTTTATGGGAAATCGCGGCATTCTGCACGAAGACGCTCAAGTCTTGGGGCGCGCCCGATGGAAGCACAAAGCCTGGGTCACATGTGTGTTGAAGCACCGTGACTGGCACCGGAAAGTCATGAGCCCAGGTGCCTATACCGAGCTGTTCTTCCTTGACGAAGCCGTCGCCTTGGCTGCGGGGCACCGGCCTTGCGCGCTATGTCGGCACAGCGATTACGTGGAATACCGCGCGGCTGCCGGATTGAACGGCACGGCCAGGGAAATGGATGCCCAAATGCACACCGAGCGAGCCGAGGCTCGCACCTTTCGTCAAAAACGTCATCAAATTCAGGCCGATAGCCTGCCGGACGGTGCCGTGATCTTTGAAGGCGTGCCAAAGCTGGTCTGGGGGAATGCGGTTCTGCCGGTCAAGACGGATGGATATGGCGCACCCGAGCCGCGTCCCAATGGTGAAGTAACTGTTCTGACACCACCAACGTCGCTGGCCGCCCTTAAAGGTGGATATCGCCCGGACCTTCACTCTATAGATTAGGATCGTTCCGCAAGCTCTATCCATTCCTCTTCGGCGGCGTCCAATTTCGCCTGACGTTCAATCAAGGCATCAGTCGCCTTTTGAAACTTTGCTGGCTCGCGCGTGAACAGCTCGGGGTCCGACAAAAGCGTGCCCAGTTTTGCAATCTCAGCTTCCAACCGCTCCATCTCGCCCGGCAAGGCCTCCAGCCGGTGCTTTTCGGTAAAGCTGAGTGTGTTGGATTTCTCTTTCGTCACAGACGCTTTCTGCGTAGATTTCTGAGCGGCCTTTGCGGCGTCCTGAACCAATGCCCGCTTTGGCGCATAGTCTGACCAGCCGCCAGCGTGGACCGTCAAACGCCCCTGCCCTTCGAAGGCAATTGTTGTGCTGGCAACGCGGTCCAGAAAATCCCGGTCGTGGCTGACCAAAAGAACCGTGCCGTCGTATTCGCCCAGAATGTCTTGCAACAAATCCAGTGTTTCGATGTCCAAATCGTTGGTTGGCTCGTCCAAAACCAACACATTGGACGGTTTCGCCATGATCCGCGCAAGCAACAGCCGTGCTTTTTCGCCACCCGACAAGGATCGTACCGGCGCGCGGGCTTGGGCTTCGGCGAACAGGAAATCCTTCAGATACCCGACGACATGACGCGGTGTGCCCCGCACCATCACTTGATCGGATCGACCGGAAACGCCCATGTCTTCGTCGTTGGTCAGGCTGTCCCAAAGCGTGGCATTGGGATCAAGTGCGGCGCGGCGTTGATCGAAAACTGCGATTTCCAGATTGGTGCCCAAGGTCAGGGTGCCTGCATCTGGCTGCGTTTGGCCCGTCAGCATTTCAATCATCGTGGTTTTGCCAACACCGTTGGGGCCAACGAAGGCTACGCGGTCTCCGCGCATGATGCGCAACGAAAAATCGTCACAAATTACTTTGCCGTCGTAAACCTTTGAAAACCCTTTGGCTTCCATAACCCGGCGACCGGATTTGGTGCCCGAGGTCAGCTCCATTGCCGCCGTACCTTGGCGCTTGATCTGCGCAGACCGTTCCGCGCGCAATTCCTGCAAGGCGCGTACACGACCCTGATTGCGTTTGCGACGTGCGCTGATGCCTTCGACGGCCCAACGTGCTTCGGCCTTGATTTTGCGATTAAGCTTGTGGCGCGCGTCGTCTTCTTCGGCCCATGTTTTGTCGCGCCAGTCTTCAAACCCGTCAAAACTACCTTCTCGGCGGCGCACATCGCCCCGGTCGATCCACAACGTGGCTTTGGCCAGCGCCCTTAGAAAGGCGCGGTCATGGCTGATCACAACAAAGGCTTGGCGGGTTTCGCGCAGCCGGCTTTCGAGCCACGTGATCGCTTCGATGTCCAAATGGTTGGTGGGTTCATCCAGCAACATCAAATCGGGCGCTTCAGCGATCAGTTTGGCCAGCGCGGCGCGGCGACGTTCGCCCCCTGATGCCGATGACACCGGCGTATCGGGGTTGAACTTTAATCCCTCGGCGGCCGCTTCGACACGCCACAACTCAGCGGGCCCCAAATCGCGGAGCGCGAAATCGCCAAGGGTTTCGCACCCCTCCATCACCGGTTCTTGCTCCATATAGCCGACGCTGTCGCCGGGCGATAGAACGCGCGCACCTTTATCGACTTCAACAAGGCCCGCCATCACCTTGAGAAGCGTCGATTTTCCCGATCCGTTCCGCCCGACCAAGGCCAGACGATCCCCGGTCTGAATAGACAACGAAAGGTCATGAAACACCGGATCACCGCCAAACGTCAGCGCGATGTCGGTCAGTTGAAGAAGGGGAGCACGTACCATGGCTGCGGGCTATGCCGGTGCTGCGGGCGCGTCAAGCGGTGCTTAAGCGGCAGCGGCACGCAACACGCGAATGCGACCGGGGGGGATGGCGCTGATTTCCAGGCCTGTAAAGACGTGAAGCGTGTTGAGGTCCGGGTCGACGACAGCATGGTCAGACACCCAGCCACCCATTGACAGATAGCTGCGCAACAAGGGCGGCATGGTTTTCAAGGCTTTGATCCGGTCAGGCTTGCGGCGAAACCGTTCGGCGAACCGGAACACTTTTGGCGCCTTGATCCGCGGCAGCCACCGTTTCGGGCCCAAGTGCCGGTCGCGCAGCATAGCAAAGGCATCGCGATAGGCTTGGGCGTCTGTGCCTTGGAAAGAGGAACACCCAAAGAGCATTTCAACCTTTTCGCGATCAACATATGCGGCAAGCGCACCCCAGGCAGTGCGCAGAATGTCCGGGTCTTTCTCATCCGGGGCGACGCAAAATCGCCCCATCTCAACCATGGGGCGGTTGAAGTTTCGAAGCCCTTTCAACTCATAATATTGTGCCGAATAGCTTTGCCCAATCTCGGCCCCTGACCCCAATGGCAAAAGCCGGAACGTGGCAACAGGGCGCATATCGCGGCTGTCTTCGATCAGGATATGGGTGCAAATCCCGTCGAATTTGTCTGCATCGCGGCCATCTGCTTGGGGCGCGGCACCGGTTTCGGCAATAAACGCCTGATGCCGTAGGCGCTGGACAGCCTCCAGATCCGCCGGAGTTGCAACAGGGCGGGCCGTGTATCGGGGCTCGGTCATGGTTCACTCACGTTCATTCGACCCTTGGTGTTCGGGGTCGCTCGTCCTAGATATTGTCAATGCGGGTGCATCTTGCAAGTTTAGAGCGCACAAAACGAAAGGGAAGTTTAGGTGGAAAAAGTTGTAAAAACCGATGCCGAATGGCGTGAAACGCTGGATGATTTGTCGTTCAAGGTTTTACGAAAACACAAAACCGAACGGGCCTTTTCAAACGACAGTTTCCCCAAAGATGCCGGGCATTTTACGTGCAAAGGCTGTGGTGCACAGCTTTTTGATCAGGCGCACAAATTCGATAGCGGCACGGGCTGGCCATCGTTTTATCAGCCAATGAACGTCGAAATGGTTGGCGAAAAAGAGGATCGAAGCCTGTTTATGCGCCGCACAGAAGTGCATTGCGCACGCTGCGAGGGGCATTTGGGCCATGTGTTTCCAGACGGACCACAGCCAACTGGCTTGCGCTATTGCATCAATGGCGCGTCGCTCGACTTTAAATCCGACACAGAATAACGGGGCCTTGAATTGGGAACCGTTTAGTTGTCGTCGTTGAAGAAGTCGCCGGGATTAAAGTTACCAAGGTTTGAGAACAACTGCCGCAGGAAGCTAATGCCTTGCGTGTTCGAAGCCGTCACGCGGCGTTCCAGAACCACAACCTGTCCGTCTTCCAGGCCAAAACGTTCGATGTTCGACACTGTTTCGTCCTCGGAAAAACTGACGGAAAGAACCTGGCGGTCCACCTCAACCGGTTCACGCCAAAGGAAACGTTCGTAATCCGAGCGAACGTAATACCACGCATTTTCGTCGATGATGCCTTCGGTTCCGGGCCGCCCCAATATGCGGCCAACGGTTGTCTTGGTGTCGCGTCCGACGGTAACTTCGTCGAGCAATTGCGCGTCCGGAATGTAGCCTGTGCTATTGTCCAGCCGGGAACAACCTGCGGCCAACACCAGTGCGACCAAAATCGCCGCACTTTTTGGTGCCACCGCCAAAACCCGCAGTCCGGAAACACGTTGCATGATACCCACCTCTTGCCAAACGACGCATCGCCGCCTAGTCGGCATAGCCAGAGACCGCCAGAGGATCAAGGATTTGCTCAATGGCCGCGCCAAGCGATGACCCGATTGTTAGATGTTACAGTGTTCACGAGCCGTTGGATTTCAAGCTGACGCCCGACGGCGATGCGCGATTAGCCCTTGCCCGTGATCTTGGCATTCGAAGCATAAAGAAACTGTCGTTCGCAGGCCAGATCCTGCCCCATGGCACCCGTGATTTGCGTCTTGAAGCCACAATTGGGGCGACGGTGGCGCAAGATTGCGTTGTCACGGGCGATCCGGTCACGACGCGCATTGATGAGAAAGTTGAGAGGCTTTATCTGACGGAATTGCCCGAGCCGGACGAAGGCGAAATCGAGATGCCCGAAGACGAAAACGCCGATCCAATGCCGATTTCATTGGATTTGCGCGACGTCATGGCCGAGGCGCTGGCTTTGGCTCTGCCGCCATGGCCGCGTGCCGACGGGGTCGCACCTGTCGATTTATCGGTGACAGAACCCGGCAAAGAGCCAATGACGGACGATGACGCCAAGCCCTTCGCGGCCCTGAAATCACTGCGTGATACGGGTTCAGACGATGGGAGTTCCCAAGGCTGAGATGACGCTTGCCTTTCAGGGGAATCGCAGTATGTTCGCGACCTCTTTTTAACAATACGTTGGACAAGCTGCGCACCAGCGCGTAAGACCCGAGCGACCAACATATTAACCGTGAAACTGGGGCAAAGCCCCTCTCTAAACCGAGGTTATGGACATGGCTGTCCCACAGAATAAGATCACACCGTCCCGCCGTAACATGCGCCGTTCGCATGACGCCCTGACGGCTGATAACCCAGGCGAATGCCCGAACTGTGGTGAACTGAAGCGTCCGCACCACGTTTGCGGTGCCTGCGGCCACTATGCTGACCGTGAAGTTGTCGCTCAGGCCGACGAGATCGACCTGGACGAAGACGCGGCGTAAGCGCCGGCCGGCGCCCGAGGGATGTCGGAACCAACCGCCCCCCTGCCAAGCGTGGAAACGCGCGTAACGATTTCCGTCGACGCCATGGGTGGCGATTTGGGACCGGCCACAGTTGTGGCCGGTATCGCCAAATCCGCGCAAAAGAACCCAAACCTTCATTTTTTGGTGTTCGGCCCGGCGTCTGAGCTGAAACCTTTGATCACCAAGCGCAAGCTGACCGCACGATGCGATATCCGCGACGTGCGAGATGTTGTGCGCATGGAAGACAAACCCAGCCACGTGATGCGCCATGGGAAGGGCACGTCGATGTGGGCGGCGATCGAAGCGGTTCGCGACGGTGAGGCGCAGGCGGTTGTATCCTGCGGAAACACCGGTGCACTGATGGCGGTATCGATGATACGGCTTCGGAAACTTCCCGGCATCTTTCGCCCAGCAATTGCCTGTCTTTGGCCCTCGCGCAATCCCGGTGGTTTCAATGTGATGCTGGACGTTGGGGCCGACATTCGCGCCGATGCCAAGGATTTGCTGCAATATGCGATTATGGGGGCCTCATACGCGCGAAACGGCCTTGGGTTAAGCCGCCCGCGCATCGGATTACTGAACGTTGGCACCGAAGAAACCAAGGGGCGCACCGAAATTCGCGAAGCCCATGATCTGATCGAAGACATAAGCCACGACGCAAATTTCGAATTTATCGGCTTTGTGGAAGGTGGCGATATTCCGTCGAACCGGGTTGATGTGATTGTCACCGACGGCTTTACGGGCAATATCGCGCTGAAAACAGGCGAAGGCACGGCTACACTGATCCGCGAGTTCTTGCACGAAGGATTTCGCGCAACGCCCTTGTCGCGCATTGCGGCACTTTTGGCGATGACCTCGCTTCGCCGGCTGTCCAAACGAACCGATCCCAGACGCGTCAACGGCGGCGTGTTTCTGGGCCTGAATGGCACTGTCGTCAAAAGCCATGGCTCTGCGGATGCAACGGGTGTGTCTTCGGCGATCAAACTGGCTGTGCGCTTGGCCGAAAGCAGCTTTAATGAACAATTGGCCGCGCGGGTTGCATCCTTTAATCCGGGCAGGCAAGATGGCCCCAACAAGACCGCAGAAGCGGCTGGCAAAGAGCAGGCATGATGACAACACGTGCGGTGGTACGAGGTGTCGGGCATTACTTGCCCGAACGGATAGTCCCGAACTCCTGGTTCGAGGACAAAATCGAAACGTCGGACGAATGGATCAAATCGCGCTCAGGCATCGAACGTCGCCGCTTTGCCGCCGATGGCGAAACCACGTCTCAGATGGCGGCGAAGGCAGCAAGCAACGTATTGGACATGGCCGGATTTCAGGCCGACGACATCGATGCGATCATCGTGGCCACATCGACACCTGATCTGACATTCCCGTCCGCCGCGACCATGGTGCAAGCCGAACTTGGCATGACACGCGGGTTTGCCTTTGACATCCAAGCGGTCTGTGCCGGGTTTGTCTTTGCGCTATCCCAAGCCAACGCGTTGATCCTGTCGGGACAAGCTGAAAGGGTGATCGTGATCGGCGCCGAAACCTTCAGTCGCATTCTGGACTGGGAAGACCGGGGCACTTGCGTGTTGTTCGGCGATGGTGCGGGCGCTTTGATCCTTGAAGCAAGCAACGGCGACGGCAGCAACGCGGACCGCGGCATCCTTGCGACTGACCTGCATTCAGACGGCCGTCACCGCGATATCCTTTACGTAGACGGCGGTGTTTCGACACAATCGACCGGCACATTGCAAATGCAGGGCAAAGAAGTCTTCCGCCATGCGGTCGAGAAACTGGTAAAAACCGCCCACACCTCGCTTGCGAAACTGGGGCTTCAGGGCGACGACATTGATTGGCTCGTGCCACATCAGGCGAACCTCAGGATCATCAAATCGACCGCGCAGAAAATGGGTGTTGAAATGGCCCGTGTGATTGTCACGGTTCAAGACCATGGCAACACCTCGGCGGCATCCATCCCGCTGGCCCTGTCCACCGGCGTTGCCGAAGGGCGGATCACAACCGGCGATCTGGTGGTCACCGAAGCCATTGGCGGTGGTTTGGCCTGGGGGTCGGTCATCCTCCGCTGGTGATGACGCCGTGCTGTCAACAGGGAATCCATTCTAGAACACGCAACACATACAGATCCGCAGGAAAGCCGTTTGATGTTTGAATTGGGCCGGGGTTGACGGGGTGTGCAGCGAGAGGCAATATTTTTCAGACAGAATCCGACGGTTTATTCACCTCTCGCATCCACACCGAACGGCGAAATATTGCTCGCTGGGCGAAATTCTTGGCCTGTCTTTGAAGTTAAGCCCCCTTTTCAAGCTCTTGATATTGACTCGTAAATTCATCGCGACCATTCTGGCCGCCACATCGTTAATAATGAAGGGGGACGGGCATGAGCGAAAAGACTTTGACCCGCATGGATTTGAGCGACGCCGTTTTTCGGGAAGTCGGCCTTAGCCGCAACGAATCCGCGCAATTGGTTGAAAGCGTTCTACTTCACATGTCCGACGCTTTGGTGAAGGGCGAACAAGTGAAAATCTCATCCTTTGGGACTTTTTCAATCCGCGACAAAGCGGCTCGTGTGGGACGCAACCCCAAGACCGGTGAAGAGGTTCCCATCCATCCTCGCCGGGTGCTGACCTTCCGCCCGTCTCACCTGATGAAAGATCGTGTGGCGGACGGCAACAAGGCTTGACCGTTGGTGCAAAAGTCTCGCGACGCATTTCGGACGATTTCTGAAGTCGCAGAATGGTTGGATGTGCCAACGCATGTTCTGCGCTTTTGGGAATCGCGTTTTAGTCAGATCAAACCTGTGAAACGCGCAGGGGGACGGCGGTATTATCGCCCGTCGGATATGCGTGTGATTGGCGGCGTAAAGACGTTGCTGCACGATCAGGGCATGACCATTCGCGGGGTCCAAAAACTGTTTCGCGAAGAAGGTATCAAACACGTTTCGGGATTTTCGCCGATTTTGGAAGGTGAGAACAATTCCGACGTTGCTAGTGAAGCGCCCGTTCTCATCGACCGCGACGCAATCCCGGCGGTTCCAGCGCCCGCTGCGCGCGCGTCCCGCGATGCCGTTCCGGACCCAACCATAGACGAAACAGGCGCTGAAGACGACGATGCGCTGAGTGATGCGGCCCCTATCTTCACTCATCAAAGCGGCGCGCCCAGAACCACCTCGGTGGCCCCTGAACCAAAAGCGCCTGCCCCTGAGCCAGAGCTGAAACCGGAGCCTTCGGGCGCATCTGCCTCTGTGGATACTTTTGATGCCGCCGCCGATCCGCCTGGCCCCACCATTCCCAAAACACCGGATGTCCCGCTGGTGGACCCGGAAGACGACGCGCCAGAATTTGCAACCACGCCTGGCATTGCCGCCCGGCTGCTGATGGCAGATCGCGCAGCGCTTGAGGCCAATCGCGCCGACATTCTGAAGGCCGCCGAACGTCTCAAAGCTTTGCTGGCCGCGGCGCCGTAATCCCATGTTGTCGAACCAGATCGGCTCTTGCCCCCGGTCTACTTTTACGCCAGAAGTCCTTCGAGTCGGGCTATGGCGCAGCCTGGTAGCGCGTCCGTCTGGGGGACGGAAGGTCGCAGGTTCAAGTCCTGCTGGCCCGACCAACAAGAAACGCCAGCGCCCCGGCGCTGGCGTTTTTGCGAGAAGGATGCACATCATGGCCAAATTCGAAGGGCCGAGAGGCGTTCTACCTTCGCAGACCATCCGCAAGATGCTTGAATCAGGTGAGATCGCGGTCGAACGCCCTGTCACTGGCGACCAGATTCAGCCCGCCAGCCTTGATCTGCGGCTTGGCACTGTGGCGTACCGCGTGCGCGCGTCCTTTCTGGCCGGGCATGATGCGAAGGTCGCGGACCGCTTGCAGGAATTTGAAATGCACCGGGTTGATCTG
>CALKXV010000017.1 GCA_938005545.1 uncultured Paracoccaceae bacterium
AACATGACCTCCATCCGGCCAGTGTCCTCCATATGGTGCTCTATATGTACTACCAACGCAGTCTCCTTCCCAAATCTACACTGGGAAACCGACTCGCAGATCAAGCAGCGGTCAGGAAGGTGGGGGCGGCGCAACGCTTACATCCTTTATCGACAATTGCGTTTTCTACAGCGAATGACGCGTCTTCGAAACTGCCATTGTAGGGGAATAGAACCGGGTCATCCGCCGATGCAGGTGGCGCCGCTAGAAACAGTGCTAGAATAGTGCCGCGCCTTTTTTCCAGTCAAAAAAAGCTCCCGGGCCATCGTGGCTCGGGAGCATAGTGTTTGGCAAATTAACCGAACATGTCGGCGGTGATGCCGGAATACCAACCTTCGGATTCCTCGTAGGTCGCCCGGCGAACGTCCGCGCTTTCGCCAGTTTGCGAGACGAAGCCGTCGATCTTCGTGATCTTTTCATCGGTTGCTTCGTAGGTTGCCCCTACTTTGACGCCGTCGTTGGTGTCGATCAGTGACCAGCATGTGTTCGAGAACTTGGCGGGAAAAACACGGCTGCCTGTCAGTGCACCACGAATAGCATTGGCACAGACCTTGGCTTGGCTGTTGGCCGAGAAGCCGGATTTTGGCATATCGCCCTGCTGTGAGGCATCGCCCAATACATAGACATCTGCGTCCGCTTTGGTGGACATGTCGATTGCATTGACCGGAGCCCAGTTGCCATCTGTCACACCTGCGATTTCTGCGATACGTCCAGCTTTCATCGCTGGAATGACATTGCAGACATCCGCATTTATGATTTCGCCGTCGATATCCACTGTCATCGTAGCCGGATCAACAGACACGTTTTCGCCGCCGAAGTCAGGGCCAATGCGTTCGATCATGCCGCCATAATGATTGTTCCAACCCTCTTCAAAGAGACCTTGTTTTGAGAACTTTGGCTTTGGATCAGCAATGATGATCTTTGCGGTTGGATTGTTGGCTTTCAGGAAATGCGCAACCATGGATACCCGCTCGTATGGCCCTGGGGGGCAACGGTATGGGTTCGGTGGTGCAACCATAGCAAAGGTGCCGCCTTCCGGCATAGCTGCCAATTGCGCTTTCAATAGCTCAGTTTGCGAACCACCTTTGTAGGCATGTGGCATCGCATTTTGTGCCGCAACGCTCCATCCGGGAACCGAGTCGTCGACAAAATCGATACCGGGGCTCAGAACCAGCTTGTCATAAGAAAGAACATCGCCGCCCGCCAAGCTGACTGTCTTTGCATCGCGGTCCACGCCAACAGCCCAGTCATGCACAACATTCACGCCAATGGCTGCAAGGCCGCCATAGGTGTGCCCGATATCGTCGATTTCTTTGAACCCGCCAAGATAGAGGTTTGAGAAAAAGCAGGTGAAATAGGTCCGCGTGGGTTCGATCAGCGTGACGTCGATTTCGCCTTTGCTATCTTTCGCAATGTAGCGGGCTGCTGTAGCGCCCCCCGCCCCGCCGCCAACGACAATCACGCGTGGCTTTGCGTGACCGTCAGCTAAAACCATCGGCGCCGCAAGTGCTGTTGATGCTGCCGCTGTCGTGCCGAGAAACGCTCTTCTGTCCATCGTCATTTGGGTTCTCCTCCCTGATATGGCCTCAGTTTCCGAGGCTCTTAAAGTACGCCGCCAAAGCGGCGATTTCGTCATCGGCCAACCGACCAGTGACCATTTGCATCACGGGATTTTCGCGATGCTTTTCTTTGTAGGCATGCATGGCGGTCACAAAGTCTCCGGTCTCCCAACCGACAATCCCAGGGATACCATCGTTGTCGCCATCCGATTGGTGGCAAGTCTTACATTCCGAGGCGAGGTATTCGCCGTATTCCAAATCGCCCTCAAGCGCGAGAATTTCAGAGGGGACACTAAAACCTTCATCGACCTGCGCTGCCATGCTGCCACCAGAAAAGGTGGCGAGATATGCAATCAGATCGATCCGATCCTCTTTGCTTTTAAGGCCTCGGAAACTCATCTTCGTTTTCGGGATGACAGCCTTAGGTGCCTCAAGAAAGGTATCCAAAGTCTCTGCAGTCCAATGCAGTCCGTCGTCTGCCGCCGCTTTCAGTGCTTTGGAATATCTAAAATCCGCGACCGCTCCGGCGCGCGCCGACAAAATGTTGTTGAGTGGCGGGCCGACCCGGTTTCGAGCCTCCGGCCCTACCATGTGGCAACTTGAACACTTCTTGTAGACTTGCTGCCCACGTTCCGGATCTCCTGGAATTTCAGCTGCCGCGCCCATGGCTAACATAGACGCCGCAACCGACAGGGAGAACTTCAAGGAGTGCTTCATCGCCGCCCTACTCACCAAAAGATTTCAGATATTCTGTTACAGCGGTGATATCGGCCTCTTTCTTTAGGCCGGAGAAAGCCATCTTTGTGCCCTTCATGTAGGATTTCGGCTTCGCCAAAAACTCGGCCAGGGCGGCCTCATCCCACACTCGACCTTCTTCCATCGCCGCAAGAAAAACACCGGAATACTTGAAGTCGTCAGTCGACCCCATTGTTCGCCCAACCAGACCATTCAGTTGCGGCCCCGACGCATTCTTGGCGCCGTCACCAACCTTGTGGCAGGCTTGGCACTTTCTGAATACTTTCTTACCTGCCGCGATGAGATCTACGCCTTCGTCTTCGGTTTCCGTTTCTTGAACTGCAGGGGCTGCGTTAGCTTCATCTTGTTTTGTAGGTTTGGCGACAGCCACCGGAATGAAAGATGGCCCCTCAGACGTAAAGCTTGGTAACCCCTCTGCGGACGCGTGGTTCATCACAGAGTTCGACCCACTCTCGGGCGGTGTCTCGACAAGAAAGACGGATCGCATTGTAACGTGAACTTCTTCCTTGCAATTCTCCATGCACGGCTCTTCCCGCCATTTAGCGTATTCCTGCTCTGGACGATCATCGACAACAAATCCGTCTTTGTTGTGCATTTCGAATGATCCCAGATTGGCTTGGGATAGATCGAACTCGTCATCAATCAAATCATTGGAATACAGAATGTATGCAACAATCGCATAGGTCTCGTCCGGCGTCAGAGTTCCGGCCTCTCCGAATGGCATGGACCGGTAAATGTAATCGTAAGCCGTCGACAAATACGGCCAATAGGACCCAACTGTTTTTACGGGATCTTCATCCGCAAGTGTATCAAAACCGCCAGCCAAAACAGGCCAATTGTCGACACCTTCCGCGAAATCTCCATGGCAAGACGCGCACTTATCGGCAAAGATCTCTTCTCCGTCGAAGGCATTGCCTGACCCAACTGGCAGGCCACGCCCATTGGGAAGCACGTCCACATCCCATACCGCGATTTCTTCTGAATGTGCCGCACGTCCTATGCCGTAGGATCCACCCGTTCTCGGTGCTGGGGTCGTAAGATCGGCCTCGCTCGAAACACGTTCAGCCGCCGCTGCCTGCACCTCTGCAATCATCTGCTCAAGCTCGGCGGCACGTTCGGATTCCGCCGATGCTTTCTCACTCGCAACAGATGCCTGCGCCTCAACTTGCTGAACGCGGGTTTCAAGAATTTCGATTTTACCCGCCCCGTAATCACGCGAAGCGATCCCGTAAGCCAAACCGATGATCAGTGCGGTTCCGCCAAGCGCCGGAATGAAGATATTAGGAGACTTCGACATTCTCGGCGTTCCCTTCTGCGTCGACGTACCAGGTCTGGATACAGTTATTATGATAGACGGAATTTTCGCCGCGCCGTTCGCGCAACTGGCCTTTTGTCGGTTGGACATAACCTGTGTCATCTATCGCGCGGGCTTGCAGCAGCATGGGTTTTCCGTCCCATTGCGTGTCGAGATAAAACCGTGTCAGCGCTTTGGTGTCGCCCTGCTTTCCAAGACGAGCGGTCTCCCATGTGATGCCGCCATCTTTGGAGACATCCACGCGCGTGATCTGACCATGACCCGACCAAGCCAGGCCAGAAATGACCATTTGGCCAGGCCCATGCTTAATTGGCATCTGTGGGCTTGGCGACGTGATCACGGATTTCGCATCCATCACCCATGTCCATTTACGCGCCATGCCATTCTCATAAACATCGGTGTATTTGGACGTTTCCTCGCGGCTTTCGACGGCCATGTCAGTGACTTCAATCCGGCGAAGCCATTTGACCCACATGTTGCCCTCCCAACCTGGCACCACAAGACGCACCGGATAACCGTGCTCCATTCGCAAGGCTTCGCCGTTCGCCTTGAAGGCAACCAAAACATCATCCAGCGCCTTCTCCATCGGGATTGAGCGCCCGTTCGAAGAGGCATCTGCGCCTTCGACATAGACCCATTTATCTGACGAAGTGTCAGCGCCAGCCTCGCTCAGCAGGGTCCGCAATGGCACGCCGGTGTATTCCATATTGTGGATCATGCCGTGGGTGAATTGCGCACCGTTCAACTGCGCGCCAGCCCATTCCATGCCTGTATTCGCGGCGCATTCGCAGAAATAGACATGATTTTCGCGTGGCAAGCGCTCGATGTCGTCGTAAGTGAAGACAAGCGGCTTATCGACCAACCCATTTATCATCAGGCGGTAGTCTTGTTTGCTCAGCTCAATGGCCCCGGAGTGGTGACGTTCGAACGCGCAACCTTGCGGTGTGATCGTACCGTCCAACGCATGGATGGGCGTAAAGTTGATCGAAGAAATAGGCGATGCGGTCAGCCACTCCACATTGCGACGCACGACGTGGCTCTCAAAGCTGATCGGCATTCCATAGGGTGTTTCGTCCACACCAACGCCGGTATAGGACGCCCAGTCCTGAAGATCCGCGATCAGAGGATCTGGCCCTTCTGCGGCGGCCGCGCCCGCGGCCGATCCCACGGCTACAGCAGCGCTGCCTCTCAGGAAGGAACGACGGGATGGTTTGAACATCTCATCCATGTCAGGAGGTCTCCATCTTTTCTAAACGCCGATCACGTCGACGCTGTTGTTATCCTGCACGGTAACGGTGCCAAGCTTGCGGATGTGGTTTTCCACCACATCCCAGATCTGTGGGCCTTCTGTGTCTTCATTCACGCTGGCCCACCCAGCCACGACATAAGAATGTGACGGGTCGATCAACTCACCGGTTTTGAGAAGGGTCAGGTTAGAAATGCGCTCGCCTTGGGGCTTCGACACATCGATGCGATAGCTGAGGCCCCCAGTACGCACCATGTCACCACCCTGTTGATAGTAGGGATCTGGATTGAAAATATTGTCGGCGACGTCTTCAAGCACGACTTTCAGGAATTCTCCGGTAAATTCTGTCCGATAGGCTTCGCCATAGCTCATCGAAGTGACGCCAAAGATGTCTTCTCGCGTGATATCTTGACCGGGAAGAAGGGATGGCCCCCAACGCACTCCGGGGCTAAGCGCGATTTCCGCGTCGCGTTCGCTGATGAGCGCATCGCAAATGACGTCATCCCAAGTCCCGTTGAAGTTCCCGCGTCGATAGAGCGTGCTTTCCGTGCGACCGATCACCTCTGCCATTTCTGTTTCGTAAGGCGCGCGTTGTTTATCTATAAGCGCCGCGACTTCGGCATCAGGCGTAATCACATCCGAAAAAATCGGGATCAGCTTCGTGCGATAGCCCAACATCCGACCGTCCCGGATATCGAGATCCACGCGGCTGACGAACTTGCCGTTTGACCCGGACGGAACGATGATCGTTTCGCCGACGATAATCGGCTCAGGCAAAGCATCGTGGGTGTGACCGGACAGGATCACATCAATCCCCGGCACCACACTGGCCATCTTTTTGTCGACATCAAGCCCATTGTGGCTCAGCACAACAACGCACTCCGCGCCTGCTGAACGAACCTCTTCGACCATCGCCGCCATGTTCTCATCACGGATGCCAAAGGAGAATTCCGGGAACATCCACCCCGGATTCGCAATTGGCATATAGGGGAACGCCTGACCGATAACGGCGATTTTGGTGCCGCCGCGCTCGAACATTTTGTAGGGAGGGAACATCTTTGTCGGTTCATCCCATTCTGCGTCAAAGATATTCTGGCCGAGCGCCGCGAACGGCAATTTTTCGACGAGTTCTGTGACCCGTTCGCTGCCGAGCGTGAATTCCCAATGGAATGTCATGGCGTCTGGTTCGAGCGCGTTCATGACATTGACCATGTCCTGCGCCTGGGTTTTCCACGTGGTGTAAGAGCCGTGCCATGTATCACCGCCGTCAAGCAGGATCGCATCAGGCCGATCCGCACGAATGGAGTTGATCACTGTCGCGACGCGATCAAGCCCACCAACGCGACCATACCCCTGCGCCAGAGATGAGAAATCGCCAGAGCTGAGAGCGTAGTGGCTGGGGCTGCCATCTGCGATCCCATAGAGTTTACGAAAATCAGCGCCGGTGACATGCGGCACGGCGCCCTTGTTAGCGCCGACTCCAATATTTATTGAAGGTTCGCGAAAGTAGATGGGCTTTAGCTGGCCATGAATATCCGTGATATGGATCAAGGAGACATTTCCAAATGTCTCGAACTCCAGCAATTGATCCTGAGTAACGGATTGCTGGGCGGCCATGCGAGCCCAATTACCAAACCCAGATATACCGAAAATGGCAGAGGCTGCCATACCAACCTGTAAAAAATCGCGACGCGAGATCATGCTATTGGACTCCAAAACATATGCGCATGCGTGAATGCGAAAGGGGTTTGAAAGCCCCGTGAAAGACGAGGCCTCAATTATAGTTTGGCCTACTGGCGAACTGCGGGTGTCTCGACATGCAAACCATTGGATCGGCTCGCGACGTAAAGTTCTAGAGCGCGGAATTCGTCCGACCCTTCGGCGAAAGTCTCCGCACGTGTATCGCGAATGCAGCCGCGGAATCGATTGTGACGCGAGATTAGTTTAGCCTGCTTCAAACGATATGTCGGAAAACCGTTAATTTGACCCTGGCTCAAATGATCCGCACGGATCATAGTTCCGTAATTGTCTTCGTGGCAATTCGCGCAAGACATCTCAAGCTGACCAAACCTTGTGTAGTAAAGCTCCTTGCCCTTTTCCCAAAAAGGCGCTGCGTCACCATCAATAGTAACGTCCATTGGCGTACCGCGGGACTGCAACCCGATCAGAGCCACCATCGCCTGCATGTCTGCGCCGGACCATTTCCACGGCTCGGCGCCCATAACGTCCTGACGGTGCGAGTTGATCAGGTCTTCCATCACAACCAATTTTCCATCCACCACCTTGGGCATGGACGCGTGCAAGCCAGCGAATTCCTCGGGTCCGTCGGTGTGACAAGAGGAACAGGACTTCCCTTCGCTTCCGTCGACCGCCTCAAATAAATCCAAGGCCTGATCGACGAAAATCATCGCCGGATTATCAAAATCGTCAATCTGAAGCGCTTGCGTTTCAGACGTTCTAAAACGCCATCCGGAATAAATCGTATCAAGATTTTCCAGATGCGCAGGCGCCACTGCTTCTGTAACGATTGTCTCGCCATCAATTGACAAGGTATTGCCGTCTTGAGCGAGTGTGACACTGGTCAAACCCAGCATCGCAACGGCTGTCCAAGCTCCGATTTTCATTTCTGTCCCTCCCAAGACTGAATTCAAATCCACCTAAGAGACTGTGATTTCTTTGCTGGTGTCGTAGACATCGCCATCGTCGTCATACCACGTAAACTTGAACTCACCCGACTCAGGAACAACCGCGTCAAACTGGAAGTACGGATTGGTCGAGATCGCAGGCTCAAGAGTCACGTCGATGACGTTTTCGCCATTAAAATCAGCTGTGAATCGGTTGATAATGGAACGCGGGATAATGTTGCCATCATCGTCTTTGCGCTGGCCACTTTCCATCTTATGGCTAATCAACGTTTTGATGGTGATGGTCTCGCCAGCTGCCGCTGTTTTCGGGACTTTGACCCGTGGTTTTACACCAGATGCCATGATGTCTCTCCTATGTTTAAGGCCTGCTTGAGGCACATAAAGTTTTGGTTCAGCCGCCGCAGCCGCCGATGGTCACTTTCACTTCAGCAGACACCATCTGGAATGTTCCATCTTCCATCTTGGCAACTGCTACAACGTTCTGAGTCCGAGCGAGACGAATACGTGTTGACGCACCTCGCGAAGCACTCAGAGGACCAAAATTGAAAGTCGCAACTTTCGGTTCAGGGTTTCCATCGGCAAAGATGGAGACTTCGACCGCACCCGGTGCGTCCACCCCAATCGGGACGGTGTTGCCGTTTTCTGCTATTTCAGGGGCGGTCAGAGTGATAACGCCTTCACCCATTTCCGCACCACCTGTAAATTCAGTGATTGCGTCATCGCTTAGGCTCGCAAATGCTGGCAAACCCAAAAACCCTGCGCAAGCGAACGCGCCAGTGCCGATTTCTAGTATTCTTCGCCGTGTAATTTCCATGGATTTGAACTCCGATTTTGGAAGGTCATTATTCTTTCAGTGTAACGAGGTAGGCAACAACGTCTTCAATCTGTTGCGCCGTTAGCAATGGCTGCACTTCGCCGCCGCCATGAGCTTTCCCAGTGTATTCGTCGCCGAGACGAATGAAGCCTTCGGTCTTGTAGAACGATGGCATCATACTGTCTTCGAACATTATCTTAGCGTTCGTTACGATGCCTCTAAGCTCTGCTTCAGACCAACGATCCGCAACACCATCGAGCGGGGGACCAATTTCACCCTGAAAAGGCAAATGCGCCAAGGCGGACACCTGGTGGCAAGCAATGCAGTTCCCTGCACCTTTGTTCATGATGTCTGCTCCGGAAGATGGATCCCCAGGCTGTCCCGAGAGCGACGCTTCGACCGCTCCGTCAACAAACAAAACCTCTGTCGGCTTTACTTCCTCCGAAACTGCGACCGTGGCACAAATAACCGCTGCGAAACTAAGTCCAAGTCTGAAATACATACGCCCTCCCTAGGGTCGATTCCCACTTTTTGCTTGCCGATACACTAGTGCACTCATTCACGCCAACGCAACAACAAATTCTATTAATTGATTTTGTTAATTTGTTTGCAACCGCAGCATTTTGAGTAATTTTGTTGCGCGCAAGCTAAGAGATCAGCCCTGTTGTTTTTCAAATTTCCGCGCGTGGTACTTCTGAAAAGGTTCATCTCCGTCGTATCCCTTCTCAACGACCCAAGTGAGCATATTGAGTGTTGTCCAACGGCCAAAGGCACCCGGCATATTTGCCACCACCGCCTGAGATGCGCTTTGCCCCTCCCCTACATCTTCCGGGAAAAAGTAGATGCTGGGTGTAAATAGAGCGCCCCAGCGTTTGACCATATCTTTCTCGGGAAGCGTCGTACCATCAAAATCGGTGACCTCTACGTCCCCGAACATATTGATTTGTACAACGAAGTAGTTGTCTTCGATGTACTGAGCGATTTCCGGAACCACGAAGACTTCTTCGTGCATCTTTTTGCAATAGATACACCCCCGCTGCTCGACGAGGACCATCAGCCGTTTGCCCTCTGCCGTGGCTTCGGCAAGGTCTTCGCTCAAGTCCTTGAAGGTGTCGCGCATCCAAGGCGCTTTATGAAGACCGTCATCCCCAAGCTCGGCCGCAAACAGACTGGTTGCAAAACAGATCGCGCATAGAAATGTGAGAAGTCGTTTCATGTGAAGGTCTCCTTTGAATTTAGCCAATGGTGCCGAACCACGGGATGTGCTCCAGCATCCATTGCGCAATAATGTTGATGGAATTGGTGGCGATCAGCACACCAAAGAGAACAAGCAAAGCCCCCATCAGTTTTTCGATCAAACCCAGATGGAGTCGAAACCGTACCATCCAATTCATGAAAGGCCCGATGAACAAGGCCGCTGCGATGAAGGGCAAGGTCATGCCCAGACCATAAGAAAACAGAAGCATCGCGCCCTGCCCCGCACTTTCTTGTCCGGCGGCAGTGAACAGAATGGCCGCCAGCACTGGACCAACGCAGGGTGTCCAGCCAAAGGCAAACGCCAAACCGATGACATAGGCTCCGACAAGACCGACGTTAGAGGTTTGCCCCGCATCTGCGCGAAACTGTCGATAAAGAAAGCCAATACGAACAACGCCCAGAAAGTGCAGCCCCATGGCAATGATGATCGCCGCAGCGACCCACCTCAGGACGTCGAAGTATTCGCGGACCAACCCTCCGAACACAGTGGCCGTCGCACCAAGCCCCACGAAAACGGTAATCACACCAAATGCGAAGCAACAGGCCGCAAGAAAGGCGCGAAACCGCACGGCGCGCGAAACCTCCGCGTCAGCTGCGATTTGATTCATCCCCACCCCCGCAAGATAGCTTAGGTAGAACGGTACAATCGGCAGTATGCAGGGCGACAGAAAAGACAACAAACCCGCAGCCAAAGCGCCGAAATAAGTGACATCAAACACGCCAGGACCGCCTCTCGCCTTGAAATATTCACAAATTAGATTATGATGTATTAAATAGAAACGTCAATGAGAGGCTCAAACGACGATGCTGAAAACGCTTGCGGTTTCTCTGGCTGGCCTTGTGCCTCTGGCAGCCATGGCGGACCCATACTTGCTGATGGCTGAAGAGGATGGTTGCTTTTGGTGCGCCAAATGGAATGAAGAAATCGCACATATCTACCCCAAGACAGCCGAAGGGCGCATTGCACCGTTGCAACGCTATGATCTGCATAGTGAAACGCCCGACGTCGCATTCGAAAAACGCGTGCATTTCACACCAACTTTCATTCTCGTCGAGGACGGAAAAGAAGTTGGTCGGATCGAAGGATATCCGGGCGCAGACTTTTTCTGGGGCTTGTTGGGGATGATGTTCGAACGTGCCGATATAGACTTGGATCAAGCGAGCTAACTCATTATGACACTTGATATGACACCTGAAGTTGACACAAAAACGACGCCCGGATCGCGCTTGCCTGTTTTTAACAAGAACATGCGCGCCGAAGACATGGACCGGATGGTCGGAAATGCGCAACGCGCTTCTAACTTCCTCAAGGCGATCAGCCATGAGGGGCGCTTGATGATCCTGTGTCACCTTGTGTCAGGCGAAAAATCCGTGACCGAACTCGAAGAATTGCTTTCTGCCCGCCAAGCCGCCGTCTCACAACAGCTCACACGCTTACGGCTTGAAGGCCTTGTGACGCCCCGTCGAGACGGCAAAGCAATATACTACAGCTTGACAGATGACCGTCCCAAGCAAATCATGGAAGTGGTCTACGACCTGTTCTGCAGGGAAGACTAACCAAACGCATCACCAGCGTTTAGTCCTGGAGGGAACAAATGCTGGAACTGCTTGGCGAAGCGAACACAACTGCACTCATCGGTCTGATAGGCGGCGTCGCACTTGGGCTAGCCGCCCGAATTGGACGGTTCTGCACTCTTGGTGCAATTGAGGATGTTCTTTATGGCGCAGATGATCGACGCCTGCGTATGTGGGCAATTGCCATCGGTGTTGCCATCATCGGCACCCATCTAGCACTCTTTTCGAACCTCTTTGACAGCACAGAAAGCGCCTATCTGGATCGTGTTTGGAACCCGCTCGGCACGATCATTGGTGGGTTGGCTTTCGGCTATGGTATGGCGCTCAGTGGTAATTGCGGCTACGGCGCGCTGGCTCGCCTTGGCGGCGGCGACTTAAGGTCTTTTGTCATCGTATTGGTCATGGGGCTCTCGGCTTATTTCGTGATGTCCGGTCCTCTGGCCCATACGCGCGTTTGGCTTTTTCCAGTCGAAACCGGCGCCACGTCTCCGCAAGGACTTACACAACTGTTGGAAACAGTTGGCATCTCACCTCTTGTGACAGGATTAATTACCGGCGGCTCCATATTGGCCATCGCCTGCGCGTCTGCCGAAATGCGCAGATCTTACAGCCAAATGATTTGGGGGAGCGTCGTGGGCCTTGCCATCGTCACTGGCTGGGTCGGAACGTACTGGGTCGCCACAACCGGGTTTGACGTCGAACCGATCGAAACCCACACATTTGCCGCGCCTATTGGTGATACGATTTTCTACACCATGACGGCATCTGGAAATGCCCTGTCCTTCAGCGTGGGTTCGGTTCTGGGAGTCGTAATAGGAGCCGCGATCGGCTCATACTCAAAAGGCCACTTCCGCTGGGAAGCCTGCGAAGACCCACGAGAGCTGCGGCGTCAAATCCTTGGTGCGGCTATTATGGGGCCCGGGGCGATTCTGGCAGTTGGCTGTAGTGTTGGACAAGGAATCTCGGCTTTTTCTGTCCTGGCCTTCAGTGCTCCGGTAGCTTTCGTAGCGATTTTTATAGGCGCATCAATTGGCTTGAAACAGCTAATCACTGGATTTGCACTGGTGGACTAGCTAGAGCTCATTTAAGAATGTTCAGTGCCTGATCATGCACAACCTAGATTTGGTGAGCGTGTTTAAACTGGGCGAACTCTACTTTTTACGAAAGTCAAAAAGTTGCAGAGTAAACTACTGGCACTCGGGGTGGGTGGCACAGTTGTGGCCATTCTCTGCGGTTTCCTGCACAACAGCAGGCTATGCTTCGTGTTGAGCAAAATACCCGTGCTAAAACCGATCAGGATCGTACCAAGGAGCGACAAGCCATTATCGCTGCCCGTCGCAAATCCATCGAGACGGAACTCAAGCAAGACACAAAGCAAATCGATCAATCGGTTCGGAGAAGTCGCGAAGAACGGAAAGCCGAGTTCACACGCACGCGAAAAACAAAAGGAAACAGACCCCGACGCGCACGCAGCCGCGACGGTTCAACTCTAGATTTGTAAGACTGGGGTGCGGCGTCGTCTCGGCGCGTCAAGTTATCTGACCAAAGACAGCCCGTCCTTGGTCGCCTGTGATCAAGTCTATTTTTGTCAGCGGCATGATTCACAAAGCGCGGCAGCCCCAACCATCGGTGATTGCAGCTTATGAGAAGCGCATCGCAAAGCTCGAAGAAGACAAGCTCGTTTCAGCTGAAAAAGCCGCAAATCCGACGGGTCCGAAGCAAACCTTCGAGGAAATGTTCGAACACGCCGTACGATTCCTCTCAAACTCTTGGGAAATATGGAAGAAAGGTGATCTCGCATGGAAACGAACCGTGCTGAATTTGGCGTTTCTGGAGCCAATTGCCTATGACCGCGAGAATGGTGTTCGAACACCAAAAACCACGTTACCCTTCAAGGCCTTAGGGAGAT